>JAKAOH010000029.1 GCA_021812285.1 Acidobacteriota bacterium | reverse complement strand
CATTGCGGCAAACGGGCACCGTTATGGCCGCTCTATCCTTGACTCGGCAAGTGTCGCTTCTATAATGGCTTCTGGGTGAGGCTGATGTTCCTGGACGTTCACGAGCTGGCTATCCACCGCCTCCCGATCCGGAAAAGCTATTCGCCGGGAAGCCTGGATTTCCGCACCACCGAGTTCAAGCAGGTGGAAACGCTGGCGGTGCGCGCGACGGCCGAGCTGGTGGACGGCCAGATTCACATTTTCGGGAACCTGCATACCCGACTGGAACTGAACTGCGCCCGATGCCTGGAGCCGGTGATCGAGGAAGTGAGCCGGGATTTCGACCTGGTGTACCGGCCGGTGACCTGGGTGCCGCGCGAGGAAGATGTGCAGTTGCGGCTGGAGGAGACGGAAATCGGGTTTTTCGAGGGGGACGGACTTTTCCTGGCCGATATCCTGGCCGAGCAGGTGAATCTGGCGGTGCCGATGAAGGCGATCTGCCGGAGCGACTGCCGCGGCCTGTGTCCGCACTGCGGCGCGAATTTGAATTACGAGCAGTGCAGTTGCGAAGCTCGGACGGTGGATCCCCGCCTGGCGTCACTCGAGCGATTCAAGCTCGAATGGTTCAAGAAGCACTGACAATAAGCCGCGATTCCGGGCGCGCTGGCGTGGCCGGCTGCCGGAACGGTGCGGTAACGAAAATACAAGCAGCCGGTGAGGCACAATCATGGCGAATCCGAAACGAAGACACTCGAAAATGCGCAAGAATCAGCGTCGGGCGCACGACCATCTGACGGGGGCGGCGGATTCGCGTTGCCCGAACTGTCACGAACAGAAGCTGCCCCATCACGCCTGCCCGCACTGCGGGTTCTATAAGGGCCGGCAAGTGATTCAGACCAAGAGCTGAGCCCCTCACGGCGAAGGCACCCTTTGTTTCCCGACCCCACCGGGACAGGCACATGACCACGGTAGCGCTCGATGCCATGGGCGGCGACCACGCGCCCCGTATCGAAATCGAGGGAGCAATCCTGGCGGCGCGGGAGTTCGGCGTTCGCGTGCTGCTGGTGGGCCGGCCCGAGGCGATCAAGGCGGAGCTGGCGCGGCATCCGCACCGGGATTTGGCGCTCGAAGTCGTGCCGGCGACGGAAGTGATCGCGATGAGCGACGCGCCTGGCGTCGCTTTCCGGAAGAAGCGGAACAGCTCGGCGCACGTGGCGGCGCACCTGGTGAGGGACGGCAAGGCCGACGCGCTGGTGAGCGCGGGAAACACGGGCGCGGTGATGGCGGTGGCGCGATTCGTGCTGGGGACGTTGCCTTCGGTGAGCCGCGCGGCGCTGGCGGCTCCCTTTCCCACGGCGCGCGGCGGCGTGGCGGTGATACTGGACGTGGGCGCGAACGTGGATTCGAGGGTGGAACATCTGGTGCAGTTCGCGGTGATGGGCGAAATTTATTACCGCACCGTGTTTCGCTCGCGGCGGCCGCGGGTGGGACTGCTTTCGATCGGCGAGGAAGAGAGCAAGGGGAATGAATTGGTCCGCGAGGCGCACAACGAATTGAAGCCGCTGCCGATCCAGTTCGTCGGGAACGTGGAGGGGCGCGACGTCTTCACCGGACAGGTGGCGGACGTGATCGTGTGCGACGGCTTCATCGGCAATATCGCGCTGAAAATCAGCGAGGGAGTGGCCGAGCTGATTTCCGGCAAGCTGAAGGAAGCGCTGCGGAGCAGCCTGAGCGCGCAGGTGGGCTACGTGCTGTCGAAACGCGCTTACGCCGAATTCCGGCGCAAGATCGACTACGCGGAATCCGGCGGCGCGCCGCTCCTGGGCGTTCGCGGCGTCTGCGTGATCGCCCACGGCCGCTCGAACGCGAACGCGATCAAGAACGCCATCCGGGTGGCCGCGGAAATGGTTCGCGGCCGCGTGAACGAGCGGATCGAGCGCGACCTTTCGGCCGCGACCGTTTCGCTGAACACCTGAAGATCGAGGAAACCGCATGAGCAAAATGGCCTTCCTGTTTCCCGGCCAGGCTTCGCAGTATCCGGGCATGGGGCGCGACCTGTGCCAGAAATTTTCCCTGGCGAAAGCCGTCTTCGACGAGGCCGACGCGGCGCTGGGCGTCGCGATCTCGCGCGTCTGCTTCGAGGGGTCGGAAGAGGAACTGAAGCTGACCGAGAACACGCAGCCGGCGATCCTGACGGTTTCGGTCGCGGCGCAACGCGTGCTGGCGGAAAAGGGCGTGACGCCAGACTACGTGGCCGGGCATAGCCTGGGCGAATATTCGGCGCTGGTGGCGGCGGGATCGCTGAAGTTTGCCGACGCGGTGCGGTTGGTGCGCAATCGCGGCAAGTACATGCAGGAAGCGGTGCCGGCGGGCGAAGGAGCGATGGCGGCGATTCTGGGCCTGGCTCCGGCGCTGGTGACGGAAATCTGCCGGCGCGCCGCCAATGGCGACGTGCTGGCGCCGGCGAACCTGAACGCGCCGGAACAGACGGTGATTTCGGGAACGGCGGCGGCAGTGAAGCGCGCGGTGGAACTGGCTTCGCAAAGCGGAGCCAAGCGCGCGGTGCTGCTGCCGGTTTCCGCTCCTTTCCATTCGGAATTGATGAAGCCGGCCGAAGCGCGGCTGGAAAAGGACCTGGCGAAGACGAAGTTCGGCGAGCTGAAATACGCGCTGGTGACGAACGTGGACGCCGAGCCGATTTCGACGGGCGAGGAAGCGCGCGAAGCGCTGGTTCGCCAGGTGTGCCAGCCGGTGCGCTGGGAGGAATCGGTGCGCGAGATGATCGGGCTGGGCGTCTCGCTGTTCATCGAAGTGGGACCGGGGCGCGTGCTGAGCGGATTGCTGCGGCAGATCGACCGGTCGGTGCGCGTGGCGAACGTCGAGGATGAAGAGAGCCTGAACGGCGCGCTCGAAAAGCTTTCCCGCGAAAGCGCGGAAGAACCAGAGGCCTGATTGGCGCGGCGCGGGATTGCGCAGGCGCGGCCGAGCGAGCGCGGTGTTTCCGCGACCGCGCTTCCCCGTAAGGACGGTAACCGCTCATGTTCCGACTGAACGATCGTGTGGCCGTCGTCACCGGCGCTTCGCAGGGAATCGGCGAAGCCATCGCGCGGACGCTGGCCGAACGCGGCGCGAAAGTGGCGCTCGTTGCGCGGAATCAGGAAAAGCTGGACGCGGTACTGACCGGGATCGAAGCCGCGGGCGGAACGGCGATCGCACTGCCGCTGGACGTGGCCGACACCGAACAGGCGAAACAGGTGTTTCACCAGGCGATCGAGCGGCTGGGCCGGCTGGATATTCTGGTGAACAACGCGGGAATCACGCGCGACGGCCTGGCGGTGCGAATGAAAACCGCCGATTGGGACGCGGTGCTGCGGACGAACCTGACCGGAGCGTACGTTTGCGCGCAGCAGGCGATCGGGCCGATGCTGCGGCAACGGTGGGGACGGATCATCAACATCAGCTCGGTGGTGGCGGAGATGGGCAACCCCGGCCAAGCGAATTACGTGGCGGCGAAAGCGGGAATGATCGGGCTGACGAAGGCGCTGGCGGTGGAATTGGCGTCGCGCCATATCACGGTGAACGCCGTGGCGCCGGGATTCATTTCGACGGCCATGACCGACGCGCTGCCGGAAAAAGCGGTGCAGGAACTTTCCGCGCGCATACCACTCGGGCGGCTGGGAACGCCGGCGGACGTGGCCGCGGCGGTGGCGTTTCTGGCGAGCGAGGAAGCCGGGTACATCACTGGGCACGTTTTGGACGTGAACGGCGGGATGTACATGGCGTAGAGGCGCGGCGAGGGGTGCGAGCCTCAGCGGCTAAAGCCGCATGGAGGTGCAAGCGCTTGCGGCACGGCTGAAGCCGTGCCCTTCCCAAGAATCTGGTTGCTACACCGGCCCTGGAAGCCTGGGCCACCCCGAAGGGTGAAGCGGCGCGCCGGCGGTGCAAGGTTGACCGTGTGGCGGGCGGTGACTAGAATGGGCGGGACTGACCGAGGAGTCCGGCACCCCGAACCCTCGGGGCGAAGCGGGCTCGCTCCAGCCTTGCAGTGAGAAAGCCGAGCCGAGCGGAGGAACTATAAGCATGGCCAGCGTCGAGGAACGTGTGAAGCAAATCATCGTCGAGCAGCTCGGCGTGGACGAGGCGGAAGTGACGCCATCGGCCTCCTTTGTGGACGATCTGGGCGCCGATTCGCTCGATACGGTCGAGCTGGTGATGGCATTCGAAGAAGCGTTCGGGATCGAGATTCCCGACGAGGACGCCGAAAAGATCGCAACCGTTCAGGACGCGGTCAGCTACATCGATAAGCACAGCCAAGCCAAGAAATAATCGGCAGTCTGCGGAACCCTTTCCGAACGCAGGGGGAACAGCACTTGAGCCGTCGCGTGGTCGTCACCGGCGTGGGATTGGTTTGCGCCTGCGGCATCGGCACGGGCGAAGCGTGGCCGAATCTGCTGGCGGGGAAAAGCGGCGTCCGGCGCATCGCCCAGTTTGATGCGAGCGGATTCGATTGCCAGATCGCCGGCGAAGTGGCGGGATTCGACCCGTTGCGATGGGTAGAAAAAAAGGAATTGAAGAAGATGGGCCGGTTCATCCAGCTGGCGATCGCCGCGGCCGACGACGCCATGAAGATGGCCGGGCTCACGATCGCGCCGGAAGAATCGGATCGCGCCGGCGTCTACATCGGATCGGGCATCGGCGGATTCGACGTGATCGAGCGCGAGCATTCGAAACTGCTGGCGGGCGGTCCGGGAAAGATCAGCCCGTTTTTCATTCCCTCAGCCATCATCAACCTGGCCTCGGGCCACGTATCGATCCGGCACGGGGCGCGCGGGCCGAATTCGGCGACGGCGACGGCGTGCTCGGCATCGGCGCACGCGGTGGGGGACAGCTATCGCATCATCACGCGCGCGGACGCGGACGTGATGATCTGCGGCGGATCGGAAGGCGCGATCACGCCGATGTGCATCGGAGGGTTCGGGGCGATGCGCGCACTTTCGACGCGGAACGACGATCCCGAACACGCCAGCCGGCCCTTTGACGCGCAGCGCGACGGTTTCGTGGTGGGCGAAGGCTCGGGAATGCTGGTGCTGGAATCGCTCGAACATGCCGAGCGGCGCGGCGCAGCGATTCTGGCGGAAATCGTGGGCTACGGAATGAGCGGCGACGCATATCACATCACGCAGCCGGCCGAAGGGGGCGACGGCGCGTACCGGGTGATGAAGCTGGCGATCGAAAGCGCCGGCGTGCCGCACGAGGAAATCGGGTATATCAACGCGCACGGGACTTCGACGCCGATCGGCGACGCGGTGGAAACGACGGCGATCAAGCGCGTCTTCGGCGAGCGGGCGCGGAACATTCCGGTGAGCTCGACGAAATCGATGACCGGACATTTGCTGGGCGGCGCGGGCGGACTGGAAGCGGGAATCAGCGTACTGGCGCTGCGCGACCAGACGCTGCCGCCGACGATCAACTACGAAACGCCGGATCCGGAATGCGACTTGGACTACGTTCCGAACCAGGCGCGGCGCTCTGAGACGCGGTACGCGCTTTCGAATTCCTTCGGTTTCGGCGGCACGAACGCCGCACTGCTCTTCAAGCGCTGGGAAGGAAAATAATCGGCGCGGGCGAATCGGCGCCCGTTTTGCGCGATACTTGAATGCGGCGCCGCGGTTTCGCCCGGCGTTTTCTCGCAACGTTGCTCCGGCCGCGCTCCCCGGCCCGAAACACCGCTTCCAGGAGGCTCTCGTGAAAATCGTCGTTTGCGTCAAGCAGGTCCCCTCGCGCGACGCTCCGCTCGCCATCGCCGGCGAAGGCGCGTGGATTCGGGAAACCGACATCGGTTTCGAGATGAACGAGCCGGACGGCTACGCGCTGGAGGAAGCGTTGCGGCTGAAGGAGAAGCACGGCGGGGAAGTGGTGGTGGTGTCGCTGGGGCCGGAGCGTGCGAAGCAGACGATCAAGGAAGCGCTGGCGAAAGGCGCCGACCGCGCGATTCACGTGGTGGACGCGGCATTTTACAAGCTGGATCCGCTGGCGTCAGCGAGGTCGCTGGCGGCGGTTTTGCAGAAGGAATCGGCGGACCTGGTGCTGACGGGTTTGCAGAGCGACGATCACGGATTCGGGCAGACCGGCGTGCTGCTGGCGGAACTGCTCGGCTTGCCGCACGCGACGATCATCATGCAGATCGAAGCGCTGGACGGGAAACTAAAGCTGAAGCGGGAACTCGAAGCCGGATGGTTCCAGTGGCTGGAGCTGCCGCTGCCGGCGGTGCTGAGCGTGCAATCGGGCATCAACAAGCCGCGCTACGCTACGCTGAAGGGCATCATGGCGGCGAAGAAAAAGGAGATTCAACCGGTGGAGCGCGCGACGCTCGGGGTCGCTTCCGAAGCGACGCAGACGATCGAGCGCGTTTACGTGCCGCAAAAGACGAAGAAAACGGAGTTCCTCGCCGGCTCGGCGAAGGAAGCGGCCGCGGCGCTACTCGAAAAACTGCGGCACGAAGCGCGAGTGCTGTCGTAAGGCGCGCGGAAGGAACGGAACAAAAATGAAAATTCTGGCGATCACCGAACAGCGGCAGGGGAAATGGAATCCGGTGAGTTTCGAGACGCTCACCGCGGCGCAGCAGCTCGCCGAAAAGACCGGCTCGGAATTGCGCGCGGTCGCGATCGGGCACAACGTCGCGGCGCTCGCCGATGAACTCGCGGGCAAATGGATGGATGAAGTGTTGCTGCTGGATCATCCACTGCTCGAACCGTATACGGCGGACGGATTCACCGCGGCGTTGCGGACGGCGATCGAGCGCAGCGCGCCGGACCTCGTTTTGCTGCCGCACACGTATCAGGTGCGCGATTTCGCGCCGAAACTCGCGGCGTCGCTGGGCAAAGGGATAGTCGGCGATTGCGTCGGGTATCGGTGGGAAAACGGCAAGCTGACGCTGGTGCGGCAGATGTTTCAGGGGCGGACGAACGCCGACGTGAGCTTCGCCGGCGCGCCGCCGTGGTTCGCGTCGTTTCAGGCGGGGGCATTTCGGTCGGATCAACTGGCCGAGCGCGAAGGCGGAAAAGCGCCGGTGACGAATCTGGCGGTGGAACTCAAACCGGAGCAGATTCGCGTGAAGCCGCTCGAGCTGTTCCGCGAAGCGAAGCAGGCGGTGGATCTGACGCAGGCGCCAATCATCGTTTCGATCGGGCGCGGGATCAAGGAGCAGGCGAATATTCCGCTGGCCGAGAAACTCGCCAAATTGCTGGGCGGAGAGCTGGCGGCTTCGCGGCCGATTTGCGACGAGGGGTGGTTGCCGATGGACCGGCAGATCGGCAGCTCGGGCCAGACGGTGGCGCCGAAGCTGTATCTGGCGCTGGGGATCAGCGGCGCGATTCAGCACGTGGTGGGAATGAAAGGGTCGCGGACGATCGTCGCGATCAACAAGGACGCGAACGCGCCGATTTTCGAAGTGGCTGATTACGGGATCGTGGGCGATCTCTTCGAGATCGTGCCGGCGCTGATCGCGCAGCTGGAAGGCTCGGGCACATAGCACTAACGCCGCTGGGATCCATTCTCCGAGGCTGAGCGAGAAACCTTAGCAACACTTGTTAGCTCCAGGCGTCTTTCTTCGACTCGCTAGCCTCGATACAATGTCATCGTGACCGTGGAACGCGAAAGACTTGATGCGGACGTGCTGATCGTGGGCGCGGGGCCGGCAGGACTGGCCTGCGCGCTGCGGTTGGGACAACTGGCCGCGGCGGATCAGAAAGCGGGACGCGAGCCGGCGGTATTGCCAGAAAACGTCTACGTGCTCGAAAAAGGGCGCGAAATCGGAGCGCATCAGCTTTCAGGAGCGATTCTGGACCCGCGCGGGCTGGCGGAACTCGTGCCGGATTTTCGCGAGAAGGCGCCGCTGGGACCGGCGGTATCCTTCGACGCCGCATATTTTCTGACCGAGAAGACGGCGATCAAATTCCCGATCACGCCGCCGCCGCTGCGGAATCACGGCAACTACGTGGTTTCGCTGAGCAAGCTGGTGAAATGGATGGGCGGGCTGGTGGAACAGGCGGGAGTGAACCTGTTCACGCAGTTCGCCGGCAGCGAGCTGATATTCGAGAACGACGGCATCGGCGGGGTGATCACTGACGACAAAGGGCTGGACAAACGCGGCGATCCGAAAACGAATTTCACGCCGGGATACGAACTGCGCGCGAAAGTGACGGTGCTGGCCGAAGGAACGCGGGGATCACTCGCGAAATCGCTGGTCGAGCGGTACAAACTCGACGGAATCAATCCGCAAATTTACGCGGTGGGCATCAAGGAGCTTTGGGAAACACCCGCAGGGCGCGTGGCGCCGGGATGGGTAGCGCACACGATGGGCTGGCCGCTCGATTCGCACACGTACGGCGGAGGGTGGATTTACGGGCTGGGGGAAAACCGGGTTTCGGTGGGGCTGGTGATTGGCCTGGAATATCACGATCCGCTCTTTGATCCGCACGAAGCGTTTCAGAAGATGAAGACGCACCCGTTCGTGCGGGCGATGCTGGATGGCGGGAAGCTGGTGCGGTACGGCGCGAAGAGTTTGCCCGAAGGCGGATGGTATTCGATGCCACGGCCGTACGTTCCCGGCGGGATTTTGATCGGCGACGCGGCTGGGATGCTGAATTCGCAACGGCTGAAGGGCATTCACATCGCGACGAAGAGCGGCATGCTGGCCGCGGAAACCATCTACGATGCGCTCGCGGCGGGCGACACTTCGGCGGCGAAGCTTTCGAGTTTTCAGCGGCGGCTGGAAGGGAGCTGGATTCGCGAGGAGATGTGGCCGGTGCGGAATTTCCACCAGGCGTTCCGCAGCGGGCTGTGGGCGGGGCTTTTTCAGGCGGGATTGCAGATGGCGACCGGCGGGCGCGGCATGACCGATCCGATTCGCGTCGAGCCCGGCTACCGCGAATACCGGAAACTTGGAAACGGGCAATGGAAACCGCTCGAGCGTTTTCACGGCGACGGCAAGCTGACGTTCGACGTGCTGACCGACCTTTATCATTCCGGGACGCGGCACGACGACGATGAGCCTTGCCATCTGCACGTGACCGAGCCGGACATCTGCGTCAACCGGTGCGTCGCCGAATACGGCAATCCCTGCCAGTATTTCTGTCCGGCGATGGTCTACGAGATGGTGCGCGAGGACGAAACGCTGCGGCTGAAAATCAACGCGGCGAACTGCGTGCACTGCAAAACGTGCGACATCGCCGATCCGTATCAGATCATCACGTGGGTGCCACCCGAGGGCGGCGGAGGGCCGAACTACGAAGGAATGTAGAGCCCGCCGTATACTGACGAGCGATGCCTGAGACCGGCTCCGATCCCGCCGCACCGAATTCCGCCACAGAACGCATGAACCTGCATTACGACCTGGTGTATCCCGAGCTTTCGCGCTGGCGACGAATGCAGATTCCCCTTATCGGCTGGCTGGGAACGCTGCTGGTGGGCGCGATCGGGCCGACGCTGCGGTTCGAAGTGCTCGGCTACCGGCATTACGAAAGTTCGTGGGCGCAGAAGCGGCCGGTGATTTCGGCGTTCTGGCACCGCTCGATTTTCCCCGCTATCTGGTGGTGGAGAAATCGGCGCGTGGTGGTGATGAACACGACGAATTTCGACGGGCAGTGGACGCGGCGGGTGATCGAGCGATTCGGCTTCTGGACGGCGCAGGGCAGCTCGAGCCGGGGAGGGCTGCGAGGTCTGGTGGTGATGGCGGAACGATTGGCGGAGGGCCACGACGTTGCGTTCACGATCGACGGGCCACGCGGTCCGAGGTACGTCGCCAAGCCGGGGCCGGTGATGCTGGCGCGGAAGACGGGGCATCCGATCATGGTGTTCCACATCGGCGTGGAGCGGGGACATACGTTCGAGCGGAGTTGGGATCTGTTTCAGGTTCCTTGTCCCTTTTCGCGCGCGGTGATGATCATTGCGCCGCTCGTGCGCGTGCCGACCGACGCCGACCGCGCGACGATGGAGCGGAAACAGTCGGAAATGCAGGGCGCGCTCGAACGGGTGAAGGACCTGGCCGAAAGATGGTTCGCAATGACGGAAGCGGAACGCGAACGCATCCGGCGGGAATGGGCCGAGTAAACCACGAAAACCTAAGGGAACTTCCACGCCATCTGCCGCGTACCTATGGGAGAAATCGGGAGGATGCTATGCGTGCGAAGATTTGGCTGCTGGGAATCGCGCTGGCGGGCTTGACCGCGGCGGCGGCGCCGGCGCGAGCCGACGTGTGGACGAAGAGTTTCCGTTTTAACGGGAAACCGGAATTTACGCTGAACACGAATGAGGGAAGGGTGACGATCGTCGCGGGGAACCAGCCGGGGATTACCGCGCGGGTGACGACAACCGGCTGGAAAATCGGTCCGGAAGTAAAAATTTCGGCGCAACAGACCGGAAACACGGCGAACATCGAAATTCACGTGCCGCGCCAAATTTTCCATTTCTTCGGAACGATGCACGGGCTGAATGTGGAACTGGACGTTCCGAGCGCGGCCGATCTGGATATTCACACGGGCGACGGGCGAATCAGTTGCGATCCCGTTTCGGGGAACGTGCGGCTGGATACGGGCGATGGCTCGGTTACGCTCTCGGGAGGAAGCGGCGCGCGGCAACTGCATTCGGGCGACGGGGCCATCGAGGCGTCGGGGCTCGACGGCACGCTCAACGCCAGCACCGGCGACGGTCACATTCGCGTGAGCGGGCGATTCAATTCGCTGCAACTGCGCACGGGAGACGGATCGGTGGAGGCGGAGGCGCAGGCGGGTTCGAAGATCAGCACGGGATGGTCGGTGAACACGGGCGACGGCTCGATTCGGCTGCGGCTGCCGGCGAATTTCGCGGCGTATCTTTACGCGCATACGGGCGACGGGCGCGTTTCGCTGGATTTTCCAGTCACTGTTTCCGGCGTGATCAACCGCTCGAGAGTGAATGGCGAAATCAATGGCGGGGGCGGATCGCTGCGGCTGCACACCGGCGACGGCTCGATTCGCATCGAGAAATTCTGAGAGCGACCTGTGGCGCATGCTGCATTCCGGCCGACGGTAATGCAAATGCGCCATTGGGCCGACGGTTTCTCAGGTTGACCGCTCTGCAGCGGAGACGTCGGGACTCCCTGCGGTTGTCGCCCAAGGCGCGTCCCGAGGCTCCGGGACGGGGCTCAGAATGACCATTTCTGCAGGTTCCCAGGGAAATCGGCGGGCACTCTCGCGAGAAGCGAACGCTACTTACTGCTCGGGGCGGAGTGTTCGGACGATTGTCCGGGCTGCGGCAAGAGCTTCCATTTTTCGACGAGCAGGGCGACCTGGCGGCGCGTCTCTTCAAGGCTTCCGGAATTGTCGATGAGGTCGGCGGCCAGACGCTGCTTTTCTTCCGGGGGCATCTGGGAGGCGATACGGCTTTCAGCGTTTTCGGGGCTCATGCCGCGGGCGATGAGGCGTTCGAACTGCTGTTCGCGCCGGCAGAAGACGACAACGATGCGATCGAGTTTTCCGGCGTAGCCGGATTCGTAGAGGAGCGGGGCTTCAACGACGGCGATGGGCGCGCCTTCGCGCTCGCGATCAGTGAGCCAGCGGTCAAGCGCGGCGAGCACGCGCGGATGGACGATTTGGTTGAGGCGAGCGAGTTTTTCCGGGTCCGCGAATACGAGCGCGGCGAGCCGGGCGCGGTCAAGTTCGCCAGTTTCGTGAAGGATTTCGCGGCCAAAAGCTTCGACGATTTCGCTCCAGGCGGACTCGCCCTGACGAACCACTTCGCGGGAGATGTCGTCGGCTTCGACGACGGGAACACCCAGGTCGCGGAGCATGGCGACGACAGCGGATTTGCCCGAGCCGATCCCGCCGGTCAGGCCAATGCGCAGCATCAGCGCTCGGCGTGGGCCGCTTCCGCGGCCAGGTGCAGGCGGCGCAGAGACGCCGCGCGGACGGTGTTGCTCATGAGCATGGCGATGGTCAGCGGACCAACGCCGCCGGGCACGGGCGTAAAGGCGCCGGCGGTTTCGACGACATCGGGATGAACGTCGCCGACGAGCACCGAACCTTTCTTGCGGAAGGCTTCGATTTTTTCGGGGAATTTGGCGAATATGCGCTCGGCGTCGGCGGCGGAATTGACGACGTTCTGGCCGACGTCAATGACTGTGGCGCCGGGACGGATGTAATCGGGCGTGACCATGGCGGCGCGACCCATCGCGGCGACGACGATATCGGCGCGGCGGACGGTTTCCGCCAAGGCGCGCGTTTTCGAATGGCAAATGGTGACGGTGGCGTTCGCATGGAGCAGCAGGAGCGCCATCGGTTTGCCGACGATATCGCTGCGACCCATCACCACGGCGTTGGCGCCCTCGATCGGGATGCCGCTGCGGCGAAGAATTTCCATGACACCGGCGGGCGTGCAGGCGACGAGCTTGGGACGGCCGGCGACCAGGCGGCCGACATTTTCCGGATGAAAGCCGTCGACGTCCTTGGAGGGATCGACGGTATCGAGGATGCGCTTGGAATCGATCTGTTTCGGCAAAGGCATTTGGACGAGGATGCCGTCGACGTCGTCGCGACGATTGAGATCGGCGACGATGGCGAGGAGTTCCTCGGTGGAAATCGTCGCGGGAGGGGTGATGAGGAAACTCGCGAGACCCAGCTTGGCGCAGGCGGCGATTTTGCTGTTGACGTAGAGTTTTGAGGCGGGATTATCGCCGACGAGGACGGCGGCGAGGCCGGGCTGAATTCCTCGGGCGCCAAGCGCGGTGATTTCGGTCTGGAGTTCGGTGTAGATTTGATCGCGGATGGCATTGCCGTTCAGGATGCGGGCCGTCAACTCTGTGCTCCTCGCGGGGAATTTCGGTGCTCGGGGGCATCATAGCACAGCGGCGTAGCTCGGCTTTAGGGGGCGGGCAGAGAAGTATAAGCAGGGTGCCTTTAGGCCGGGCTTTGAAGCGCGGTTTATTGGGGTCTGCCCCGGCAGCTGTCTTCGACTCGCACGCCGGTGCACGCGGGCTCGCCCCGACGCGAGGGCCGTGCGCACCGCGCTACGCTCTAGCTTCAAGTGGCCAACTGGCTGCTGGCGCTGCTCGCGTCAGGCTGTCTTAATAAATTCTTCCCGCAGTTTTTTCAGGGCTTCGTACACCTGTTGGACCAGCGGGTTCTGGCTGAGTTCCTTCGGCGGAGGTGGCGGCTCTAGTGGAAAGAGTTCCTTGGGAATCGCGATCTTGCCATAGACAATCTCGTGCGCGGCTACCTGCGTGTTGAGGAAATGCAGCCCCAGCTTGGCTACTACCCAAGGGATCGTCACCCCTGTGTGCTGGTCGACGACCCCGGCGGCTTGGTCAATTTGTCCGTAGATCAACCTTAGGTCGAAGGCGCTGCTCTCGAACATGACATTGTTCGCGTAGACTGAAATGAAATCTTCGGAGCGCTCGTTTCTAAGCGGCTGCGGCTGGGGCGTTGCGGGTTTGCTGCTCTCCATAAAGCCTCTCCTTCTCTCCCTCTGAGGTTCTGCTGGGGCTTGACCGGCGTCCCACACTAGTTCGTGCCTCTGTCCACTGCGTTGCTAGGCGGTGCGTCTCGCTGGGTGGTGAGATCAGTCTGACCCAGAAGAGGTCTAGCTGGGCCGATGTAGCGCTTGCTCCCGCGGCCGCGGACCGGGAGATGTACCTGGCCCCTTTGTACCCCGTGGGCGGCCTTCTGGTCTTTCTGCGCTCCCTCCGCGTGCGGCCAAGGATGAAATCTCGGTCCCGGTCAAGCCGCAACACGTCGAAGGAGTCCTGGCTGAATCGGTTCTCCCATGCGAGCATTTCGCTGAAGGCGACAAACTGCACGACGAGCCCGACCTTGAATGCGGCAGCCAGGCGGCTCAGGGTTTCGAGTGTAAGATTCGCCGCCCCGGGCGTCTCAAACATTGAAATGCGGGACTGCTGCATGTTGACCTCTCTTGCCAGGTCAACCTGCCGCGGCATGTTGGACCTGAGTCGGAGAGCCTTGATCTGTGACGGCACGAGGACGGCTATTTTCGATCTAATATACGAGGCCCGGGCGTCGGGGTCGGATAGCAGTCTAGAGACTCTCGTCCACCTTTCGTTCAACGGTTGTTGCCCTCCCTTCCCACAAGAGTCTTGCTCGTCTGCAAGCGGTTTCAATGGCGTCGCGTGGCGCATAAACCTTCCCTTTGTGGTAGCACCCCGCCAACAGGACAGCCTGCTTTCTCGCCGGTCCGAATACGCCCAGGATGCGGTACTGCCGCTTTTCGGCCCTGAATGCCAATTCCCAAACTCTTTCGGCGCGAGCCTCGCCCTTGAGGAATTTGAAGCCTCCCCACTGAAGGTGGTCGGCGATTTTCCTGGTGTTCTTCAGCAAGGCGTCGAAGCTGTCCTTGCCTTCCTGCGACAGCTCGGCTTGATACCATTCTTCGATCCGGTTTGTCCCAGCTTCTACTAGGTCCAGGAAGGACCACAACGCCACCTCGAATGGTATCACTTCTTTGTGATTTGGCAACCGGATTCCCTTGACTTCATTGAATCATATATATATGATATTTCTCGATCCAGCCAGCGCTTTTCCTTTCGGGGCCTTGCGTAGATGGCCGGCCCCGCATATCCGGCGTTTGGGTGGTGGGGGATATTGATCATGCGCGTCCATAAGGACAAGGCGTTTAGCAATCAAAGCTTTGAGCTGGAAGGGGTGTGCTTCATGGGTTGCACGCTAAAGGAGTGCGACCTCTTCTATTCAGGCGGAGAGTTCGGCTGGCAGCAATCGAGCTTTGTGAATTGCCGTTTCCATTGGCGCGGCGAGGCGAAGAATACCGTAGCGCTGCTCCAGTCGATAGGAGCCCTGAGGCCGTCACAGCTGCCGGCGGTGAGCCTTGCGGCTGCACAACCGCCGGGGGCCAATTAGCCTCTGCCGCTTTTTGTTGGGCCATGGTGCCCCCGCCGGACAGGAACATAGCATAAAATCTGTGCGCTCTTCTAGCCGCGGTGTGCAAGTTTGACCGGGGTGGGAGCGGGCTTTTATAATTTTTGGGCGGCTTCCAGAATACCGCGATAAAACCCGCGTGAAGCCTTCCAAGTTTCAGGAGCACACATCGTGAAAGCGACATTATTGCGCCCCGGCATGATCATCCAGCATGAAGGCGACCTTTACGCCGTGTTCAGCGTGGAACACCGCACTCCCGGCAACAAGCGCGGGGCGATGCAGACGCGGATGCGCAACCTGCGCACCGGTTCGATCATCGACTACAAGTTCCGCGCCGAAGATTCCGTGGACCGGGCGATTCTGGACGAATTGGATTTCGAATTCCTCTACGGGGACGGCGAAGGCTACCACTTCATGAACCTGGAAAACTTCGAGCAAATCGCGCTGGGACACGACCTGCTGGGCGACGCGGTGGAGTATCTGACGCCGAACCTGCCGGTGAAACTGGAATTTTTCGAGAACAAGCCGATCGGCGTGGAGCTGCCGGACACGGTGGACCTGACGGTGGTGGAAACCGAACCGGCGATTCAGAAAGCGACGGCAAGTTCGGTGATGAAGCCGGCGAAGCTCGAGACGGGACTGACGATTCAGGTGCCTCCGTTCATCAACGTCGGCGACAAAGTGCGCGTGGATACGAGCGAAGGGCGGTACGTGCAGCGGGCACAGTAGGGATGGCAATTCACCTTCCGAAAATTCTCGAAGAAACAGCAGATTCTTCCTCGCTTCGCTCCTCAGAATGACAGCATTCCGTTCTTTCCTCTGGCCGTGGAGGGCGCGGTAACCGCGCCCCTGCCCCCGGAGGCGGCGGTGATGCCAGCGCGGATCAGGATTTTTTGGGGAAGACGCGGGCGAAGAGCGCGTCGACGTAGCGGAGCTGGCGGCCCAGATCGAAGACGCGGGCAAGCGCTTCTTCCTTGAGAAAATGGGTGACGCCGGGATCGCTCGAAACCAGCGCGCGGAAATCGCCATCGGTTTCCCAGGCGGCCATGGCGTTTTTCTGGACCCATTTGTAGGCGTCTTCGCGGGGCGCGCCGGCTTCCACCAAATCCTGAAGTAACTGACCCGAAAAGACGAGGCCGCGCGTGGCGTCGAGATTGCGGCGCATGCGGTCGGGAAAGACGCGCATGTGCGCGATGACGCTGGTGGTGCGGGCGAGCAGATAATCCACGAGCGTGGTGGAATCGGGCAGAATCACGCGCTCGACCGAGCTGTGCGAGATGTCGCGCTCGTGCCAGAGCGCGACGTTTTCGAAGGCGGCCTGGGCGTTCGAGCGCACGACGCGCGCCAAGCCGCAAATCTGCTCGCAGACGACCGGATTGCGCTTGTGCGGCATGGCGGAGCTGCCGCGCTGCTCGCCGCCGAAAGGCTCCTCGGCTTCGCGGACTTCGGTGCGCTGGAGATGGCGGATTTCGAGGGCGAAGCGCTCGAGCTGGGCGGCGATGAGGGCAAGCGCGGCGAGATAGTTCGCATGGCGGTCGCGCTCGATGACTTGCGAAGAGACCGGAGCGGCTTCCAGGTTGAGCTTGCGGCAGATATTCTGCTCCATTTCCGGGCCGAGATGCGCGGCATTGCCGACGGCGCCGGCGATTTTTCCGATTTCCATTTCGCGGGCGGCGCGGCGGAAACGCTCGGCGTTGCGGCGATTGGTGTCGTACCAATTGGCGAGTTTCAGGCCGAAGGTGATCGGCTCTGCGTGGACGCCGTGGGTGCGGCCGATTTCGGGCGTATCCTTGAATTCCCAGGCGCGGCGCTCGAGCACTTCGCCGAGGCGGTCGAGACCCTGTTCGATCTGGCGGGAGGCTTCGCGGATGAGTAGAGCCTGGGCGGTATCCACGACGTCGTTGGACGTGAGGCCGTAATGGAGCCAGCGCGCCGACAAAGGATCGCCGACGGTTTCGCCGACGGCCATGGTGAAAGCGATGACGTCGTGGCGCACCTTGGCTTCGAGTTCGAGGATGCGGTGAACCTCGACACGGGCGTGGCCGCGAAGCACACGCGCGGCTTCGGCGGGAACGACGCCGGCTTCGGCCAAGGCGTCGGCGGCGGCCAACTCGACCTCCAGCCATTTGCCGAACCGGTTTTCGTCGCTCCAGATGCGGCCCATTTCCGCTCGCGTGTATCGTGGGATCACGGTTCCATCACTCCATTCGAAGGATTGCGGAAGAGCGCGCCAAGGAGCGCGCCTGGCTTCAGCGCAGACTGCCCATGATACCCGATTGCGGGCGCTGGGCGGAGATAGGCGGCGCCACGGATGGCGCTTACGCCTGACGCAGGGGCCGCGGGCGCATGCTCGGGCGGAAGCTACATTTAGAAAAGGAATGGGCCGAGGGGGGCGCTTTGTGAGGCGATGAGGAGCTCGCCCTGGAAGCGGGAATCGGAGGGGCGGCGGCCGAGGGCTTCTTCGGCGGAAATGCGGGCGAGATCGGGTGTGTTGTTTTGCTCGGAAAGATGGGCGAGGACGAGATGGCGCGGACGGCCATCGAAATCCTCGGGATCGGCGAGAAATTCGCTGACGACGTGATTCGAGAGGTGGCCGGTGCGGCTCATGACGCGCTGCTTGACCGACCAGGGATAGGGGCCGACCTTGAGCATTTCAAGATCGTGATTCGATTCGAGAATCAGGCAATCGGCGCCGCGGAGATGGAATTTAACGAGCTGGGGCAGATAGCCGAGATCGGTGACGATGGCGATTTTGACGCCGGCGGCGCAGAGCGCGTAGCCCACGGGATCGGCGGCGTCGTGAGGAATCGAGAACGGATCCACTTCGATATCGCCAATGGTGAACCGCGTTCCCGCTTCGATGTATTCGGCGCGTTCGACGCCCTTGCCGCCGTCCTCGGAGAGAATGCGGCAGATTTCCCGGTGCGTGGGCTCGGTGAGGAAGACGGGGCAACGAGCTTTGCTCGAAATGGCGGCGAGGCCGGTGGAGTGGTCGGTGTGCTCGTGGGAAACCAGGATGGCGTCAATCGGCTCGGGAGCGATGCCGAGCGCGGCGAGCCGGCGCAACGTTTCGCGGCGGGAAAGGCCGGCGTCCACCAGCAGGCGCGTGCTGCCGGTTTCGACCAGCGTGGCATTGCCCGAACTGCCCGAAGCGAGAATGGTGACGCGTACCGAGATCGCCCGACTCCCTTGCCGAGACTGTTTTGGATGATGGCAAAGGCGGCCACGCGGGTCAACGGGCAATTGTGGAAAAATTGACGAAAGGTTGCCGTGGGAGGAGTTCGCTTGACGCGTTCGGGATCCTTCCGCGCCGTACCCGCCCGGCGCGTCAGGATGACAGCAAATCTTCGACGGACGCAGGAAACGGGAGGAAATGAGAATCAGCAGGCGAGGAGGGCGCTATCGGGCTGGAAACCGTCGAGCGGGCCGACGGCGGCCAAGGCGACGCGGCCGGGCGCGAACAGTTCGCCGGCCACCTGGCGCAACTCGCCGACGGTGACGGCTTCGACCGAAGCGAAGGTATCCTCCAGAGCGTAGAAGCGGCCGAAAAAGATTTCCTGGCGGGCGCGATTGCCCATGCGGGAGCCGGTGGATTCGAGCGAGAGGGTCATCGAGCCCTTGAGCTGCTGTTTGGCGCGGCGAAGCTCGTCTTCGCCGACGGGCTCGTCCTTGAGACGGCGGAATTCCTCGATTACGGAGCGGACCAGGCGTTCCACTTTGTCGCTGCCGGTGGCGGCGTAGACGCTGAGCAGGCCGGTATCGTGATAGGAGATGGTCTCGCTGAAGACGGCGTAGGCGAGACCCTGCCGCTCGCGAATATTCTGGAAGAGGCGCGAGGACATGCCCGAGCCGAGGATGTTGTTGATGAGGGCGTTCGCGAAGCGGCGTGGATCGGCGACGGGAAACGCCGGCACGCCCAGGCAGACGTGGGCCTGCGCGAGCGAACGTTTGCGGCGGACGACGAGCGCGGGGCAGGGATCGGGCGGCGCAGGGTGGTAGCCATCGGCGCCGGGCGCGAGCGAGCCGAACTGGGCGTGAACCAGGTCCAACAGGCGAGCGTGCTCCAGATTACCCGCGGCGGAAATGATGATTTCATTCGGAGCGTAGCAGCGCCGGAACCAATCGAACAGGCCGTCGCGGTCGAAATTTCCGACGGTTTCCCGCGTGCCGAGAATCGGACGGCCGAGCGGATGGCCTTCCCAGAAATTCTGGAGGAAGGATTCGTTGACGAGCGTTTCCGGATTGTCCTGATCCATCTTGATTTCTTCGAAGACGACGCTCTTTTCGCGATCGATATCGTGCTCGCCGAAGAGCGGGCGCAGGACCATATCGGAAATCACGTCGAAGGCGACCGGAAAGTTCTCGTCGAGCACCTTGGCGTTGAAGCAGACGTATTCCTTGGTGGTGAAGGCGTCGAGCATGCCGCCGACCGAATCCATGGTGCGCGCGATTTCCTCGCAGGAACGGCGCTCGGTGCCCTTGAAGACCATGTGCTCGATGAAATGCGAGATGCCGTTGCGCTCGGCCGGTTCGCCGCGCGAGCCGCGGCGGATCCAGATGCCAACGGAGGCCGAACGGAAATGGGGCATGCGCTCACTGATGACGATCAGCCCATTCGGCAAAACGCTTCTCTCGACCGCGTCCAGTTCGTTGGCCATAAATCTTTTCGTATTTTCCTGGAAAGCCGCCGGAGAACGTGGAGAGGCGGCGCAGCCTACCCACCTATTGTGGCACAGGCGGCGAGCAAAAGCCGGGAGGGTGTGACGTTTTTCTAACATTTGTTTTATCAATAGGTTGGGAGGGCTTCGCCGGAGTGATTTCCGGGCTGCATGCTATCATGGATCGAGCCGGACCTCTCTGATGCCCGTTGAACTCATTGGCAAATCCCTGGAGGAACTTGGCGCGCTGGCCGAGCGCTGGGGCGAGCCGGCGTTCCGCGCGGCGCAGATTTACCACGCGCTGTACGCCGAGCGGCAATTCGATTTCGGCAAAATGACGGCGCTGCCGGCGGCGCTGCGCAAGCGAATCGAAGCGGAATGCACGGCGTCGCTGCCGGGCGTCGCGCGGCGGTACGAATCCTCGGACGGGGCGGCGCGGTATCTGCTGGCGCTCGACGCGGCGGAGGGAAATGGCGGAGCGGGCGCGGCGGCCACGATCGAAGCGGTTTTCATGCCGTCGGAGGGCCGGCAAACGATTTGCGTTTCGACGCAAGCAGGCTGCGCGGTGGGATGCCGATTCTGCCTGACGGCGACGCTGGGCCTGGTGCGCAATCTGACGGCGGGTGAAATTCTGGGGCAGGTGGTGGTGTTGCTGGCGGGCGAAGCGGCGCGGCTGGGGCCGCGGACGAACGTGGTTTTCATGGGGCAGGGCGAACCGCTGCTGAATTACGACGCGACGATGGCGGCGACGCGAATTCTGCTCGATCCCGAAGGCATTGGGCTGGCGGCGCGGCACGTGACGATCTCGACGAGCGGGATCGTGCCGGGAATCGAGCGGCTGGGGCAGGAGCGGGTGCGGCCGAAACTCGCGATTTCGCTGAACGGATCGAACGACGAGCAGCGCTCGCGGCTGATGCCGATCAACCAGAAATATCCGCTGGCGACGCTGATGGCGGCGTGCCGGGATTATCCGCTGCGGCCGTGGGAGCGGCTGACGTTTGAGTACGTTTTGCTGGGCGGAGAGAACGACCGGCGGGAAGACGCGCGGCGCGTGGCGAAGCTGCTTTCCGGTTTGCGGGCGAAAGTGAATCTGATTCCCTGGAATCCGGGCGAGCTGCCCTATCGGACGCCGGAGGCCGCGGCGAGCGAGGAATTCCGGCGGATTCTGACCGAGCGGGGCGTGCCGGCGTTCGTGCGGTATTCGCGCGGGCGCGACGTCATGGCGGCGTGCGGGCAACTGGCTTCGATCGAGCAATCCCTGGCGGGCGCGGGCACCAGCGTTTCCTAGCATGGCGTTTTGAAGGATGGCGCCCGCTTCGCAAGGCGAAAGGCGAACCTTGAAAAAATTTCCGAAGATCGCGCTGTGCCTTGCGGCGGCGCTGATTTGGCCGGCCGCGGCCGCACCGGCGCGCGCGCAGACGGCGGCGACGGCGCCCGCCGGTTCTTCCCCGCAAACAGCACCGGATATCGGCGCGCTGATGCGGCAGGTGCTGGCGAATCAGGACAAGCTCGACAAGATCCGTGAAAACTATGCGTGCCGCGACGCACGAGTGACGGAGAAGCTCGACAAGCACGGGCGAGTGAAGAAGCGGACGGCAGACGTTTACGAGATTTCGTTTCTGGGCGGGCGGGAAATCGAGCGGCTGGTGGAAAAGAACGGCGAGCCGCTCGGCGCGAAGGCGCAAGAGAAAGAGGACGAGCGGATCCGCAAGGAAGTGGAGAAATACGAGCGCGAAAAACAGGATCGCGCCAAGCGGGAGAAAGAGCGGCGGCAGGCGGAAATCCAAATCCAGGATTTCATACGGGCGGACCGATACGACAATCCGCGGCGGGAAATGGTGGATGGGCGCGAAGTGATTGCGTTCAATTTCGAGCGGAATCCGCATTTCAAGGCGCACACGCTGGCCGAGAAGCTGGCGCAATCGCTCGAGGGAACGATCTGGATCGACGCGCAGGCGAGCGAGGTGGTGCAGCTCGCGGCGCGGTTCGACAAGAACTTCGGGATTGGATGGGGAATCCTGGCTTCGGTGCATCGCGGAACGGCGATCGAATTCGAGCAGACGCTCGAGCACAATCAGGTCTGGCTTCCCGTCTATTCGCAGATCCACGTGAGCGCGCGGGCGCTTTTTTTCGGCGCGAACGTGAACGTCACTGACCGGTATTCCGATTACCGGCGGTTTCACGTGCGCGCGACGTTTTCCCTGTCAAAGCCGCATTAGCCGTAACGCCGCGGCCGGGCCGGTTCCGGGCCCCAAAACCCCTTTACAGGATTCCAATCGCGCCGACGAGTCGGCCGGTACGTTGGCCTTCGCGGCGATAGCTGAAGAGCCAATCGGCGTGGCAGGAGGTGCACAAGCCGGAGGAGAAGATGCGGGCCGCGGGGACGCCGGCAGTTTCGAGTTGCCAGCGATTGGCGGCGGCGAGATCGAGATTGACGCGCTTGGGGCGATCGTGGCCGGGAGGATCGAACTGGAGCCAGAGAAAGGGAGTCGGTTCGTCGCCGGTGGAAAGCGGGGTGAAGGGACCATCAAACCACTCGGCGGCGGGGGCGAATTGACTGCCGAATTCGTGAGCGACGTCGGGACCGACTTCGTAACAGCAGCTGCGAATGCAGGGACCGATGGCGGCGATGACGTCGCCGGGACGCGTGCCGAAGCGCATGCGCAAATCGCCGACGGTTTTCTGGGCGATGCGGGCGGCGGTGCCGCGCCAGCCGGCGTGAATCGCGGCGACGACGTGCCGGCGGACATCAGCCAGCAGAATCGGAACGCAATCGGCGGTTTGCACGGCGAGCAGAAGGCCATGGGCGCGCGTGGCCATGGCGTCGCCGCGGCAAGGAGCCGAAGCGGAGGCTTCGCGGCGCGGAATTCTGACCATTGAGGAATGAAACTGGCGCAAGCCGGTCCATTGCATGGAGCCAGCGCCGAGCGCGCGAGCGAATTTTTGGCGATTTTCCGCGACACGGGCGCGGTCGTCCCATTCGACGTAACCGAGATTGAGCATGCGCCTGCCGTCGAGCAGGCTTTCGCCGCCGAGGCGCGTGCTGAAACCGTGGACGAGCCAGGGGATGCGCGCGAGCGGAAGCGATTCGAGCACGACGAGACCGCCGCGGCGACGCAGCTTCCATTCGGGAGGCAGATGCGGCGAGGCGGGCAGCGATGGCCGGCGCCGAGTTGTCACGTTTTGGATGCGATTCATCCCGTTGCGGGCAACCGTGGCCCGCAACGATTATAGGTATAATCGCGGCACGCGCGCCCGGCGAGAGGGAGTGTTGGAGGCGGGCAAACGGGGAACGCAATGATCGTGGGCATGGGAATCGACCTGGCGGAAGTCGAGCGGATGGAAGCCGCAATTCGGCGGCACGGGCATGCGCTCGTCGAGCGGGTGTTCACGCCGGGCGAAATCCGGTATTGCGAAAGCCATCGGAACGCGACCGAACGCTACGCGGCGCGCTTCGCGGCCAAGGAAGCGGCGATGAAAGCGCTGGGAACGGGCTGGCGGCGCGGCGTGCGCTGGGTGGATATCGAAGTGGCGAACGAGCCGGGTGGGCGGCCGACGCTGCGACTGCACGGACGAACGAAGGAACTGGCGGAGGAACGCGGCGTGCGGAGAATTTCGCTTTCGATGACGCATACCTCGGGTTTCGCGCTGGCGCAGGTGATTTTCGAAGGCGAATGAATTCAGCGCCCGTTTCATGGCGGCGCCTTCGCGCCGCTCCATGCCCATCGGGATCATCAGCGGTGAAACCATGATCAAACTCGTCTATTGCATTACGAAAAAGCCGGGGATGACGGACGAGGAATTTTTCCATTACTGGAAAGAGGTTCACGGGGCGATGGCGGCGCGGATTCCGCACTTGCGGCGGTTGGTGCAGAGCCACCGGATCGTGGTGCCGGGCGACAAGTTCCCTCATGACTACGACGGGATGGCGGAATTGTGGTTCGACGACGAGGCGGCGCTGCTGGAAGCGCGGGAATCGGAGGAATGGAAAGCGATCACGCAGGACGAAGCGCATTTCATCGACCGGAGCAAAGTGGCGTATTTCGTCAGCAAGGAACATGCGATCGCGGGCGAGGGGAACGATACCGAGCGTGGAAGAAGCTGATGGCCGGCTATGTCGCTTTGCTGCGCGGGCGCTAACGGACTTTGTTGCCGTAAACGTTGGAGCTGGCCAGGCGATCGAAATAGGAGAAGACGGCGCGGGAGACGGCGGTGATGGCCTGATTGCCGGCGCGATCGTGGGCGTCGTAGGTAGTCATGACGGAGAGAACGTAGGGAGCGCCGGGAACGAATACCACGCCGGTATCGCAGGCAACATCGGGCAGGCCGCCGGGCTTATCGGCGACGAGGACGCCGGCGGGGATGCCGTCGCGGAGCGGGGTCTGCTTGTAATCTTCCAGCAAATGAAGAGCGAAGGCGGTGTGGGAGGCGTCGAGAAGCCGGCCGCGCTCGAGTTTCGCGACGAGCGTGGCCATTTCACGCGGGGTGGAGACGTTTTCGCGGCTCGCGCGCTCGGCGGCGATATCCATCATTTTGCGGGCGAGGCGCGTATGGACGAGGCCGGCGCGGCGGATTTCGGCGTTCACGTTTGTCATGCCAACGCGATCAATGAGGATGTTGGTGGCGCTATTGTCGCTGAGCACGATCATCAGTGCGGCGAGATCGCGGAGGGAGATGGAAGAGGTGCCGTCGCCGAAATCCTGGAGCACGCCGCTGCCGCCGACGAGATCGGCGCTACGGATGGTGACGCGATCCGAGAGATGGAGCTTTCCGAGCTGATCCTGGCGAAGGAGGGTGATGAGGATGGGAATTTTGATGGAGCTGCCCTGCGGGAAAACGGTGCCGGCGTTGACGGCGAAGGTCTGGCCGGTTTGCAAATTTTCGGCGTAGATGCCCATTGCGCCATCGAGTTTCGCGGCGATCTGGCGGAGGTTTCGCTCGAGCTTCGAGGCGAGAAGCGAGGCAACAGTGGGCGGAGCCGGGCTCTGCTGCGCGTGGGCGGGAACGGCAAGCGAGAGGCAAACAAGCGGAATCGCGAGCGCGAGCGAACGGGCGGTCACTGGAAACCTCCGGTACGGCGTTTTCAGGAGCCAATATAGCGGGCGTAAAGGGAACGCGCCACCGCGGGATCTTTCGTGCCCTTGACGATGGCGCGGCCGTCGGCGAAGACGGTGACTTCGTAAGGCGGAACGCGGAAGCACAAAAGGAATTCGTTTCCGCGCACGTCGCCGGCGGTGAGGGCGAGCCGACGGCCGAGATCAGGGAGATCGAGGCGGCGGGCGCGTTCGTGAATCTGCACGGAATCGCGGCCGCACATGGTGACGTGGGGCTGGGCCTTGCCCATGAGATAGGGAAATTCGCTGCGAACGCAGCAGCGGCAATCGGAACGGCGAGGCACGGCAAGCGACTGGAAGCGGCCCGACCAGACGTCGGCGGAGACAAGGCGTGAGGGAAGCGGCTCGGCCTGGGCGAGGCGGCGCAGCGCGGCGGCGACCTCGAGCGAGGCGATGAGAGACGCGGCGGAATTGACGATGCCGGCGGTATCGCAGGTTTCCTCGTGACCCGAGCCGGAGGAATCCTCGACGAGGCAGGCGAGGCAAGCGGTGCGGCCGGGCTCGACCGGCATGGTTACGCCGTAGCTGGCGACGACGGCGCCGTAGACCCAGGGAAGGCCGAGATGGACGGCGG
>JAKAOH010000204.1 GCA_021812285.1 Acidobacteriota bacterium | reverse complement strand
TGCCGGTGTTGGCGGTCAGAATCGCGTTGAGCCGGAAATTCCCGAAGAGGCGTTCCCGCCAACCGCCGCGCGCCCATCGCTGCCGCGGACCGAACGGCAACTGATAGAACATGAAGCCGCGAATCTGCTGGCGAATATCGAAGGACGAAAGGCCGTATTCGGCGGCGAAATTGTTGTCGTTTTGCACCACGGTCGCGGCGCCGCCGCCGATCGTGCTAGCGTCATCGAGCGACTTCCCAAACGCGTAATCGGCAATCAGCATCAGGCCGTGCGAGGGCCGCTTGCGGACCACAACGTGGGCCGCGTTGTAAATGGAATAGGCGCCATCGGTGTCGTAGATGAAGCCGCTGCCGGTTTGGCCGCCGAGCGGGCTGCCGGGCGGCTCGCTGTGGGGCGCGAGCTGCATATCCAGATGCGTACCTTTCGTTCCCGTGTAGTAGACATCAAGCATCCAGCCGCCCGCGAATTGCCGCTCGAGCGAAAGATCCCAAATCTGCGCGTAGCCGACGCGGTAATGGGGATCGACGGCGTAAGTATTTTGCGCCACCCGCGGCGGCGCAGGAGGAAATCCATTTTCGAGCGTCAGCAAGGAAGAGGAGGACGTGAGCCGCGTCTGCGCCTGGGCAAACGGCGGCTGATTCGCCATATCGAAAGCGAGTTGCTGGTAGATGGATTCGTTGTAGAAGATCGAATAGCCGCCGCGGACGATGAACGGGTCCTTCGGGAACGGCTGCCAGGCGAAACCGATGCGCGGCGACCAGTTCGTCGGATCGCCATAGACGAGCGCACGGGGCAGCGAGCCGCCGAATGGCGAGGGCTCACCGGGCGTGACGACCGCCGAATCAGCGAAGCCCGGGCTGACCACGACGTTGGCGATGGCGTTGAAAAGCTCGACCGGCGGCGTGACGTAGTCGTAGCGCACGCCGTAATCGAACGTGAAGCGCGGAACGACGTGCCAATCGTCGTCGAAATACCCGGCATAGCCCCAGCTGCGGAAATAGCTGGCGGAACTGCCGTAACGCGTGTTGGTCGCTTCGGGCAAACCGAGCAGGAAATCCGCGAAATCGAGCCCCGTGCCGGAAACCGGTTGCCCTGTGGAATTCAGCTGCGAGGTCATCAGGCCCGTGAACGTGAACGACCCGCGCGGAATCGGATCGCCCAGCTTGTTCCAATCGAGGCGCCGTACCTCGAAACCCGCGGAGAGCACGTGATTGCCGATGGTCCAGGTGATGCCGTCGTCGAAGCGCCAGGTCTGGTTGCGATTGAGCAGCGGAATGGGATCGCTCAGGCCGGTGAAATTCGTAAAGCCGATTTGCGGAATGCCGTAATCGATCGGGCTCGTGGATACGCCGGTGATGCCGAGCGCGCCCGCGACGTTATTCACGTAAGCGTTGTCGCTCAGCGTTTCGATGCGGCTGCGATTGAAATTCAGGCTGGTGGAATTGACCAGGCGCGTGGTCCAGTTCTGGATGAGCGCGAGATCCACGTTTTGATTCCGTGTCGCGGTGCTACCGCCGATGAGCGGAAAATCGGTGAGCGTATCGGCATTCGACGATTGCAGGTTGTAGCCGCCGTTCACGCTGAATCGCGACGAGATCGTGTGCAGCACGTGGATGTTGGCGAAATTGTCGGTCTGCGGCACGGTTCCTTGGAGCTGGAAATTCTGGACGAAACCCGGCAGATTCGGCTGCGGAATGTACTTCAGCAGGCCGAGCGCGGCGCCATTCAACAGATTCGCGGGAACCTGGCAGCCCCAGGAAGCGCGCGGGCCTCCCGAACTCGAAAAGGGATCGTAGAGCTGCGCGTTGCGGTCGCAGAAATTGCCGCCCCGCTCGGGGGCGGTGGGAACGGTAGCATAAGTATTGATGGGGCTGATCTGGTGATTGAAATTATAGTTGGCGAAGAAAAACGTGCGATTGCGCCCATCGTAGATGTGCGGCAAATAGAGCGGACCGCCGGCGCTCACGCCCAAATGCTCGTTATAGTGGCTGATTTTTGGCGCGGCGTTGCCCGTCAGCGAATAGGGCTGCGCGTCCCAGGCGGAATTGTCGTAGCGCTCGAAGACGTTGAACCGCACGCGATTCACCGACGAGCGCAAAAAACGCCGCCGCGCGTATAGCGCCGCAACGCTCCCGGCCGGCATCGGTCCGCGGCGCATCGGTCCGCGGCCGCGGAATCGGCCTGGACCGCCGCGCATCCCACCAGGACCTCCGCCAGCCATCGGCGGACCACCCGGCACTCCCATCGGTCCGCCCATCGGCCCTCCGGGACCTGCCATCATCATCGGGCCGCCAGGCCCGTAACCCCCCAAGGCGATTCCGGCGCCCGGCAGCGTGTTCACGCCGCGGCCGACCGAGCCGTTCATCAGAAACGCGTCGGAAGAAGCGGCGGCGCCGAGCGGTTCGTTGGAAACGCCGGCCGTTGTTTGCGGCGCGGACGACGCACCCGAAGCCGTTGGCTGCCCCGTTGCTCCAGAGTTTTCTTCCATGCCGGATTCGTCGCCGCCGGAAATATCCACTTGCTGGAAGCCGCCCATCCCGCTGCGCACGGCGTTCATGACGCCGGCCGGAACGGCTTGACGCCGGGCGGCGGATTCGCCGCGCGTTGGACTCGCCCGCGACCCGGGCGCCTGAGGCGAAGCGGGCGCTCCGGGCGCGGGCAGTTCGCCGGAGGTGTTCGCGGAACTCCCACGGCGAAAGGCGGCCATGCGCTGGGCCATGGCGGAAAACCGGGCGAGTTCGGCAGCGGTCATTACGTTGAGCGTGAGGCTGAACATCGAGTTGGTCTTGCCGACCGTTGCCTGGGAAAAGGCGGGAGTGAATCCCATCATGAAGACGCGGATCTGATATTGGCCGGGAGGAAGCGAAGGAAACGTGAATTTGCCGGACGCGTCGGTCCAACTCATCCAGGCGCGATGCGTGGATTCATTTTCGATGCGGACGGTTGCGGCGGGAATAGGCACTCCCTGGGCGGTGCGGACCGTGCCGGAAAAAGAAGCGGTCGTTTGCGCGCGAAGCGTAACCCCGACTGCGGCAAGCAGAAGAAACAGGGCTGCGCAAGCCCCGGCAATTCCCTTCCCGTCCCTCAAGGTGTGGCTCTTCTCTCCATCCCCGCAGCCCGTAGGACGGATGGGGGCGGCCAACGGTTACGCCAATCGTAGGGTTCGCGCGTCGCGTTTCGCCGCGGCGGCTGCCGGGAGGTTGCCGTTCCCGTACCGCACGACGCGATCAGGCGAAGCCGCCCAACGCGAGGCCGAGGCCGTACGTGACGACGGCTTCGAGGACGCCGACGAGCGTCATTTCGAAGCCGGATGCCCACCATTTCCGCGTGGTGATGATCGTTTTCGCCGCGCCGACGGCGAAATGTGCCAGGATACTGATGCCGAACGCGATGATCACCGCTTCGACGCCGCCCATGAAAAAGAACGGAATGATGGGAATGAACGCGCCGACGGCGGTGGAAATGCCGGCGGAAAAACAGGACTTCCAGGGGCTGGGAAAATGGCGTTCGGAAAGGCCGAGTTCGGATTGCGCCATGGTGCGAAGCATCTGCTCGGAATCGCGAGCGACGGTGTCTGCCATGCGGCGCGCTTCCTGTGTTTCGAATCCCTGCAATTCGTAGAACAGCGCCATTTCCTCTTTTTCTTCCTCGGGATTTTCCTCGATTTCGCGGCGCTCGCGTGAAATCTCTGCCTCGTAGACCTCGCGTTCGCTTTTGACGGCCAGGTACGCGCCGGCGCCCATCGAAAGCGCGGATGCCAACATGCCGGCAAGGCCGGCGACGAGAACGTAATGCTGCTGATTCCCGGTGGCGCCGGCGACGCCGCTGACGATGCCGAAAACGGCGCCCAAACCGTCGTTGACGCCGTAAATCGCGTCGGCGACCCACGACCCTCCGCGGCCGTGCCAGCGCTCGCGCTTCAAAATGACGTCGAGGATGGTCTGCGGGCCGAGCTGCGGCTGGAGGCCTTGCAGCACGCGCGCGTGAGCTTTCTCTTCGACGGCGATTTCGCGCAGTGCCTGCCGCGCTTCCTCGTCCTGAGAAAGAATTTCGCGCTGGGCCTCGTATTTCGCGGTGTCGCGATCTTCGGCCGCTTCCATGCGGCGCACGGCCACGGCGAGTCCCGCGCTGCGGTTCAGCCAGCGATTCAGGCGTTTCGACCAGCTATCGGTGAGCGAGGGTGGAGCCGAGCCGAGTTCGCGGAGTTTTTGTTCCCAGCGCGCCGCGTGGCGTTCCTCGGCTTGCGCCATGCGAAGCAGAATGTCGCGCCGCCGCGCGTCCTGCATGGTCCCGGCGAGTTCGCGATAGACACGCGCGCTTTCTTTTTCGTCGCGCCAGTTCTGCTGGAGCAGCTCGATCGCCTGCCGGACCTCACGATCCTCTGAAGCGGGCATCGCGAATCTCCTGCGCGCGGAATGCGAACCGGGGTCGGGGTCGGGTAGGGCGCGCGACCGCTATCTTAACAGGGGTGGAACCTTGGATGGCGCGATTGCCGCGCGGCTACGCAGCGTTACATTACACGGTGACGCCTCTCGCTTCGTCGGGCGAGCGCGGCGAGGGGCTTGCTTTTCGCCTAATTGAGGAAACAGCAGATTCCTCGCGGCAAAAAGCGCCACTCGGAATGGCAACGCCGGTGGTGGCGTGCAGGGCCCGCGGAGCGGTTGTAGCTCTGTTTCGTAGCGTTCGTTAGCGCTTCGGCGCGAGCGGCGGCTCGGGCGAGACGTAGGGGAAGCGAGCGGCGGCGAGGCGGGCGTTGAGACGAGCGAGATCGCCGGAAATAATGGCGTCGAGGCGCGCGACGACGCCTTGCAGTTCGCGAGCGAAAATGCCGATGTATTGTTCCTGCGGCGCCGTGGGACGGCCGGTGTAGCCGGCGACCTGGCCGGTGAGCTGAGCGACGCGCGGGCGCAGATTGAGATGCTGGGGCGAAAGCGGGCTGGGCTGGAGATCGAGGCGAATCGGGCGCAATTCCCGCTGAATTTTTGCGGCGAGATCGAGCGCGACGGGATCGGAGACGCGGCCCGTGAGCACGGCGAGCTGCGAATTGATACTGCGGATGCGTTCAAGCGAAGCGTCGATCGCGTAGTTCATGCGCAGGAGGCGAAGCATCGCCTGGCGATAGGCGGCTAGCGCGGCGGGGGTGACGGTTACGCGCGGGTCCATCTTGACTTGCAGTTTTTGCGTGACGGTCTGGCCGAGCGCTTGAACGCGAACGGAATATTCGCCGGGCAGGGCGAGCATGCCCATGAGCCCGCGCGGGCGCCAGGCGCTTTGCGGATGGGGAACGATGCCGACGAGCGGATTTTCGCGCAAGTTCCAGACGACGCGATTCACGCCGCGGGCGCCGGGACCTTCGATGCGGCGAATCACGCGGCCTTTCGAATCGAGAATTTCGAGATGAACCTTTTCGCCGCCCGGCGTGGGCCGGGCGAGGTAATAAGAAACGATCGAGCCGTAGGGCTTGTTTTTCGCGAGCCAGACCTGGCCGCCGACGGTGCTGGTATCGCTCCAGGGAATGTAACGGAAGGCGGGAACGGGCGGGAAAACGAAGACGGTGTGTTGCATCGCCTGGCCGAGCTGCTGGAGGGGCGTGGCGTCGTCGAGGATGTAGAAGCCACGGGCGTGCGTG
>JAKAOH010000203.1 GCA_021812285.1 Acidobacteriota bacterium | reverse complement strand
CGATTTCAAGGCGCTCGTCAAACTCAGCCGCGAAACCGTCTCCAGCGGCCATCATCCTTCGGTTTGGAGTCTGACCGCGGCCGATGGCGCTCCGGCGCAGCTTCCCGCCGTCGCCGCGCAGGATAGCGACAACGGCACGATTCAAGTGCTCTTTTTCAACGCCAACATGGGCCCTGCCGGCGCCGCCAAGCCCACGCCGGTGGCGCTCGTCATCGTCGGCGTTTCTTCGGCTTCCTGATCGGGTGTTTTCGCGGTGTTCACCTGTCCCTCCTGCGATCAGACGATCAATCCGGCCAGCGAGATCTGTCCGTATTGTCACGCCGATCTCGTTCCCGCGCGTCCGGCGGCGCACCGCCAGCAACAGCGCCGCGGCTTGTTGATCACGATTGCCGCCGCTCTCGCGGTGGTCGGCGGAATCCTGGCGGTTTTTTATTTCGTTTTGCCGAAGCCGAGCGTCGCTCCGCCGGCCATCGCCGAAAGCGCCGCCGTCGCGGCGCTGCGCCAAGCGGCCGCCGCCGTCCAGTCCTACGACCGTCGCGAAGGCGGTTATCCCGTTACGATCGTTCAGGTGCAAGATCAGGCGAGCGCCGCGTTCGCCAACGCGCGCGGCAACGGCTATTACCTCGTCTATCAAGCCGGCGCGCCCGCGAGTGATGGCAATATCCACTCCTTCGTTCTGCTCGCGCGGCCCGATTATTACGGCTATCGCAATTTCTACGTGGACCAGACCGGCGTCATTCGCGCCACGCGCCAGAATCGCCCCGCCACGGCGCAGGACCCTCCCATTTCCTGATCGCCCCGCGCGGCGCTCATCCGAAATTTCGCGTGCTATACTGCCGCTGCGCCCACCAGTTTGGCGCGGAATGCCGATGGGCTGCGGAGCTTCCTCGCCCCGAGCTTCCATGGAACTGAGACCCATCCCGCGTACAAGGCCGCCGCTCCTCGCGGCAAACCCGCGCGGCGCGGTTGCGACGCTCGCCCTCCCGTTTCTTGTTCTGGTGCTGGGGCTATTTTCGTTCTCACGCCCGGCCGGTGCGGCCGGCTTAGGTTCCGGTCGCTCCCAAACGAAGCTACAACCGAAACGAGCGGCAATTGGCGCTCTGGCGCGCTCGCTCGCATCCAGGATTCCCAGGGGCTCGGCAGTTTACGTGTCCTTTGCTTTTGAAACCCGGAAGCGGATTCACTACCTGCTCGAAAAGCATTTTTCCGATAAGCTCGCCGCTTCGCTCGCCGCCGCCGCGCCCGCGGACAAGATCATTGCGCCGGACCAGTCCGCTGGCATCTTTCTGAAAGCGGGTGTCGATCCACTCGACGTGTACTTCATTCTGGATAGCAACTTGAGTTACGCTCAGATAGCCGCCAGAGAAACCGGAGCCTCCGCACTTGTCTTCAGCCGATTGCAGGTTCGCAAGAACGGCGTTCGCGTGAAGGCGAGTGCCTACGAGTTTTCCCCGCATTGGAAACGCATTCAGAATCTGACGGCGTGGTGGAATAGCCCTGCCAGCCGCATCCTTTCGTCGTTGCCGCAAACCCCGATCAACGACGGAAGGGGCGCCTATCTGCCTGAGGTTGGCGGAATCGGCTATCCGGTCTGCTTGCATTGCCCCCTTGCCGACGGTCAGATCCCCTATGCCAACGCCGAGGCCTTTTACAATTCCTTTACAGCGGGCACTGCGTGGGAATACGCCGTTCTTGGCGCTACAGCCACGAAAGCCGGAAAAATTCGTGATGTGAACAAACTGGCGCTCGTGGTCACGGGGATGCCCAACGAACCCGTTTCGGACCCGCGCTCGGATCAGTCTTGGAGTCCGCAGCAGCGGAAGACCGAGCAAGCCGAACTCAACGTGATCGGTACCTGGCGGTTCAAGCCGGCCAAAGACAAGCAGGGCGACCCAGTGGCCACGCGCATCATGATTTTCATTCCGTTGTTCCGTCTCGCATTATGAAGTGCAGGCGCGCGCCGCGCCCACCTGGCAACCTTCGCCGCGCCAGCTGCCGTTTCGCCCGCATCGCCACAGGGCCGCGTTCGATTCGCGCATGTTATACTTCCCGGCGGCGGCTTTCTTGCTTCTCGGAGAGGTGCTGGAGTGGCCGAACAGGGCTGCCTGCTAAGCAGTTACACCCGCTAAAACGGGTGTCGGGGGTTCGAATCCCCCCCTCTCCGCCAGTTCCTTCCTGGGTCCAGCCCGAAGACATGGGTAACAAACTGTGCCCGACACATGGGTGACACTCCGGCCGAACGGCCATGCAACGGCTCGCGCACCCATTTCCCAGGTTCTTCGTATGTTCGTGTTGCGTTATGCCGAGAAGGTAAGCGAAGCGAGTTGCTTTTGTCCGCTCGCCAGCAGGTAGATTTTTCGGCTGATCGCCGAGGCGTAGATGTAATACACCGAATCGCCGTCGTGAACTTCATAGAAGCCCGGACGGCGCGGGTCTTCGTGAACGTCCGAGCCATCGGACAGCAGCGTGCGCAGCCGTTCGACCACCGAATACGGGTGATTCCTCGGATCTTCGATCCGCCAGTCTCGATTCCAATTGAACTTGTTCATGTTGCCACCCTGGGCATCGCTTTCCTATATGGTCACAGATACGAGGCTGGTACGGGAAAAGTTTCCTGCAGTGGCCCGCCCACGACTCACAGGGCCTCGCCTACTTGGATAGCGGGGGAAAGCCGAAAGTTGCACGATTTTTGGCGATTTTTTCCATGCCGCGCAATCGCCGCGCGGGCTTGCCCGCGTTTTGCTGGCGTGAAATCCCCCAAACTGTCCGGAATCGGGCGCTAAGGAAAGTGCGCAACGCCCGTTGCCGCTCGCCGCGCCGCTCTTCTATAATGAGTCGAGGCTTCTGAAGAGGCCGCAATTCTCCCTGGGGCGCATTCGAGATATTGACGTTATGCAAGACGCCGCTGCCAAAATCCGTTCCAAGCTCGAGCGGGAAATCCGGCAGATCGAAATTGAGCTCAACACCGAACTGCCCAAAGAGCTGATGAAGGCCCGCGCGCACGGCGATTTGTCGGAAAACGCCGAATACAAATACGCCAAGGAGCGCCAGGGCTTCCTTTCCGCCCGCCTGGGCCAGTTGAAAAAGCGCCTGGGCGACTTGGCCATGCTCAACCTGGAAAATCTGCCGCACGACCGCGCCGCTTACGGCTCGCGCGTCAAGCTGCTCGACCTGAAAAGTCAGGCCGAAGTGGAATACACGCTCGTCACCGCCGAGGAATCGGACGTTTCCAAGGGAATGATTTCCACCAGTTCGCCGATCGGCAAGGCCCTGCTGGGCCACCGCGCCGGCGAAGAGGTGAAGGTCCAGACGCCGGCGGGGATCAAGGAATTCGAAATCGTGAACCTGCTGACGATTCACGAGATCGGCTGAGCCCGGCGGCTCGGCGATCCGCGTATGTCTTCCTCCACGATTGTCCGCGCCTTGCGCCTGCTTCCCGATGCGGGAGTGAAGCTGGTGGCGCGTACCCGCATCCATCCGAATCTGATCAGCGCGTTCGGCCTCGCGGTCAGCCTGTTCGCCGCGGCGTCTTTCGGCGCGGGCCGTTTCTTCTCCGCCGGCGTCGCGATGCTCGTCGCCGGGGGCTTCGATTGGCTGGACGGCGCCGTGGCCCGGGAGCAGGGCCGGGCGTCGCGCTTCGGCGCATTTCTCGATTCCTCGCTCGATTGCTATTCCGATCTGGTGCTGTTCGTCGGCCTCCTCGTTTACTACGCCCGCGTCAATCGCTTCCTCTACGCGATTCTGGTCTGCGTCGCGATGGCGGGCTCGGTGATGATCGGCTACTCGCGGGCCCGCTCGGATTCCCTGGTCGCCCACGGCGATAAGGAGCCGGTCACCGGCCTCGATCGCGGTTTCTGGGAACGGCCCGAGCGCATGGGCCTGATGATTGCCGGCGCGGTCACGAGTCGCATGGCGCCGGTCCTCTGGCTCCTGGCGATCGGCCCGAATCTCAGCGTGATTGCCACGATGCTGCGGGCGCGGCGCAAAATCCACCTGCTCGCCGAGCGCGAGCGCAAGGACCCCGCTCCCGTGCAAGCCGCCGCGGTTTCGCTCGCCGCCGCCGAAACCGGCCCCGAGCGCCTCAAGCCGCTCTGACGCCGCGCCACTCGCCGCGCGCGCCGGGTCTTCACAAGGTAAAATGTGCCGTTGTGCGGCCGTTCGGTTCCGCTTCCCGCCGCGCCAATGCGCCGCTTTTCCCAGCGCAGTGTGACAAAAAGGAGTTGCCTTGCGCCCTGTCCTCATCGTGCATGGTGGTGCGTGGGAAATCCCTCCTGTTGCGGTTTCCGCTTGCCGCGCAGGCTGCCGCCGCGCTCTCGACGCCGGCCTTCCCATTCTCGACGGCGGTGGTTCGGCGCTCGACGCGGTGGAATCGGCGATCGTCGCGCTCGAGGACGATCCCATTTTCGACGCCGGTTACGGTTCTCATCTCAACTTGCGCGGCCGTGTCCAGCTCGACGCGATCCTCATGGAAGGCGCCACGCTCAATGCCGGCGCCGTTGCCGCCGTCGAGCGCGTGCGCAATCCGATCTGCCTCGCGCGCCGCGTCCTCGAAGCGAGCCCGCACGTTCTCCTGGTCGCCGATGGTGCCGAGGAATTCGCGCGGGAGCAGGGAATCGCGCTGTGCGAGCCGGAGGATCTGGTCGCCCCGTCGCAGCGCCAGGCGTGGCTTCGCTGCCGCGAAGCCGGCCACAGCTCCGCCGCGCATTTTCCGTCGCAACAGGGCACTGTTGGCGCCGTCGCCATTGATGGCGCCGGTCGCATCGCCGCCGGAACTTCGACGGGAGGCACCTGCTGCAAATATCCGGGCCGCGTCGGCGATTCGCCGCTCATCGGCTGCGGCTGCTACGCCGATGATGAAGCTGGCGGAGCCTCTTCCACCGGTTGGGGCGAAGGCATCATGAAAATCGTGATGGCGAAAACGGCGATCGAAATGCTCCGCGCCGGCCGCTCGCCTCAGGAAGCCGCCGACGGTTCGATTCGCCTGCTCTCGCAGCGCGTGAAAGGCACGGGTGGATTGATTCTGGTGGATCGTCAAGGCCGCGTCGGCGCGAGCTTTTCCACGCCCAACATGGCTTTCGCCTATCGCGACGCAACGGGCGCCGTCGTCATCGCGCCCTAGCTTCCGCTTCGGCTAGTTTTGCGGCCCTGCCGCCGCGATTCCGCCCAAACGGCCTTTCACCATTTGCCACAGCTCGCCCAGATATTCGTCCATTTCGCGCAGGCGAAATACGCGGCCCAGCCCGAGCAGCGCCAGAATTCCCAGCGACGTCACGATCACCAGATCCACGAACGCTCCGCCCACCGTCCGCCAGGAAATCCACGCGCCCAGCCGCTGCATCGCCAGATAGCAGACGCCCGCCGTGACGCCGGATGCGGCGCATACTTTCAGGAAAAACGTCATCAGGTCGCGCAGATCGTGATTTTGCGTGCGCCGCGCCAGCAGAAAGAACAGCACCAGCGAATACGCCGAAATCCCGATCGAACTGGCGAGCGCCAGCCCCAAATGCTGCATGTGCCGCGAAAGCCACCAATAGACGGGAAGGTTCAGAAACGTCAGCGCGGTGCCGACCACCGCCGGCGTGATCGTTTCCCTGGTGGCGTAAAAGCCGCGTGCCAGCAGGTTTTGCGCGCCCCATGCGGCGAGGCCG
>JAKAOH010000202.1 GCA_021812285.1 Acidobacteriota bacterium | reverse complement strand
CGCCTGGAATCGCGGCGGCTGTCCGATCCCGGGCTCGAGCGGTTCCTGCGAGCAAACCTTCGTGGTTCCCCGCCTTCATGGCCGCTGAAGCGATGGGACCTGCGGACGCTCACCTACGCTGCGCTCTACTTCAATCCGCAGATCGCCGTTGCACGCGAGCAGCTTGCCATGGCAAAGGGCGCGATCGTCACCGCGGGTGAAAAGCCCAACCCCACTTTCAAACTGACGCCGGGGATTCCCAGTCCCTACCTCTTGAATCTCCGGCTGAGGTTTCCGATCGAAACGCACGGGAAACGAAAGTTGCGAATCGAGCAGGCGAAGCGATTGATGGCCGCCACAAGAATCGCCGTGGCGGAAACGGAATGGAGCGTGGCGAGCGGGGTGCGGAAAGCGTTGCTCGCTTATGAAATGAGCGAACGACTGCTGGCGCTCGATCGAGCGACGGAGAGGACCGAAAAACGGCGAGTCGCGCTTCTCACGAGCCTGGTCAACGAAGGCGAAACCTCGCGGCCGGTGCTCGAAACAGCGCAATTGGCGCTATCGAATACGCTCTTTTCGATAAGCCTTGAAGAAGGCCAGGTCGCCGCGGTGCGCACGGCTCTGGCTGGAGCGATCGGCATTCCCGTTGCCGGCCTGCACGGCGTGGAACTCGGGTGGTCCAATCTGGGCGATTTGCCTTCTATCGCTTCCCTTTCGCCGGAGCGAATTCAGCGCGAAGCGGTGCTCGACCGGCTGGACGTTCGGCGCGCCCTCGAACAATACGCGGCAGCGGACGCCGCGCTGCGATTGCAACTGGCGCGGCAATATCCCAATTTCAATATCGGGCCGGGTTACAGCTATTCGGATCCCTACAGCAATTTCATGATTCCCTTCAACATCATTCTTCCCATCCGCAATCGCAATCAGGGCCCCATTGCGCAAGCGGAAGCCTTCCGCAAGGAGATGGCGGCGAATTTCCTGGCGGTGCAGGCGCGGGCCATCGCGCGGAGCGAGCAGGCGCTCGCGGCCTATCGGGCGGCGCTTGCCGCGTTCACCGAGGCGAAGCGACCGTACTCCGACCAGCAACGGCGAATCCGAACGGGCGAACGAATGCTGGCAGCGGGAGAAGCGGGCCGGCTTGCGGTGAACGCGCTGCAACTCGAGGGCGCGCTGTATTCGCAGCAGCAGCTTCAGGCGCTCGGGCAGGCGCAGGCGGCGCTCGGAGCGCTCGAAGACGCGGTCGAAAGGCCGATTGGTTCCGACGTTTCGATTTTTCCGGCACGCTCGCGGACGGCGGCAGCGCCGGGCCGAAAGGAGTCTGGGCGATGAAAAAAACGATTGTGGCAGCGGCACTGGGAATTCTGGGAGGAATCGCGGTGGGCTGGGCGTTTCACCGGCCGCCGAAAAAGGATCCACGGCCCGCGGCGCGAATGCACTCGAGCGCGCAAACCGCGGACGCGAACGGGCCGGTTCGGCGCGGCGCAGCCGATGCCGATGATGCGGGGGTGGTGCAGGTTTCAACCCAGGGCGTGCGGCGCATGGGACTCGCCGTCGCCGCGCTACACGCGGCGCGGCACGCGCGCCAGACGCGAGCGAGCGCCATCGTGCTTTCGGCGCAAGGGCTGGCGCAATTGGCGGGAATGTACGTGACCGATACGCGGGATCTGGCTCTGGCTCGTACGAACCTGGGCGTGACGCAAAAGGAATATCGGCGGCAAGCAGCGCTCTACCGCGCCAACCAGACGACTTCGCTCAAATCGCTTCAGGCGGCTCAAGGCGCGGTGGAAACAAATCGGGCGCAAGTGACGGCGTCGCGGCGCCAGCTTCGGCTGGACCGCGCCGCCATCGAGGAGCAATGGGGCGGCACGGTGGCGCGTTGGCTGGCCGCGGGATCGCCGCAAGCGGCCCGGATATTGGAACAAAAGGAGTGGCTGGTGGAAGTGACGCTCACCGGGCGATCGGCCGGCGCGGCAGCGCGTTCGGCGCGTTTTGTGGTTCCGACGGGCGCGACGGTTCTTGGACGCTACGTTTCCCCGTTTCCGCAGTCAAATCCAGTGATTCAGGGATTGAATTTTCTCTACGCGATTCCGGCGCGGGCCGGTTTCGCGCCCGGTTTGACACTGGTGGCCGAACTGCCCACGGGACGGTTGCGCGGCGGGGTGGTCGTTCCGGAATCGGCGGTGGTCTGGGCGAACGGCGAAGCGTGGGCGTACAAGGAAACGGGCGCGAACCGCTTCGAGCGGTTGCGCGTTTCCACCGAGGAGCCGGTTTCGGGCGGATGGTTCGTGACGTCGGGATTCGCGGCCGACGATCGCGTCGTGATTCGCGGAGCCGAAGAAATCTATTCAACGGAAACGCAGTTGGCGCGTGGTGGCCCAGCGAAAGGAGACGACTAATGGCGCGCGCGGAGGCACGGGAATGTTGAATCGCATCGTAAGTTGGGCGCTGCGGCGGCGCGGCGTCGTCATTGCCCTGGCATTCGTTCTGCTCGGCTACGGGCTCTATTCGCTCACGAAAGCCAAATACGACATTCTGCCGAATTTCGCGCCGGCGCAGGTGACGATCAAAACCGAAGCGCCGGGATTTTCCGCCGAGCAGGTGGAACGGCTGGTGACGCAGCCGATCGAAAACGCGATCAACGGCTCGCCGGGCCTGGCAACGATTCAATCCAAATCCATTCAAGGATTTTCCTCGATCAAGGTGGTCTTTCAATACACCTCGCACATCTATCGCATTCGGGAAATTCTGGCGCAAAGGCTGGTCGGCATTCCCTCGCTTTTGCCAAACGGCGTTCGCGCGCCGATTCTTTCACCGCCGACTTCCTCGACGGGAACAGTGATGGCCGTGGCGCTCACTTCCGCGACGCGCTCGGCGATGACCCTGCGCACCGTCGGAGATTGGACGGTGCGGCAGCGGCTGCTGGCGGTGCCCGGCGTGGCCAACGTGGCCGTATTCGGCGGAGCGATTCGGCAGATCCAGATCCAATACGATCCCCAAAAACTCATTGAACACCACCTGGGAGTAAGCGCGCTGCTGGCCGCGGCGCGCAGCGCGACGGGCGTTCTGGGCTCGGGTTTCATCGATACTGGGAATCAGCAGCTGATTCTGCAATCCAAAGGGCAATTCACCGAGCCCGAGCGAATTGCCGAAACGGTGATCGCGCGGGTGAATGGTGCGAACGTGACGATTGGCGACGTCGCGCGCGTGATCTCGGCGCCGGCACCGGCAATCGGCGGCGCGATGATCAACGGGAAACCGTGCGTGTTGCTGGTCATTTCGAGCCAGCCCGGCACGAACACGCTGAACGTGACGGCGCGGCTCGATCAAGCGCTCAACGAGCTTCGACCGTCGGTCGAAGCCGAGCACATCACGCTGCATACGAATCTGTTTCGGCCCGCGAGCTTCGTGCTGCTGGCGTTGCACGACGTCCGCGACGAATTGCTGTTGGGCGCGATTCTTGTGGTGATCGTCCTTTTTCTATTCCTCTTCGATCTGCGCACCGCGGCGATTTCATGCATGGCGATTCCGCTTTCACTGCTGACGGCGGCGATGATTCTCGAGCGGCTCGGCTATAGCCTGAACGCGATGACGCTCGGCGGCCTCGCGATCGCAATCGGCGAAGTGGTGGACGACGCCGTGATCGACGTGGAGAACATTCTGCGGCGATTGCGGGAAAATCGGGCGCTCGCCGAGCCGCGGCCGGCGTTTCGCGTGGCGCTCGACGCTTCGCTCGAAGTGCGGAGCGCGGTGGTCTACGCGACGTTCGCGGTGGTGCTGGTCTTTTTGCCGGTGCTGGCGATATCCGGCCTCGCGGGGCGCATCTTTTCTCCCTTGGGTCTCGCCTATATTTTTTCGATTCTGGCGTCGCTGGGCGTCGCGCTAACGGTGACGCCGGCAATGAGTCTGCTCCTGTTGGGGCGGCGCGGATTGCCGCAACACGATCCGCCGGTGGTCGCTGCGGCGAAGCGCCTTTATCGTCCGCTGCTGGCGATGGTGGAGCGATGGCCGCGGATGGTGATGGCGGGAGTGGGTCTCGTGATCCTGGCGGCTCTGGCGCTGCTTCCCACCCTGCGCAGCTCATTCATCCCGCAACTGCAGGGCGCGTATTACATCGTGCATTTCCAGGAAGCGCCGGGCGCTTCGCTCGCGGAGACGCTGCGCGTGGGACGGCGGTTGGCGAAAGCGATCGAAAAACTGCCGTACGTCGAAATCGTGACGCAGCGGGCCGGTCGCGGGGAACGCACCCAGGAAGCGCGGAACGTCAACGCGAGCGAACTGGAAATCAAGGTGAATCCCGGCTATCCGCACCCGTCGAGGATTCCCGGCCAGATGCGGAAAATCGCCGCGCAGTTTCCCGGCCTCGCGATTTCGACGGAATCGTTCCTAGGCGAGCGATTCCACGACATTCTTTCCGGTTTTTCGCAACAGGTAGCGATCGAGGCCGTGGGCAACAATCTGGACGATCTGGACCGCGTCGCCAGCCAGATCGCCGCGACGCTTCGCGGCATCCGCGGAGCGACCGGAGTGCAGATTCAGGCTCCGCCGTCAATGCCGCAGATCGAAGTGGACGTTCGGCCGCGAGCGGCGGCGCGGTGGGGACTCGATCCGGTGCAGGTGCTGCAGGCGGTTTCCACGGCGTACCAGGGAGACTCGGTCGGAAAAATCTATCAAGGAAATCGCGTGTTCGACGTGGCCGTCTGGCTCAACCCGCACGAGCGGAACAGCGTGGCCGATCTCGCGCGCCTGCCGTTGCGCGCTCCTGAAGGAAACTACGTCACGCTGGGCCAAGTAGCCCGCGTTTACGCGAATTCCGGCCGCTACCTCATCTATCACGAAGGCGGCCGGCGCGTGCAGCCGGTGACGTGCGACGTGTCAGGCCGTAGCGTGGCCTCGTTCGTCGCCGAAGCACGGCAGCGGATCGCGCGCCTCGGTCTGCCTCCCGGCGTCTACGTGGAATTCGCTGGGACGGCCGCGGCGGCGGCGCGGGCGCGGCGCGATCTGCTGGTGCATTCGATTCTGGCGGGAATTGGCATCGTGCTCTTGCTTTCCATCGTGCTGGCGAATTACCGGAACCTGCTGCTGGTACTCCTGAACTTGCCGTTTGCTCTGGTGGGCGGCGTCTTTGCCGCATGGCTCTTCACCGATCGCACGATTTCGCTCGGATCGCTCGTCGGGTTCGTGACGCTTTTCGGCATCACGCTGCGGAACGCCATCATGCTGATTTCGCATTACGAGCATCTGGTGACGAAGGAAGGAGCGGTGTGGGGTCCGGAAACGGCGTGGCGAGGAGCGACGGAGCGGCTCGCGCCGATTCTGATGACCGCTCTCGTCACCGGCCTCGGCCTTCTGCCGCTCGCGCTGGCGAGCGGTAAGGCGGGCGTTGAAATCGAAGGGCCGATGGCGATCGTGATTCTGGGGGGCCTGGTGACTTCGACGGCGCTGAATTTGCTGGTGCTGCCGACGCTCGCGCTGCGCTTCGGCCGATTCGTGGCGAACGAGGAGCCGTAGCGGCGTCGCCCTCCAGCCGCTATTTTGCGGAGGGCTTTGGCCCCAGGCCGAAGGCGCGGGACTGGAAGCGGAGCGCGGCGGGAAGGCGCGTGGCGAAATACTGCCAATCGTGATGGCCCGGGTAAAGATGGAAGACGTGCGGAATGTGGCGCGCGGTGAGGATT
>JAKAOH010000028.1 GCA_021812285.1 Acidobacteriota bacterium | reverse complement strand
GACCAGTTCCATCGCCAGCGCATGCACGCTACCCGAATCCTCAAATCCATAAATTGCGGCGATATTCGGATGATTCAGCGAAGCCAGAACCTTCGCTTCGCGCTCGAACCGTCCCATGCGCTCCGCATCAGTGGCAAACGCTTCGGGCAAAACTTTCAGCGCGACTTCGCGCCCCAGCTTCGTATCGCGCGCGCGATACACCTCACCCATTCCGCCCGCACCCAGCGGCGAAAGAATTTCATACGGCCCGAGTCTTGTTCCAGCGGCGAGCGTCATCGTTGCCCCTTCAGCAGCGACGGCCAGTTGATGACCAAAGTCAGCGGCTGCGAGGTCTGCGCCTGCTTTTGGTTCGCGACCACGAATTTCTTGCCGTCGGCGCTCACGTCGTACGGCCACCCAGGACCGATGAGCGCATTCGTTTGGAACAGGGGCCTATCCTTTCCGATGATCAGCCGGGAGCCGGCTTCGGTGATACTGGCGGACACGACCTTGTCGTCCGCGGAGATGTAGAAAAGCTCCTTGCCGTTGCGTGACCACAATGGCCAGTCTCCTCCGGCCGCCGAAACTTGCCATCTTTCGCTGCCATGGGGGAACGTCTGCGCGTACACCTGGGGCTGGCCGGATTCAGTGGAGAGATACGCCAGCCATCTCCCGTCGGGAGAAAGGCTCGGTTGGGAAACGGAGAACCGGCCTTGCACGACGGGGAACGGCTTCCGGTCGCCGAAAGTAGGCATCGCCCAGATCTCGAGGTGCGTTGTCGCGCCCCTCGACCGGCGTTCGAAGACTAGATAGCGGCCGTCGGCCGACCAAACCGGGTCATACTCGTCGGCATTATCCACGAGCAAAGGCGTGGTCTTCCCGCTGCCGTCGGCGGCCTTCTGATAGAGATTAAAGAGCATCCCTCGGCCCGATTCGAAGGTGATCGTCTTACCATCCGGAGACCACGCCGGACCCAAATCGTTCTGGGAAAAGGTGATGCGGGTGCTGATGCCGCGGGTAAGGTCGAAAACCCAAATGTTGTTACCCGCCGCGCCTCCGATACTCACGGCCAGTTTGCTTCCGTCGGGCGAGAGGCGCGGCGTGTAGTAGGCGCCGGTCGTTCCCGCTTGCCCGATCTGTTTGCCGTTCCGGTCGAACCAAAGGAGCTGGGAATTGCCTCCACCGGAATTTCCTCCTTGGAATACCAGCGTACCAGTCGCTGAAACGGTGAACATGGCGCGGAAAATCAGGAAATTGTCCACGACGTTTTGAGCAAGCGGAAGGGCGGGGCCTTGCAAGCGCAACCGCTTCAGGTCGAAACGCTCGGCCATTAACGTGCCCTGCCGGATGAAAAGCAGGTATCCCGGCGGAGCGAAAACCGCGTTGGATGCCCCTCGCAGCAGGAGCTTCGGCTGCCCACCTTCGAGCGAGCCGACGAACGTGCCGGACTCTCCAGGAGTGTCGGAATGATCGTAGAAGAGGAAGTGCATTCCGTCGGGGAGAAACTGCGGCCAGCGATTGCTCCCGGTGTTCGTCGATTTATCGACAACCCGGGTGGACACGCCTCCCGACGCCGCTACGCGATAGATAGTTGCGGCGAGGTCGGGTGTGAAGAGAATCGTGCCGCTTTCATTCCAGGCTCCTCCGCGGCCGCTGGGGGCGTCGCACAGGGTCAGCGGGGGCCCGCCCGAGGCGTTGATGCGCTTTAGCTTGCCGTTGGCAAAGAATCCCAGGTCGCGACCATCCGGCGACCAAAACGGATACATCGCGCCATCGGTCTCGGCAAGCGGCACCGCGGCTGGAGAGCTGAGCGTCTGCACCCACAGTTGTTGCTTACCGTCCGGGCCCACTGCCGCAAATGCCAGTTTGCTGCCGTCTGGCGAGAGCGATGGCGGTCCGGTAACGTTTCCGTTGAGCGAAAACGCTTGTCCGGCGGGCGGCAGGATTTGCGAAATGACGGCGGGCGCGGGTCTTGGTGCGCGTGTTTCGTATTGGAAGGCAAAAATTGCCGCGACCGCTGCAAGAACGAGCATGCCGGCCCACGGCAATGCACGACGCCAAGGCGCCTGCAGGGCGGGTGCTCGTGGCGCGGCGGGCGACGGCGCTGCGGTCGGTTCGGCTGGGCCACTCGCGGCCTCTTCAAGCGCGATACGCGCTTCGCCGATGGCCTGGAGCCGCTGCCGCGGATCCTTCTTCAGGCAGCGAGCGAGGAGATTGCGTATAGCTGGCGGCGTGTTCGCGGGTAGCAAAGACCAATCCGGTTCGGCGCGGACTACCGCAGCGAGAATGTCGGTGATCGTTTCCCCATCGAACGGCTTTCGGCCGCTCAGCATTTCGTACAGCACGCAGCCAAACGCCCAAATGTCCGCTCTTCGATCGACCGGCTTGCCCTTGGCCTGCTCCGGCGCCATATAGGACGCCGTGCCGAGGATAATTCCCGCTTGCGTCGCCAGGTGGCTGAGCGTGGGCGAGGCCGACGGATCAGCAGCGGGTGTTTCTCCTGTGAGCGCCTTGGCCAAACCGAAATCGAGGATTTTCACGGCGCCGTCCGGTGTGATTTTCACGTTCGCGGGTTTCAAATCTCGATGAACGATCCCGCGTTCGTGCGCGTATTCGAGGCCCTCGGCGATTTGTTTGGCAATCGGCAGCGCTTCGTCGATCGGCAGCGCCTTTCGTGGCGCGGGCACTCCTGCCCGCGCGCTTTGGCCCGTCCCCGGAGCGCCCGGACCGCTGCTTCCGCTGCCACTCGAAATTCTCGAACGCGTTTGCCCGCCCGCAATCACCTCCGCCAGCGTCTGGCCCTCGACCAGTTCCATCACCAGCGCATGCACGCCGCCGGAATCCTCAAATCCATAAATTGCGGCGATATTCGGATGATTCAGCGAAGCCAGAACTTTCGCTTCGCGCTCGAACCGCCCCATGCGCTCGGGGTTGCTCGCAAACTCTTCCGGCAAAACTTTCAGTGCGACTTCGCGCCCGAGCTTCGTATCGCGTGCCCGATAGACTTCACCCATCCCGCCCGCGCCAAGCGCGCCGACGACTTCGTACGGTCCAACCTTAGTTCCAGCGCTTAGAGTCATATCTGGCATCGACCGCCTGTTCCAAACGCCACCGAATTATTTTTGCCCAGCAGCAACAAGCCCCTCCACTCGAGATGACCAATTGACAACCACGGTGGGCAGAACTGGCCCAGGCGATTTCCTCTGTGCTTCTACCAACATCGCGAAATGCTTTCCGTCAGGCGCGACATCGTATGGAATATAGTTGGTCTGAAGCAATACAAACCCCTGAAACAAAACTTGCGGCTTGCCGGCGTGGAATGAATTTCCCTCGACGGCATAGGGAACCTCGAACAGCGCTCCCAATCCAGAGGAACCCGGGCCAAAAAAGAAAAGTTCGTGTCCCGCCTTCGACCAGCGAGGATAGATTCCGCCCCTGGCCGAAACTTGCCATTTCCCTGTGGAACTGGGAAACGGCACAACATAAATCTGCGGCGTCCCAGACTCGTCGGACTCGTAAGCCATCCAATGTCCATCCGGCGAAATCTGAGGATAAGAGTCCCCATTGTGTGCGCCCCCGGAGAAGTAGGGCTTTGCCTCGCCGGCCTGGCCGCTTGCGCTTACCGGAAGTGTCAAGATCTCGCAGCAGACTCCTTGGGGTGAATACTCAAAATAAGCAAGCGTCCTGCCGTCCGGCGACCATGAAGCTGGAATTTGAAAATAGCCGAAGCCCGGCGTCAATGGTTTCAAGTTTCCCGTACCGTCGGAAGGGAGCCAGCTGATCCCAAGACCGTTCGTAGTGCGGCTGCAGGTGATCATTTTTCCGTCGGGCGTCCAGATCGGCTGGTTGCAGCCGGCGGGGGGGAAAGTGAGCGCCGTCAAGGTCCCTCGAGCAAGGTCGTACACCGAAATGTTGTTGATTCCGGTCTGCAAGGCGAGCAGCTTGCCATCCGGCGAAAAGCCCAGCGCCAGGTAATCGCCCGGTTGTTTGATCAGCGGTGTGGACGCTCCCTTGCGGTCGAAAAGCCCAACGGTAACTTTGGCGCCGGAGGTCGCGCCCGCAATGTAAACAGCCGTCCCCGTTTTTGAAAAGCTGATTTGCGCGCTTCCGTTGGTGAGCCGGGACCGAAGGTTCTGCAGGATCGGCATCGCCGTTCCCTTCAGCTTCATATCCTTCAGATCGAAAGGAGCCGCAAACAACGTGCCCCCCGATACGTAGGTCAGAAATCCGGAGGAAAGATAGCGCCCAAAATAGGCGTTTTGCACCAACACCCTCGCTTTGCCCGTCGCGAGTGAGGCGGCTTCCACCCACGCGTGGTCGAAATTGTTGTTGTCTGCCGAAGCCGTGAAAAGCACCTCTTTGTCGCCGGGCAAGATTTGCGGCCAGCGCTGGGTGACTTCATATCTTCCCTTGTCCAGTTGGGTCAGGGGTTCCGGTGTTCCGCCAGCGGCGGAAATCCGATACAAGGGACTCGTGAAGCTCGTCGTGAAAACAATCGTGCCGTCTTTGCCCCACGATGCACCCCGACCACCGCCGGCATCGCAAAGCACGACGGGCGCCCCGCCGAAAACGGAGACTTTTTCCAGCTTCCCGCCGATGCCGTCAAATCCGATCCATTGGCTGTCCGGCGAAAAGAAGAGCGAGCTCCCCTTCGCCTCTTCGAGAGGAACGGCCTCGGACCCGTCCATTGCGCGCACGTAAATTTGGGCGTTTCCGGCAGTCCCGGCCGCATAGGCGATCCGCGAACCGTCGGGCGACACGACCACTGCGGGGCCGGCGCCCGTGATGAGTTGCTGGCCGGAGGGAATGTCGAGACTCAGTTCAATTGGCGAGGGTTTGGCGGTCTGCTTGGAAGTCCTGAGGACGATAGGCACGATCACCGCTGCCGCAATCCCCAGGCCGGCTGCGGCCCAGGGCAGCGCGCGGCGCCATCCCGGTATCGTCTTCGCCGCGATCGCAGGCGCCGCAAGCGAACCCGAATCCTCCGCCGCGCCCTGCAGCGCCTCTTCGATCACGATGCGCGCTTCGCCAATGGCTTGTAACCGCTGCTTCGCGTCTTTCTGCAAGCACCGCGCCAACGATTTCCGCACCGCCGCGGGCGTGCTCGCGGGCACCGGAGTCCAATCCGGCTCGGCACGAATCACCGCCGCCAGTATGTCCGAAACCGTTTCGCCATCGAACGCGCGCCGGCCCGTAAGCATTTCGTAGAGCACGCACCCGAACGCCCAGATATCCGCGCGACGATCGACCGCCTTCCCCTTCGCCTGTTCCGGCGCCATGTACGCCGCGGTACCCAATATCGTTCCCGCCTGCGTCGCCAAATGGCTCAGCGTCGGCGAATTGGAGGCATCCGCAGCGGCAGTCTCGCCGCTGAGCGCCTTCGCCAACCCGAAATCCAGTATCTTCACCACGCCATCCGGCGTAATCTTCACATTCGCCGGTTTCAGGTCGCGATGGACGATCCCCCGTTCGTGCGCGTATTCCAATCCTTCCGCGATCTGCTTCGCCATCGGCAGAGCTTCGTCGATCGGAATCGGCCCTTTGGCAACGCGGTCAGCCAGCGTCGGGCCCTCGACCAGTTCCATCACCAGCGCATGCGCGCCGGCGGAATCCTCGAAACCATGAATGGCGGCGATGTTTGGGTGGTTGAGCGAAGCGAGAAGTTTGGCTTCGCGCTCGAAGCGCGCCATGCGCTCGGGGTCGGCGGCGAATTCCGCGGGCAAAACTTTCAGCGCGACTTCGCGCCCCAGTTTCGTATCCCGCGCGCGATACACCTCGCCCATCCCGCCCGCGCCGATCGCGCCGACGATTTCATACACCCCCAGCCGCGTTCCAGCCGCCAATGCCATTGGTGCGCGCATTATAGTAATCGGAACATATAGAAGCAATGAAGGTTGGGAATCTCCCGGCGTCGCTTGCATTTTCACCGGCTGCGTCCTACTGTCCAACTGTAAGCGGGCGGTTCTCAAATTCCGGGACGGTTGTCATGAAGATTTCTCGCCGGCTTTCCGGCGTATTTTTTCCCTTGCTGCTTTCCGCTTTTTCCTTCGTTCCGCCGGCCCAAGCGCGGCAGCCGCAGCCTGCGGCCATCGGCCCCGGCTCCATCAAAATCGTGGCCGATACGACGGTTCATCTGCTCGTGACGTCGCCTGCCGGTTTGAAAACGGGTTTCGATCCGTCGAGCGATCAGGACGTCATCCAGATTCCGCTCAGCGATTACTACACCGGTGCAGGTTCCGGAAATAATTCCAGCGGCGGCGCTTCGACTCCGGCGGTCAAACGCCTCGATATCCCCTCGCCGGCCTCGGGCGAATACATTTTGGAGGCGATCGGCGCGCAATCGGGGCCTTTCAAGTTGCAAGTGACCGCCTACGACAGCCAGGGGAAGGGAAGCGGCGCGTCTTTCGTGGGCACGGCCACGCTGGGCGCGACGTTTCTTTACGCCATCGCCTATTCTCCCGTGCGCGGCGCCCAAGTCTCGGCTCTCGCTCCGTTTTCCCGCTTCCACGCCACCGTCAACGTCTACTCCGGCCAGCCGCCCTCATTCATGGCGACCGCGGATATTCACTTGGGCGCAGGTTCAACCGGCTTCAATCCGCTTACCGACCGCGTCTATTTTCGCTTGGCTTCGTACTCAGTGACGATTCCGCCCGGTTCGTTCACCGAGGATAAACAGGGCGACTACCATTTTCACGGAGAAATCCAGAGCGTTCCGCTCGTCGTCCGCATCGCGCCAGAACTCGGTGGCAAGTTTGCCTTGCGTTTCAAAGTGCAGGTGATCGACCTGACGGCGGCTATCAATCCACTGCGCATGGTGTTGATCCTTGGCCGAAACGCCGGCGCAAAACTCGTAAACGCCGCGGTGCGCTGATTCGGCGCCAACCACGGCGCATTTCGGCCGCTTCCCGTAGAATCTTGCCGGGAAAAATGATTCGGCAAATAAGGAAATTCCGTGCCAGGAAAGGATGTTCGTGATGAATCGGCGATACGCCCTGATTTTGCTTTCGTTCCTTCTGGTTGCAAGCCTGCCGCTCGCTTTGCGCGCGCAGCCGGCCGAGGGGCCACGCGGCCGCGACGTTGTCTCCCACGGGAGCGTCACCATCGGGGGAACGCCCATCGCTTACACCGCCCACGCGGGCACGCTCATCCTCCGCGACGCCGGCGGCCGCCCGATCGCCAGCATCTTCTACGTCGCGTACTGGAAAGACGGCGTCCAAAGCGAATCCGAGCGCCCCATCACCTTTGCCTACAACGGCGGTCCCGGTTCCTCTTCCGTCTGGCTGCACATGGGCGGAATCGGCCCGCGGCGAGTCGTTGTCCCTTCGGACGCAAAAAACCCGCCGCCCGCGCCCTATAGCATCGTCAATAATCCCGATTGCATCCTGGATCGCACCGACATCGTCTTTATCGATCCGGTGGGAACCGGATTCAGCCATCCGCTGGGGAAAGCGACGGGAAAACAATTCTGGGGCGTGGACGAGGACGTGCGCTCGGTCGGCCAGTTCATCGAGCAGTACGTCACGAAATTCCACCGGTGGAATTCGCCGAAATTCATCCTCGGCGAAAGCTACGGAACCTTCCGCTCCGCCGCTCTGGCGAACTACCTGCAAAGCCAGGGCGTGCAGCTCAACGGCGTGATCCTGCTCTCCTCCGTCCTCAATTTCGAGGCGTCGTCGTTCCAGCCCGGCAACGATCTGCCCTACGTTCTTTTCCTGCCTTCCTACGCCGCGATCGCCTGGTACCATCACGCCCTTTCGCCCGAGCCGAAAAACCTGCCCGCGTTTCTCGCCCAAGTGGAAAAATTCGCCACCGACCGTTACAGCGTCGCGCTGCTTGCGGGTGACCGTCTGAGCGCCCAGGACAAAAGCCAAATGGCCGCGCAACTGGCGGCCTATACCGGCCTGAGCGCGGATTTCTGGCGCAAGGCCGATTTGCGCGTCAATGCGGACGAATTCGAAAAGGAATTGCTCGCGAGCCGCGGACTCGAAACCGGCCGGCTGGATGCTCGCTACGCCAATTACGCGGTGGACCGCGTCTCACCCCTCCGCGAATACGCGGTGATGTCAACCGCCATCAGCGGCGCGTTCACCGCGGCCATTCAGCAGTATCTCTACAAGGATCTCCACTATTCCAGCCGCCGCCGCTACCTGATTCTGAATCCCGAGGTCAGCCGGAAATGGGATTGGAAGCACCGGTCGCCATTCCAGAATTTCGGCGCGCGGCCGGGCTTCACGAACGTCGTCCCCGATCTGCGCCGCGCGATGATCACGAATCCGCATTTGCAGCTGATGGTCAATGAAGGATATTTCGATCTGGGCACGCCGTTTTTCGCCACCGAATACACGCTGGCGCAGCTCGAATTGCCGGCGCCGCTCCGCGCCCACGTGCACATCCATCATTACTACGTGGGCCACATGCTCTATCTGAATACGGAATCGCTTGCGGCGCTGCATCGCAATCTCGATGCCTTTTACGCCTCGGCCACGGCGCCCTCCGGCCCCTGACGCGGCCGCTGACGCCTTCTGACGTATACTCTCCGCCGTTGGCACCCGAATCATCGAGGAGCGAACTTCGACGTGACTCGCCTGCGCTTTGATTTGCTGACCCTTCCTTTCCTTTTCCTGCTTGGCCTGATTCCCGCTGTTTTTGCGCCGAGCCCCGCCTTCGCTCAGCTATATAGCCCCAATCTTTACGCCGGCATGCGCTGGCGGCTGATTGGCCCCTACCGCGCCGGGCGCGTGACCTCCGTGGCCGGAATCGCCGGTAATCCCGCCGTTTATTACATGGGGACGCCGGGCGGCGGCGTTTGGGAAACCACCGACGGTGGCACCGTCTGGAAACCGATTTTCGACGCCGAACACGTCGCTCCCATCGGCGCACTCGCCGTCGCTCCGTCCGACCCATCCGTCATTTACGTCGGCACCGGCGATCTGCCCAACCAGGCCGAGGGTCAGGGCGTTTTCAAGTCCACCGACGGCGGAAAGACGTGGACGCACATCGGTCTCGCCGACGCCGGTTTCATCAACGCCCTCGTCGTCGATCCGCGCAATCCCGACGACGTGCTCGCAGGCGCTATGGCCGGAATCGCGTCCGGCGCGTCGGGCGGCGTCTGGCGCACGACCAACGGCGGCAAATCCTGGCAGCACGTTCTTTTCAAGGACGACCGGACGGGTGTCGCCGATCTCGCGCTCGATCCAAACGACGCGCAAATCGCTTACGCGGCGCTCTGGCGCGCGGAATTCCGTCGCGGACGCGTACCCGAGCGCGGCCCCGACGCCTGGATTTATAAAACCACCGACGGCGGCGCGCACTGGCAAATGCTTTCCGGCGCGGGATTGCCCGGCAAGCCGTGGGGCAGAACCGGCATCGCCGTCGCTCCGGGAAATGGCGGACGCCGCATCTACGCGATTTTGTCGGAAGGGTTGTTCCGTTCAGGCGATGCGGGACAAAGCTGGCGCCGCATCACCAGCGATCCCCGCGTCACCGGCAACGCCTATTTCAGCCGCGTGTTCGTGGACCCGCAAAATGCCGACGTCGTCTACGTCATGCAAACGTCGGTCTATCGTTCCACCGACGGCGGCGTCCTCTTCCACGCCATCAAAGGCTCGCCCGGCGGCGACGATTACCACGTGATGTGGATCGATCCGAAAAATCCCCGCCGCATGATTCTCGGAGTGGATCAGGGCGCGACGATCAGCCTGGATAACGGGAAAACCTGGACGCCCTGGTACAACCAGCCCACCGGCCAGTTCTACCACGTCACCACCGGCGGCGGATTCCCCTACTTCGTCTACGGCGAGCAACAGGATAGCGGCTCGGCCGCCGTTCCCAGTCGCAGCGACTACGGCGAAATCCGCTATCGCGACTGGTTCTCACCGGGCGGCTACGAATTCGGCTACATCGCCGCCGATCCGCTCCATCCGAATATCAATTACGCCGGCGGCGAAAATGGAGACGTCGTTCGCTTCGATCGCCGCACCGGCGAATTGACCTACCTCTTCATCCACGGCTTCGCAATCCGCACTTCGAATAACGCGCCGATGCAGTTTTCCCCGCGCGATCCCCACGCGCTCTATTTCGGCGCGCAGTACGTTTTCAAAACCACCGACGCCGGCGTGAATTGGCGTCGCATCAGCCCCGATCTCACCGTCCGTCCGGGCGAAAAACATCCTCCTCGCGGATTCGCCGCTCGATTCACCCGCGTCATCACCACGCTCGCTCTTTCGCCGGTGGCGAAAGGCGAAATCTGGGTTGGAACCGGCGACGGCCTCATCGAATTGAGCCGCGACGCCGGCGCGTCCTGGCAAAGCGTTACGCCGCCCGGCTTCGGTCCGCGCACGTTCGTCAGTATCATCGAAGCCTCGCCGTTCAGCGCTGCCACTGCTTACGCCGCCGTGGACGAGTTCCGCGATTCGCATCCGTATTTTTACCGCACCACCGATTTCGGCAAATCCTGGACCAAGATCGCCGCCGGATTGCCCGCGTTCGGCATCGCCCGCGTCATTCGCGCCGATCCCGCCCGCCGCGGACTGCTCTACGCCGGCACCGATACCGGCGTCTTCGTCTCCTTCGACGACGGCGCCCATTGGCAATCCCTCCAGCTCGATCTGCCTACGGCATCCGTGCGCGATCTCGCCGTTCACGGCGACGATCTTGTCGCCGCCACGTTCGGCCGCGCCTTCTGGATTCTCGACGATCTGACCCCGCTGCGGCAGATTGCCGCCGCTTCGCGCGGCCTCCAGTCCTCCGGCGTCTATCTCTACGCGCCGGAAACCGCCATGCGCATCCGCTGGGACCGCAACTACGATACGCCCCTTCCCCCGGAAGTCCCGGCCGGCGAAAATCCGCCCGATGGCGCGATTCTCGATTACTCGCTCGCCTCCGCGCCCGCCGGTCCGATTTCCCTCGAGATTTACAACTCCTCCGGTCAGCTCGTTCGCCGTTTTTCCAGCGTTCCCGCGCCGCCCGATGCCGTCCCGGCAAACGTCCCCAGCTACTGGTTCGCGCCGCCCGCAGTGTTGCCCACAAATCCCGGCATGAACCGTTTCGTCTGGAATCTGCGCTATCGGCATCCGGATACGCTGCCCTCGGTCCTTTCCCCGACCGAAGGGAGCTACATCGTCTATTCCGACGTCAATCACGTCATTTTAGGCAAAACGCCCCGCCATTACCCATTCGGCGCCCGCGTGCTGCCCGGAAAATACGAGATCGCTCTCACCGTCGCCGGCAAGACGTACCGCCGTTCGCTCACCGTCACCATGGACCCTCGCGTCAAAGCGACTCCCGCTGCACTTGCCGCGCAGTTCTCTCTCGAACGCTCCATCGCACGCGGCATGGCCGCCAGCGCAACCGGCTACCGCGAAGCGGTGCAACTGGGCGCGGAACTCGCCCGCCGCCAGAGCAGCTTGGCAACGCGCCACGGCGCAAAGCAAACCGGCCAACAGGCCAAAAATCTCGCAAGCAAACTCGAGAAATCTGAATTCGGCACGTTCCGGAGCCCCGGCTTCGGCGTCTTGAATCACGAACTCGCCAATCTACTCGATCTGATCCAGACCGGCGATGGCAGGCCGACTCCCTCCGCGTACGATACGGTCCGGGACGTCTGCGGCATGCTGAAAAAAGGCCTCGCATCATGGCAACACCTGGTGACGCAGAATCTGCCCGCGGCAAACCGCCAATTCGTCGCCGCCGGACTTGAACCCATCGCCACGCCGAAGGTTTTGCCTTCGGACGGTTGCGGAGCCCTCACCGTCGCCGCTACAAAAAAATAATCGCCGCCAAAAATCTCACTGCGCGCCCACATCCCGCTGCCAGCAAGCCGCAACCAAGCGCCGCCTGCCGACAGCAGCGCCGAAGTGAAACTGTCAATTCCGCTTTGAAACACCTGTGTCCGAAAAGCCGTCTTCGTGTCTCTGTATCTGATTGATATTCCAGAAGTTGTTATTCCCCGGTTGGCATCCGCGATGCAACAGCCAAGCCGGAGAGAGCCATGTACTACAGCTACTCGAGGCCTGTTCGTGTACTTCGATTGAGCCGCGGCATGCAAACCGCGCTCGAAATCGCGATTGCCGTCACCTCGGCTCTGTTGATGAGCTATCTGATCGTGCGTGGGGCCTTCTAGCGCAAAACGCAACCCACGAGGCAGGCGGAACACCACGTTGAGGTTCGCCAGCACGCATAGTGCGGCTGCCGTTGCCGACGCGGCCGCGTCGGAACTCGAAACGATTCTCGGCCTTTCTGAAAACGCCTTCGTCCTCTACGACCACGCTGGCGCCATCCGTCTGGCCAGCGATCGCCTCCGCAATCTCCTCGATCTCTCCGACGCCGAATGGCACAACCTGCGCACTTTCTCTTCTCTCGCACGCATTCTCTCCGCTCGTCTCGCCCATCCTCGGCAGCGTCTCGCCCCTCCCTGGAGCTTGTGGGAAGCCGGCCGTGGCATTGGCTGTGAACGCGTCGAACTCGCCGTGCCCGAACGCACCCTCGAACGCATCGCGCGCCCCCTGCACAACGCCTCGGGCGCCGCGGCGGGCTGGGTCGAGCGCTATCGCGACGCCGGCGCCGAGCTCGAACTTCCCGCCAAACTCCTCCAGACCGATAAACTCGCCGCCATGGGCCAGCTCGTCGCTGGCATCGCCCACGAACTGAGTAATCCGCTCACCGCCGTCTTGGGCTACGCCCATCTGTTGCTCGATCGTCCGCTCGATCCGAAAGCGCTGGCCGACGCCCACCGCATCTGCGAGGAAACCGAGCGCGCCTCGCGCATCGTCCGCAGCCTTCTGATGCTGGCTCGCGAAGCCAAACTCGAGCGCATCCCCGTCCAATTGAACGAAGTGATCGAGCGAACCCTCTGGCTCTGCAACTGGGATCTCCAGCGCGCCGGCATTCGCATGGAACTCAATCTCGATCCCGCCCTCCCGCTCACCCTGGCGAATCCGGTGCAATTGCAGCAGATCGTTCTCAACCTCCTGGTCAACGCGCAACAAGCCATCGCCGAAACGTCGTCATCCGGTCAAATCACCCTGCGCACGCGCCATGGCGCGGATCAGGTCTTCCTGCAAGTCCAGGACAGCGGGCCCGGCGTTCCCGCCGAGCTCCAGTCGCGCATTTTCGAGCCGTTTTTCACCACCAAGCCCATGGGCGTCGGCACCGGACTGGGTCTTTCCATCATCGCCGGAATCCTGCGCCAGCATGGCGGAGATATTCAGGTGTCCAGCGTCCCCGGCTCCGGCGCCACGTTCACCATTACGCTGCCCATCGCCCAGGCGAGCGGCGAATCTTCGCCCTCGCGGGAAGAATCTCCCCGCATTGCATCGGCCGTCACCAACGGTGATTAGAGGGAGTTTTTCAAAATGCAGAGCGGTGATTTTCGTCGCAGCCCAACGTCCCCTGTCATGCTGAGCGAAGCGAAGCATCCCGCTGTGTTGGACGCAACCTGGCCAAGCTTGCGAATCGTCTGGTCGCGCCTCCGGCGCAACGGCGCGCCCGGCTTGCAAGAGGCCTCGGCTAGGGGCGCGGAATGAACGGCTGGCTGCTTGCCATCACGCGCGACGCCGGGCTGATTTGCGGCTTGCGCTCGATCGCCGTGCGCGACGGCCGCGGCTGCCAGCTCTGGTCCGTGGAATCGGTCGAGCGCGCCCGCGCCCTGCTCAGCCAGCGCCAGGAATTTCCTTTGCTCATCCTGCTCGACGAGCCGTTCCTCGAGAGCGTCTCGCTCGCCGCTCTCACCGAGGAATTTTCCTGGTGCGGTCCCGTGGTGGGCATCGGCAATCGCGAAGGAGCGTTTCGCATCGCTCCTCTGGTCGCTGCCGGCCGCGCCGATTTCGTTTATCGCGACGCTTCGTTCCTTCCGCTCGCCCTCGCTCTCGCCGAGCGCGCGCTCGGTTGCGAGCAGGAGATCGACCGCCGAATCGGCGAAGCCGATGCCGCGGCGGCCCGCGCTCCCGAATGCAACTGGCTGCCCGATCCCGACGGTTTCCCGGAAGAAGCGCTTCGCCTGCTTGGCGCCATTCTGGAAAATCTGGAAATCGTTTTGTCCCAGCCCAAACTGCTTCCCGGCGCGGCGCGCCGTCTGGGCCGCGCCGCCGATTTGGCGTTCGATCTGAAGGCCGGCCTTCGCCTCCTCGCCGGCCGCACTCCCTCCGAAACCAGAACCTGATTCCGCCCGGCCTGCCGTAGCTTCGATTTCGGCGCCGACACAAGGAGTCCCGATCTTTCCCACTCGGGACCGCGCCGCCTTCCATATGCTTGCGGGGGCCGGGGCTTAAGCCCCGACAAAAGCACCACAAAGAACGCAGGGGCTTTAGCCCCTGAAGCCCGACCCTCCTTCGCCCCGCCGGGTGCCCCATCCTTTGCGCTGTTTGCAAAGGGTGGGGATTTTCGTGATCGTTCTCTGCCCAAGTCAGGACCATCAACCCGCCATCTCCTGCGATCCCCTGCAAACTCCCACGCTATGACGGATCGCGCCAGGAACGAAACCGACCACCCGTAATCGCAATGAATTACTCCTCGTCCGGATGGCCAGCCAAACACGACGAAAAGCAGGGAACTAAAAGTGTCTATGCGACGTACTGCGTAGGGGTGCTCGGCAAGCGCGTAATTATTCGTGTCGCCGACGCAAAGACAGCGACTCGCGCATAATCTGCGCTTGCCTGCCCCTGGCTGGGATTACGGGCGGAGGGTTATGAGACAGGCCGTCAGGCATGAAAAACACAGTAGGATCGTCGAGCGGCGCGCGAAAGAGCGCAACCTACCGAAAGACCTTCGAGTGCACCCTGCATCAGATTGATCTGGCTCTCCTGGTCCGCGAGATCCGCGAGGACGCGGGCTTGACTCAGGCCGAGCTTGCCAAGAAGGTTGGCACTACGCAGTCGGTGATTGCCCGCCTTGAGGATACCGAATACGGTGGAAGCTCGCTCACGATGCTGGAGCGCATTGCTACGGTCTGCGGCGTGGCCTTGAAGCTCCACGCCGAGAAAAAGCCGAATTTCGACTGCGAAGTAGCGTTGGTGTGATTTCGGCAACCGTTCTCACATCCGACGTTTGCCTTGGCAAGAACCCCGGCTGGGGCGCCGAGCTCCTGTGGCGAGCCCGCCTGAAACTGGCTCGACGGACTAAGGTTTCTTACGTGCTTGGCAATCTAATGCATAGATGAATTCGGGCTTGTAACCCGTCGTCGCGGGATAAAGGGCGCGAGGATCCCCGCACTGTACAGCAGCGAGAGGATAAGCGACAGGGAGCGTGGCTCCCGTCCACTTATCCGAGTAAATGGTGACTTGGTCGCTGCCGTCGAGCCCTACGCGGAGCCGGTTTTGGCTTTCCGGACCAGCGTAGCCAACGAGAAGCACCCCGCCGTTCTGTAGCTTGTGGACCTCGAAGGATTCGGTAGGTCCCCGAGGTTCCAATCGCATAGGACCCGGCAGCATGCCTGCCGCAACAAAGGGGTCGGTAAAGCCGAATGACCCCGCTGGGACTTCAGCGAGCGTGTCATCAGAGTCTAGGAGGGGCATCCTTGTCACGCCATCGCGCTCTCGCAACTCCGTCAACGTGGCTGCGACGACCCCGCAACACGCTTATCTGCACTGGTGGCCCGGCTCCGCGACGCGGGCCGAACCGTGGACATCGCCGCGGCGCTAGCGACCTGGTGGCGCTCCAGGCCCAGCAATCGGCGTCCCTCGGGCACGAACAACCCCGAGAAGACGACGGCGAGCACCGCGCAAAACGCGTAAAGAACCTTGCACAACCATCTGGGGCGGCGCGCACGTGAAGCGTGGTTTATCGGTGTCTCTGGACCTTCTGGCATCTCCAAACCTGCTGGCGATTCTAACACTGCGGAGGCATGCGGACACGTTCATGGGCTCCCACAGGCCCGGCTGCCTGCTGGCGCCTGCCTGTCGGCTGCCTAGTTGCGCAAAGAAACTTGGGTCCAATTGAGTCCAAATGCTGCCGAAATCGGTCAAAAACCGTGTACCATGACGTAGAACAAGGCCAGACGAGCCAACGAGATAGGTTATTTGTTTTTGCCTTGGGCGCAGGAGGTCCGGAGTTCAAATCTCGCGCCCCGACCATCTCCCCGCTTTCCCATCGTCTGCTTCGCGACAGCCCTGCGGGGGTTCTTCGGGCGTCTCCGAACAGCCGGGGACGCAAGGCACGAAGGCGCCGGGGATTTGCGGTACTAGAACAGCCCCACTTTCGTGTGTTCCCTAGATGGGCATCAACGCGGAAAGTACTTTCGCGGCGGAATTCCGCACCTTACAATTCGTTTGGCCTGCGACCACGTAATTTGCCCTTCTGGAACGATCATCCCCAGGCCCCTGAAAGATTCTTTTCGTGACAACTGACAAAGGCCCCGGTTAACGCAGTTGGCCGAGTGCAGCTGGAAAATGCAGACTTGCCGGAAGTGTGCCCAGGTGGGCAAAGGAGATTTTGTGACAAATCGAAGTGGAACCATCAAGAACGGTTTTGCTTTTCGCTCCCTCTTTTCGCGCGTAATTCGACGCGGCTCGCTATTCTTTCTATCGTTCGGATTTGCGCTTCTATTTCTGATGGCCTCAGCGGCCAGCGCACAGACCACCTGGGTGGTGAACGGGACGGGCGATGCAAGCGGGACCACCGTCTGCGCCAGCAGCCCCTGTTCCACGCTTCGCAGCGCGATCTACGCGGCTAATAACATCACAAGCGCCGCCGTGATCGACCTGAGCGGCCTCAGCGGCACGATCGATCTGACATCCTCCTTGCCGGGTATTACCAATTCCAACGTGACCATCATTGGTCCCGGCGCGAGCGCGCTGACGATTTCCGGCCAAGGCCAATATCAGATCTTCAATGCACCCAACTTCACGACGCTGGCCGTCTCCGGCCTCACGCTGGCCGACGGGAACGCCGGCGGCGGCTCCGGCGGCGCCATCTTTTCCACCGTGGTCACTGCAGCCAACTGCACCTTCATCGGCAATTCGGCGCCCGCGCGGTCCGGCGCCGGCGGCGGCGCCATTCGGGCCGGCATCCTCACTGTCACCAACAGCACGTTTACCGACAACTCGTCATACGACCCCGGCGGCGCCATTGAGGATGTCATCCCCAAGGGCACGATAACCATCGCCAACAGCACGTTCACCGGCAATTCGTCCGCCAGCTTCGGTGGCGCCATACGCCAGACTGGCCCGCTGACCGTCACCAACAGCACATTTTCGGGCAATTCGTCCCCCGACGGCGGCGCAGTCTACTGGTATGGCCTCAACTTCACAATGACCGTCACCAACAGCACCTTCACCGGCAATTCGGCGTCGGGGCAATCCCTCTCAGGCGGCGGCGCCATCTACTGGTTCGGCAAAACCACCGCCACGCTGACCGTCACCAACAGCATCTTCTCCGGTAATTCGGCTCCCTCCGGCTCCGGCGGCGGCATTTACGACCGTTACGGCGGTGCCGTCACGGAAGGCAACAATCTCTACTACGGGGATACCGGCGGGGACATCATCGTAGCCGGGGCGCCACAGGGCCTGAGCAGCTCGGACGTGACTGGCTCCAATCCGAGCCTCACGCCACTGGGCAATTTCGGCGGGCCGACGGAAACGATGATGCCGGAGCCGGGCAGCGCAGCCATTTGCAACGGAAACGCGGCCGACCTGACGGCGGCCTTGACGGCCGCGCACGGCGTTGATTCGAACATTTCTGTTACGGCCGATCAGCGCGGCTTTCCCATCGCTCCCACCGTGGGCGCATGCGCCAACAGCAATGTCGATATCGGCGCGGTGCAGACGAATTACCTGCTGGTGACCAGCACGAGCCCCAGCTCCGGCACGACCGGCTCGCTGCCGTACCAGGTCTCGGTTGCCAACGGGCAGCCTTACACCGATATCGGCTTCAGCCCGACCCTCAGCGGCGGCAGCCCCACGATCACGCTCTCCAATTATCTGAGCCTGTCCCAGGGCAGCACGGTCGTCATTGGCCCTCCCGACGCCGTGACCATTTCCGGCGGGACCGTGTCGCAAATCTTCCAGGTGTATGGGTCGACCGACACGCTCTATGGCCTGACGATGACCGACGGGAACGATAATCGGGTGGACGGCGGCGCCATACGCAACAGCAGCGGCACGCTGACCGTCATCAATGGCACCTTCTCCGACAATGTTTCTTCCGGGCAAAACGGCGGCGGCGCCATATACAACAGCAGCGGCACGCTGACCGTCACCAACAGCACCTTCTACAACAATTCCGCCACCGGCAGCGGCTCCGGTGGCGCCATAAATGCCGTCGGCAATCTGAGCGTTACCAACAGCACCTTCGACGGCAATTCGGCCGCCCAAGGCGGCGGCGCCATATTTGGCCAGGACGGCGGGGTGTTCGTCGATAGCATTTTCGACGGCAATTCGGCCGCCCAAGGCGGCGGCGTAGCGAACAGTTCCGGCGCCACCACCGAAAACAACAACCTTTTCTACGGCAACTACCTGACCGGCTCGCCGACCACCGAAAGCGATGCCTACGGCTTCACGCTGAACAAGAGCGGCACGGACGTGATCGGCCTCGATGCGAATCTGGCCACGCTGGGCAATTACGGCGGGCCCACGCAGACCATGCTGCCGCTTCCCGGCAGCGCGGCCATCTGCGCCGGCACGCCCATTCTGCCCTTCGGGCTCATGCTGCCCAGCACCGATCAGCGCGGCTTCTCGCGTACCACCACCTACACAGTCAACAGCAGCCCGCTGACCTGCGTGGATATCGGCGCCGTCGAGACCAATTACCAATCCATCCAGTTCACGAATGTCCCGACGTCGGGTGCCTACACTGAAATTGCGGGCCAAGCCGTCAATCCGCCGGCTCCGATCGTTTCCGTCACGGAAAGTGGCCAGACCATCCCTGGAGTTTCCGTTACGCTGAACGTGGGCAGCCTCACGGGAGTAACCGGGAACGTCGAAACGACGCAGGGCACCCTGGGCTCGGCGGCCGCAAGCTTTGGCCAGCTGACCGTGCCTCTGGCTGACGTCGGCAACACGTACACGCTTTCCTCCACGCTCGACTTGTTCACGCCCAAGGGCGCCACTACACCGGTGTCCATCACCACCAATCCCACGGCCAACCTCGACGTGTTGTCTGTCACGGGCTACGTGGCCTATCTGGGGTCGATCGGTACGCTCACTTCCGGCCAGGTCAATTCGCTGACCAAGGAGTGGGACAAGGCCATATCGATGGGCAGCGACGGCAAGTTCAGCGGGGCGATCAACAACCTCAACGACTTCATCGCCGAGGTGAACGATCTGCTCAGTTCCGGCGTCCTGACCCAAGCCGAGGCCAACGCGCTGATCAACGCAGCCAACTACCAGATCAGCTTGTATGAGCAGGGATAACGAAAAGAAGTGAAACACGGCAGGGACGCGCGGGGCTGCTGCGGCAGCCCCTCGCGTTGCTGCAAATGCCCGCGCAGTCCTCTCAATCCCATCCCGTCGGCTCTGTCATGGCGCCTTTGCGCCCGTGCGCCATCCCGACTTGCCCCGGACCGCGCGCAACCGACCATGCGACACCCCCCGGACCTAACGGTCGGCCAGGCGCCACTCGCCGTTTCCATCTTCACCCTCAACTGTTTCCGAATTCCTCCACGCCTCTTCGGTCGTTTACAATAGAGCCTCTGCGAGTTGCCTTATCCGCCGGACCGGGTTTTGGACTTCGCGCCCGTTTTCCTTGCGGATCAAAAACGATAGGTATCTAGGCGTGCGCATTCCGCTCGCGGGAATGCGCTGCGTCTCGGACTGCGAGTTTATTCATGCTTTCGATGAACCACATCTCGATGCGCTTCGGCGCCAAGATTCTCTTCGAGGACGTCTCATGCACGTTTCTCGCCGGCCGCCGCTACGCGATCACCGGCTCGAACGGCGCCGGCAAACCCACGCTCATGAACATTCTCACCGGCGAGATCGAGCCGTCGAAAGGCTCGGTGACCCGGCCGAAGACTTTTCAGGCGGCTTACCAGGAGCAGACACCCACCGAAGGACTCCTACGAATGCAACCGCCGCCCCCACCAGCAAACCCGCCAAAGTCATTTCCGGTTCGTATCTAGTCAAGAACGAAGAATTGTCAGGATAAACCACGAAGACAGTGAGAATGTGCCTCCAAGGCGGCAACGCGACAATCAGGACGAGGGCCAGACCAGCGAGCGAGGCAGCTATTCGAACCCTTTCTGACGCCACTGAAAGCCCCACGAGCAAGAGACCAAGGGCAAACACGACAACCACCATGCCCACCAAGAACCGGGAACCGTCGCTTCCCGGGAAAAGAACCCGGTACTGAGCCAACTGAGTCTCGAGGAGCGCAAAGAGGGCATCCACATCCGCTTGCGAAGTGCCGGTGACGGATAAAGTACGTTGGAAGTCCCCCAATTCAACATTAACCTCGGACACCGGATCCACCGAAGGACCGCTGAAGTTATAGGTCAGCGAGTAGGACGCAGGCGGGGCGTCCAGGAGGGCGGATCGAGAAAAATCATTACTCGGCACCACACTGTCTTCATTCCCCGTGAGAGTCAGCTGATAGGTCCATAATGTCCTGTCCGATTGCGTGTCATACTGCTTGATAAGGTGCACGGCATTTGTAAGTATGCTGGCCAATTCCCCGTAGGTAAGCCGCATGGAAGGGAGGTTAGTTGTCCTGGTGAAGGCCGGAGCTTGCGACAGAGCTGGACAGGCGAAGATCGCGAGCAACAAACCCGCAGCAACCCCGTACCGGACACGCCATACCATAGCGCAATCTTAGGAACCACCCCACCCGGAAGCCAATTCAAAGAGAGCCCCTAGTCGCTCGCCGCGAGGCACCATCCTAATGCGCGTGCGCCGCGAAAAAAGGAACCAGCCGCGCCCCGCCCACGCGTCCGGAGCCGAGCAACAAGGGCCTCGCGCCGAACCCGCACCATAAGACGGCGAACGCGGCACCATATCCCTGCTGCTATGACAAACGAGCGAACGCGCGGCGAGAAGCAAAAGTCGCCTCCCTCGAGGAGCAACTGTTCAGCCTCAGACGCAAGACTGACGCGCTGAAGGCGCGCATCCGCTCGCCCAAGTGCTACGCCTCCGAGCGGCAGCAAGACCGGATCCGGTTCTACTTCATCGAACACGCTATTCAGGTCGCGGAAGCATGTTTCCGAGTGCACGACCTGGCAACACCGCTGTGCGTGTTGAGCCGCGGTCTCTTCGAAGATTTAATCCTGTTGTATTGGGTTTCTCTATCGGGGCAAAACGCAGCTGAATACGCCAAATCGGCGGTGTCCGAAGCCATGAAAATGATCTCCGTCAACCTAGAGCGAGGGCAAGCGAAGCTCATCGATCGGCGCACCAAGGAAGACAAAACAGCAGAGATTCTGCCAAAGGTGCGAGCCAAGAAAGAGAAGAGGCGAAGAGTAGAAGAGATAGCGCGGGAATGCAGGCTGGGCACTGTCTACGATCATCTCTATAGGTTTGAATCCCTGGTTGCCCACGGGAAGTCCTTTGACCTGCCATCGCCGATGCCGGAAGCCTCTGCTCAGGTTTCCGCCCTCAACGGCATACTCAATGCAATGATTTTGATCGTCGATAATCCCTGTGGAAGCGTGCAACCCAGAGGAGTTTTGGCGGTGCTAATCGGGAAGCCTCGCGGGTGAGCAAACACACGAGCATCCGAAGACGAATTCCAGATTACACGAGCGACCGAGGAGCCAGGAGTCCCACATTTGGCACCGGCCAAACGTTGGCCCTTTCGTAATCGTCCCCGAAGCGACGCGAGGCAACCTAACCAATCTCCACGATCCGCGTCGACACCCTCAATAGGAACCGCAGGCTAGTAGCACAGGCATTCCCACCTGTGCGCCCTCCCTCGCGGGCGCGCGAGAAGCTCTACAGATCACCCTCAACGCAGATGAAAGAGAACCCCGCTCCCGGCTGCCGCCACCCCGCTCTTTACGTAGACCCACCCCTCGCGCTCGCATTCGCATCGCGCGAAAATGCCGTTGCGTCCAGAAAAACAGCGGTCCTTTTCTCGCGCGAAGGAGGAAGCATCACATGCCGGGGAGCAGGCGGAGAAGCAAACTCATGGTCCGAACTTTCGTCGCCGTTCCATTCGCTCCCATGGGAGCGGCAAAGCCCCAGGGTGACCTACCCAAATCCGTTCGATCAACAAATCCCCAATACCAATGCGGCTTTCGAGCGATTCGGGAAGAAACAGAACACCGCTCTCGTGACGCCCTCCATCCTCCACGCGCTAGCGCGTATTCCATTGAAAATACGGGCATCACAAGAGAAAGAAACCCGTTTCCCGAAGTTCCGCGAGTGACACCCACCGCCTGGCGCAGCGATTCCGCGATCCGGGCAAGCGCCCCACGCGCCAGCGCGGACGTTTCGCGCACCGAAGTCCACTCAGAAGTGCCTCAAAATGTGACACCCTGGAAAAATCATGTCGCTGAAACAAAACCGCTTATCGGAAATTTTGCTCGACAACCTGTGTCACCCTGCGCGAGCCCATCCGCAGCGCCATTTTTGCTTCATTTCTCGCACCGTCCGGGCCGTCTGTTCCTCGAAAAACTGTCGCGCAATGCTTCCCGAAGCGTTTCCAGCCGATCCTCTCATCGCTGGCTTGTCCGCTTCGTGCCCATTCCATCGGTTTTTCCCGCCCCAATGGCAATGGACATCTCCTCTTTCCACAAACCAGACTTGCTCCCCTTGCCCGGACATTCTGATTCGCGGAGGTTTACTTGCCAGCCCGCTTCGCCTAAGATAACGAGACCCGGGGCGAGACTACTGTTCTGGGATGAGGCATATAAACCACGCCCATGACGCGCAATCCTCGACTGACTGTGGTGGAACCGGGCGGGGTGCGCCGGACCGTGGACCTGGTCTCGACTCCGTTTCGCATGGGCCGCCAGGCGGATTGCGACCTGGTGCTGCGCGACGGCCGCATCAGCCGCCAGCACGCGCAGATCATCGAGGAAGCCGGCAAGTACATTCTGGTGGACCTGGAGAGCCGCCACGGCACTTTCGTCAATCAGCAGAAGGTAAGCCGCCAGGAACTCCATCCCAACGACACGATCGAGTTCGGATTCGCCAATTCGTTCCAGCTGATTTTCGGCGGCGAAGAGCGAAGAATCGAGGATTTGCTCGAGCGCGTGGATTCGCCGCCGCCTTCCTCCTCCAGTTCGCGCGAACTCTACCACCTGGGCGTGTTGCTCGAAGCGGCCGGAGCGATTTACGGTCACATGCTGCTCGAAGACATGCTCGCTGCGGTAGTGGACGCTGCCATTCGTGTCACGGGAGCCGACCGCGGCGTGCTGCTTCTGGCCGATGAAGCGAATGAATTGCGCCCGACGGTGGCGCGGGAATCCGGTCAACGGACCCTGCCGCACAGCGAAGTGCGCGTTTCGAGTTCCGTGCTCAAGCAGGTGGCCGAATCGCGGCGCGAATTGATCATCGCCGATATCGGCGAGGAGCAGACGCTGCGCGAGCAGGCGAGCATCGTCGGCGAGGCGCTGCGCACGCTGCTGGCGATTCCGCTCGAACGGCAGCCCACCATCCGCTCCGTGGATTCCACGGTGGTTGCATCGCGGCCGGGCCTGCTCGGCGTGCTCTATCTGGACAGCCGTCGCCCGCTCGCCGCGTTCTCCGAGCTCGATCGCCAGGTGTTGCGTTCTCTCGCGGCAGAAGCGGCCACGGTCGTGGAAAACGCCCGTCTCTTCGCCGAAGCCAGGGAACGCGAGCGGCTCGAGCGCGAGCTGGAAATCGCCAGCGAAATCCAGCAACAGCTTTTGCCGAAAACGCTGCCGAAAGAGCCGTCTTTGATCGCGGTCGGCCGCACGATCGCCTGCCGCAACGTCGGAGGCGACTGTTACGACGTGGTGGATTTGCCCGAAGGCGCGCGCGGCTTCGTCGTGGCCGACGTCGCGGGCAAGGGAATGCCCGCGGCGCTGCTGGCTTCCATGCTGATGGGTTCCTTCTGTGCGACGGCTTCGGGGAGCTTGCCGCTCACCGAGCTCGCCAAGCGCGTGAACCGCCGCGTTTGCGACCGCACCGATGAATCGGGCTACGCGACGCTCTTCTACGCCGTGGTGAAACCCGATGGTTTCATAGATTACTTCAACGCGGGCCACGTGCCCGCCTTCGTGCGGCGCCGTTCGGGCGATCTGGTGCCGCTCGAAGCGCAAAACTTCCCGATCGGCATGTTCGATTTCGCCGAATACGTTTCCGGCACGGCGCAGCTCGAGCCAGGCGATTTTCTCGTGATGTACTCGGACGGCGTCACCGAAGCGGCGAATCCCGAGGGCGAACTTTTCGGAGAAGAGCGGCTGCGTGCCGTTCTCCAGCGATTCGACGGCAAGAACGCCCAGGAACTCCTCGACACGGTGTTGATCACTGTGCGCGCGTTCACCGCCGGCTACGCCCAGGCGGACGACATCACTGTCGTCACGCTCGAATACTTCGGCGAAACCCCCGCCTGAAAGCCGGAAATCCTTCCCGCTACAGTTGCCGTTTGAAGAGCAGCACGCCCGTCGTCAGAAAAACCGCGGACATGCCCGTCAGCACCAGCAAGTCCTGGTAAATGCCGGCGATGCCGACGTTTTTCAGCAATAGATTCCGCAGCGCGTGGACCACGTAATAAAACGGGTCCGCGACCGCAATCCACTGCATCCATCGCGGAAATCCCTGGATGGGATAGATGGCCCCGGAGGGGAAAAACAGCAGCGTATTCAGCACGCCGAAAACGGCGCGCGGCACCATCGGGTCGTCAACCCGCACCATCGTGACGAACATGAACGAAATCATCGTCAGTGCCGCGACGCCGCACACCAGCGCCAGATAGCCCAGCCGCACCGGATCGTCCATGTGCGCGACGCCGGCGATCAGTCCGCCGATCACGGTGATCACCATTCCCGCCATCAGCCCCTTGATCGCTCCCGCCAGATTCAGCCCGAAAACCAGTTCGGCGCCTTCGATCGGCGTCACCAGGTAGCCTTCGTGCAGGCCGCGCGATTTGTCGTCAATAAACGTGATGCCGCCGCCGATCATCGCCACCACGAAAATCGACATCGCAATCGAGCCCGGCAGCAGATATTTGATGTACTCGATGTATGGATACACCTCAACGACATTGAGTTGAATCTGGGCCGGCAGCCGCGAGGCGACCGCCGGCTGGTCGATCTGCTGCGTCATCAGCTGAAACTGGCTCTGGAGCGTGCTCGAAAGGAAGCTGTCGGTGTTGTCCTCGATGAAGATGAGCCGCGGATTGTCCTGATGTTCCACACGATAGGAGAAATCGTAGGGAACGAAAACGACCCCTCGCACGATTCCCGTTTTCAGGTCGCGCACGGCGCGCGGAAGCGATGAGTAGTTGACGGTGCGGATGGTCTGCGGACCGAGATCGGAA
>JAKAOH010000027.1 GCA_021812285.1 Acidobacteriota bacterium | reverse complement strand
GGATTGGCCACCTGGGTCTGCTCGACGACGATGAAATCGCCGTCGAGGATGTGATCGTCGCGCATCGAATTTCCCTTCACCTGCAGCACGTAGGTGTTCCGGCCGCGCGTGAAATCGCCGAGCGAAATCGCCTCGCGGCTTTCCACCGCTTCGAGCGGCTGGCCCGCGGCGATGCGCCCGACCAGCGGAAGTTCCGACGCTTGGCGCCCAATCACTTCCTCGCGCACTGGCCGCGGAAGATTCAGGATTTCGATCGAACGGCTGCGATTGTGCCCGCGGCGAATGAATCCCTTGCGCTCGAGCGTGGTCAAGTGCTTGTGCACGGTAGCCAGCGAAGCCAGGCCCAGCGATTTCGCCATCTCTTCGTAGCTCGGCGAATAGCCGCGCCGGTCGAGAAATCCCACCAGAAAATCCAGCACCTGTTTTTGCCGTTTGGTCAGAGCCATGTCGCCTCCGCAGACAAACCCGTTGCGGAATTACTGTAGGCGAAGAGAAGGCGAAGAAGCAAGAAAAATTTCCACCCCTGTTTCCTCGCGCGCGCATGAGCCACGCGCGCGGCGCCGCGTCCAATTGCGGCTGGAACAGTTTGTTTTTCGCCGCTTTTTTCGCGCCCTCCGCGTGCCGAGCGCCAGAGTGCTGTGGTAAAGTACAAAGAAACATCGCTCCGGGAGGGAAATGTGCCAGAGAAGTCGCCAGACTTGTCTTTCTCCTGGATGATCGGCGGACCCCAGGGAAGCGGTATCAACGTCAGCGCCGAAATGTTTGCGAAAGCGCTGTGCCGCGCCGGTTATTACGTCTTCGGTCAGATTGAATATCATTCGAACATCAAGGGCAAACACAGCGCGTACCGGCTGAGGATTGCAAACGAGCCGCTGTCGTCGCACGTCGAAGCGGTCCATCTGCTTTCGGCGCTTGACGAGGAAACTCTGGTAGGCGATCTCTACCACGAATTCCCCGCGCATCCCGGCCACATGCAGGAAATGGCTTCGGGCGGCGCGATTCTTTACGACCGCGAATACCGCAAATTCCTCGATTGGATCGAGCGCGACGACGTGCAGTTCTGGGAGATACCTTACGCGGAACTGCTCGAGCGGGCGCTCGAGGAAGCCGGCAAGCCGGGACAGGCGCGCGCCTATCGCATCATGAACAACAGCATGGTGCTGGGCGCGTCGGTCGGCGCGCTGGGCTTCGATTTCGAAGCGGCGGCCGAGGCGATTCGCGACAGTTTCGGCGCGAAAGCGGGCAGGGTGGCGGAGATGAACGTGCTCGCCGCTCGCCACGCCTGCAATTATGCGCGCGAGCACTTCGCCGGCAAACTCAGCTACGCCTTGCCGCCGGTTGCCGAGCCCCGCGAGCACATGCTGATCAAGGGCACGCAGGCGGTGGCCCTCGGCAAGCTGCAGGCGGGTTGCGGCATCCAGACCTATTACCCGATCAGCCCGGCCACCGACGAAAGCGTCTACCTCGAGGAAAACCAGCGCGAACATTCGATCGTGGTGCTGCAAACCGAAGACGAAGTTTCGGCCATCGACGCCGCGGTCATGGCCGCGCACGGCGGCGTTCGCTCGGCGACGTCCACCTCCGGGCCCGGCTTCGCGCTGATGCCCGAGGGATTGGGCTTCGCCGCGATGACGGAAGCGCCCGGGCCGGTTCTCGTGAATTACCAGCGCGGCGGTCCTTCCACCGGATTGCCCACCCGCTGGGAACAGGGCGACCTTTCCTTCGCTCTATCGGCCGGACAAGGCGACATTCCCCGGATCGTCATCGCCTCGGGCGACATCGAGGAAAGTTTCTTCGATACCTTCGATGCGTTCAATTACGCCGACCGGTATCAACTGCCGGTGATCGTGCTCGTGGATAAGCACCTTTCCTCGGGCTACCAGACGCTGCCGCTGTTCGATACTTCGCGGCTGAAAATCGACCGCGGCGCCCTCTTCGACGGCGAAGCGAACGGAAACGGTGAATTCTTCCGGCACGCGTTCACGCCCAGCGGCGTGAGCCCGCGTTCCGTGCCCGGCCAGGCGGGCGGCGCTTTCTGGACCACCACCGACGAGCACGACCCGCGCGGACACATCACCGAAAGCATTTCCAACCGTCTGCTGATGATGGAAAAACGGATGGGAAAGCTGAAGCTGGCCGCGGGCGAAATTTCCGACGAGAAGAAATTCCGTCTGGTGGGCAGCGGGGAAACCCCGGTGCTGGCTCTGGCTTGGGGCTCGACGAAGGGAGCGATCGTGGACGCGCTGCGCCACGCCGATCCCGAAGGCCGCCGGTACAGTTTTCTGCAGATCCGCATGATGCGACCCTTCCCGGTCGAGCAGGTGCTGCGCCTGGTCGAACGCGCCGGCAAGGTGGTCTGCTTCGACGGCAACTATTCCGAACAGCTCGCGCGGCTGCTGCGCGAGGAAACCGGATTCCAACCGCAACACCGCGTGGTGAAATACGACGGACGCCCGTTCAGCGAGGACGAGATCGTCGCGGCGCTCGAACACGCGGTGGCGGGCGGCCCCGAACGCATCGTGATCAGCGGCGGGCGCGTGGTGGGACCCGAATTCGCTCCGGCGGAATTCGAGCGCATGATCGAATTGCGCCGCAAACACGGCAAGATGCTTCCCCCGATGGTTCCGCTGCCGCCGGGCTACAACCGCTAGGCCAAGGAGAATTCGATGGGAACTGCGATCGAGATCAAACCTTTCACCGCGCAGGACTACAAAGCCGAGATTCACAACGATTGGTGCCCGGGCTGTGGCGATTTCGGCATCCTCTCCGCGATCCAGTTGGCGCTGGCGAAACTGCAGATTCCGCCCTACCGCGCGGCGGTCGTCAGCGGCATCGGCTGTTCGGCCAAGGCGGCGCACTACATGAACACCTACGCCTTTCACACGCTGCACGGGCGCGTGATGCCGTGCGTGACGGCGCTCAAGCTGGCCAATCACGACCTTACGGTGATTGGCGCGGGCGGCGACGGCGACGCCTACGGAATCGGCGGCGGCCACTTCGTCGCTGCCGGGCGGAGGAACCTGAACATCACCTACGTCGTCTTCAATAACGACATCTACGCGCTCACCAAGGGCCAGGCATCGCCGACGATCGGCAAAGGCCAGCGAACCAAGTCCATGCCGGAAGAATCCATCATGGAGCCGATCAATCCGGTGATGCTGGCTCTCGCGTGCGGATACACGTTCGTCGCGCGCGGCTACGCGCTCGATACGAAATACCTGGTGGACCTGATCGCCCAGGCGATCCAGCACCGCGGCAGCTCGCTCATCGACGTCCTGCAAACCTGCCCCACCTACAACGACCTGCACAGCAAGAGCTGGTACGCCGAACAGGTGGACGGCCAGCCGCGCCTCTACAAACTCGACGGAGCCGACTTCGATCCCGTCGTGCGCAATCCCGAGGATCCTGCCGAAACCACGCAGAAAAAGGCGCAGGCGCTCATCCGGTCGCAGGATCCCACCGGACGAATCGCGCTCGGCGTCTATTACAAGCTGGAAGTGCCGACCTACGAGGATTACCTGAAGCGGAAAATCACCGCGCTCGAATCGAAACCGCTCGCGCAACTCGACGTCTACCACCGCGACATCACGCCGAACCTGCGCAACCTGACCTAAGCGGACGGAGCGGGGCGCGCGAGTCTTCCTCGGCGCGTCCCGCGAATCCCTTCAGAAAAATAACGTGCAGGCCGCCGGGCCGCCGTTGTGCCGGCGCGCCCGAAGCGCCGCTGCTTGTCTATTCCTCGCCGGGCGCGGCCGCCGAAGCACTGGTGCTTTGCGCCGAGAAGAAATTCTGCATGTAGAGCTGCCGATAGATGCGCCCGCCGACCATCGCCGCGTGTGGGCCACTGACGCCCGGGCCGTACCGCCGCAGCAAAACCACCAGCACGAGTTTCGGATGGTTTCCGCCCAAGTCGCTGCTCACGTAGGAAACGAACCAGCCCAGCTCGCCGCCGCGCGTTTCGTCGGTGCAGGTGCCCGTTTTCGCGTAGACGAGTTCGCCGTCGGGCGTGAAGCTGCGCCGCGCGGTCCCGAATTCCACGGCCCCCAGCATGCCTTCGCGAATCGCCTCGTTGTAGGGCGCCAGGTCGATCCTGCGTTTCAGCCGCGGGACGAAATCTTTTTCCTGCTGCGCGCTTTGCGGATACTGCAAATAGTAAAGCGAGCCGCCGTTGGCGAACGCCGACATTTCCGCGGCCAGTTGCAGCGGAGTGATGCGGATGCCTTCGCCGAAGCTCGTCATTTTGCCGATGCCGCCGCGCCACGGCGGAGGCGGCGCCGAGGGAAACGTTCCGGGATGCTCTTCCGGAATGTCCCAGCCGGCTCGTTCGCCCAGTCCCAGCAGATGGGCGTAGTGCGCCACGGTCTCGTAGCCGAGCCGCCGGCCCATTTCCGCGAAAAATTCGTTGTTCGAATGCGCGATCGCTTCGGTCAGATCGATCGAATAGCGCGGCGCCACGCGCACAAGCGTATTGCCGTTGATCAGCCCTTCGCGCAAAGCCCCCAGCGCAATCACCGGCTTGATGGTGGAGCAGGGCTCGAACCCCGACGAAAACGCGAGCCGCTGATTCACGATGGAAAGAATGCGGCCGTCGTTCGGATCGACGGCGACCACCGACCCGTAGTACGGCCCCAGCGCAGCAATCGCTGCGCGCCGCACCATGGGATCGTCGAACGCGGTCACGTCGCCGGCCGAAGGATCCAGCCGCGGACGGTAATAACGAATGCGCCGACGATGGACGTAGCGATGATGAATCACGCGGCGATGGGGAACCACATGCCGATGCGCAACCACGCGGCGATGCTTCGTCACCGCACGCCGGCGTGTGGGAACTCGCCGCCGCGCGGGAACGCGGCGCGAAACCGTGCGGCGACGCGTCACTCTGCGGCTCACCGGATGCACCACGCGCCGCGCCACAGCACGGGTTTTCCGCGTTTTGGATTTTGTGGAACTGGTTTTCGAGGAACGCTTCGCCGCGGTTTGCGTTGAGGCCGTTTGCCGGGCGGCTGCCGGCAGCGCCAGAATGAACAGCACGATCAGCGCGGCTGCGCCGCGCAGTTTTCCCCAAATGGAATTCGGCACGCTCGTGGACACCCGTAGGACCTCGGTTCGTTTCCAGGCGCTGCTCACTCCCGCGTGGGCATTGTAGAGGAGGATTCGCGGAGCAGGCAACCGAATCCCGCCGGGAATTTCCTTTCCGGCAAGGGCGCGGACTTTGGAAGGGTACTTCATTCAAAACGAAAGGATTAGTGCGCTGGCGACGGAGAAATGCCGGAGGGCGCCGAAACCGCCCGACGCTCGATAAAGTCCTGCGTTTCGTTCCGAAACGGGTCTGATGATGCGCCGAATCGGAGAAATCGCGCCTAGCGCGATTTCTCCTTGCCGGCAGCTGCGGCGGCAGCGGCAGCTTGCGCCGGTTTCTCCTTTTCCGCTTCGCCGCCCATCGTCGGTATGCCGAGTTCCTTGCGCACCGCCGCGGCGAGTTTCTGGCGGATATCGGCGTTTTCCTTCAGGAAGACGCGCGCGTTTTCGCGTCCCTGGCCCATGCGCTCGCCGTGGAACGAAAGCCACGAGCCGGATTTCTCGACGACGCCAAGTTCCAAACCCTGATCGATCAGGTCGTTTTCGAACGAGATGCCGTCGTCGTAGAGAATGTCGAATTCGGCCTGGCGGAAGGGAGCGGCCACCTTGTTCTTGACGACCTTCGCCCGCGTCCGCGCGCCGATCACCTTGTCGCCTTCCTTGATGGATTGCACGCGGCGAATATCCAGGCGCACCGAGCTGTAAAACTTCAGCGCGCGCCCGCCGGTTGTCGTTTCCGGATTGCCGTAGAAGACGCCGATTTTTTCCCGAATCTGGTTGATGAAAATCAGGCAGGTGCGCGATTTTGAAACGATCGCCGTCAGCCGCCGCAGCGCCTGCGACATCAATCGCGCCTGCAATCCCATCTGCGGCTCGCCCATTTCGCCTTCCAGCTCCGATTTCGGCACCAGCGCCGCCACCGAATCCACCACCACCGCGTCCACGCCGCCCGATCGGATCAGCGTTTCCGCGATTTCGAGCGCCTGCTCGCCGTGATCCGGCTGCGAGACCAGCAGATTGTCCACGTCCACGCCCAGCTTCTTCGCGTAGCTCGGATCGAGCGCGTGCTCGGCGTCCACGAAAGCCACCTGCCCGCCCAGTTTCTGCGCCTGCGCCGCCACCGTCAGCGCCAGCGTGGTTTTCCCGCTCGATTCCGGACCGAAAATCTCCACCACGCGCCCCCGCGGCAGCCCCCCGACGCCCAGCGCCGCGTCGAGCGAAATGGAGCCGGTCGGAATCACGCTCACCGGAACCATCACGTCGCGGCTGCCCAGCCGCATGATCGAGCCTTTGCCATACTGCTTTTCGATCTGCGCAATCGCGTTTTCGAGCAGCTTGCTCTTTTCGTCCGCCATCTGCCACCTCACCCTGAATTCCGCCGGCCCGTTCAGCCAATCACAACGCGGCCCGCTCTGACAAGAAATTCCGCCGGCCTTCCCAGGTCCGGCAAGCTCGCCCATCCTACCACCAGGCGAAGAAAAAGCAAAGATATTTGCAAGCCCCGTGCCTTATCCGCCTACGCCTGTCCCGCTCACCGCCGGATTCGCTGTTGCCCCGCCGGCCGAATAGACGTAAAACCCGCGCCCCGTCTTCCGCCCCAGCCAGCCCGCCGCTACCAGTTTGCGCAGCAGCGGGCACGGGCGATATTTCGGATCGCCCAGATCGCGATGGAGCACTTCCAGAATATCCAGGCAAACGTCGAGCCCGATCAGATCCCCGAGTTCCAGCGGCCCGAGCGGATGATTCATCCCGAGCTTCATTACCTGGTCCACGGCTTCCACGGTCGCGACGCCCTCCAGCACCGCGTAGACCGCTTCGTTGATCATCGGCATCAGCACGCGATTCGAGACGAACCCGGGCGCGTCGTTCACGGCCACCGGCTTTTTGCCCAGCTTTTCGCACAGCCCCAGGATGACGCCGAAGGTTTCTTCGCTCGTCGCGATGCCGCGAATCACTTCCACCAGTGTCATCATCGGCACGGGATTCATGAAGTGCATGCCGGCGAAGCGCTCGGGCCGGCCGGTGGTGACGGCGAGCGCGGTGATCGAAATCGAGGACGTATTCGACGCGAGCAGCGTCCTTTCCGGCAAGGCGCGGCCGAGTTCGGCGAGTACCTGTTTTTTCAGCGCGGCCTGCTCCGGCACGGCTTCCACCACGATTTCCGCCGCGGCCAGGTCTTCGATCTTCGTCGTTGGCCGCAGCCGCGCGAGCACGGCCGGTTTTTCGGCTTCGGCCAGCTTGCCACGCTTGATTTCGCGGTCCAGATTTTTCGAAATCGTTTCGAGCGCGCGATCGAGGAATCGCTGCTCCACGTCGCGCAGAATCACCGCGTAGCCCGCGCGCGCGAAAACGTGCGCGATGCCGTTGCCCATCGTTCCCGCGCCAGCCACGCCAACCGTTTTGATCTCTTCGAGCTTCATCGAACCTCCGAGCCGCGGAATCGCGAAGGATTCAGGGAATCACGCCGCACGCGAGAATGCAAGGGCGCGCCGTCCGCCACGCGGATTCAAAACGAAATTTCCGCCGAATGGCCGGTGAAGGAAATTTCGCGCTTTGCTTCTCCGAGCTGAACGGCGATTTTCCGCGGCGCGGGCGCGAGCATCCGCGAGCCTTCCGCCAGCTCCATGCTGAAACGGCGCCGCGCGTCGTTCCAGCGCATCTCGATGCCCATCCATTCGCCGCGCCGGTAATCGAACGATTCGCCGTCGTCTTCGTAAAGGGAGAACTTGCCATCGCCGCCGGGGTAAATCACCACGGTCAACGGCTCGTCGGATTTCTCGCCGGTGTATTGTTTCACCGGGCCGAGCGGCAGAATCGTCCCCGCGCGAACGTACAAAGGGATGGTCTCGAGATCCACCGGGCGCGCGATTTCGCGTCCGCCTTCGATGCGTTCGCCGGTCCAGAAATCGTGCCACTCGCCGCGCGGCAGATAGACGCTCCGCGTCGCCGCTCCTTTTTCGAAAATGGGCGCGACCAGAATGTCGCGTCCCCACAAATATTCGTCGGCTCGCGCCGTCGCCACGGGATCGTCCGGATAGTGCAGCCACAGCGCGCGCAGAATCGGCAGCCCCGTCCGCGAGCATTCCCGCACCACGCTATATAGATAAGGAAGCAGACGGTAGCGCAGATTCAGGTATTTCCGGCAAATCGGCTCGACCTGCGTGTTGTGCAATTCGCTGTCCGGCGGCACGTATCGGGATTCGATCGGCCCGGGATTACCCATGTCCCAGCCCCACGGCAGCCGCAATTTCCACGTCCGGCCGTGGCAGCGGAACAGCGGGCAAAACGCGCCGAACTGGAACCATCGCAGGTACAGTTCCGCCGTAAATTCCTGCGTCGGAATGAACCCGCCGATATCCGTGCCCCAATACGGAATCCCGGTGAGGCCGGTGTTGATTCCGTTCGCCACTTGCGTTTTCAGCGTTTCCCAGGTGGAAAGCACGTCGCCCGACCAAAGAAACGACGCGTAGCGCTGCATCCCGGCGTAGCCGTTCCGGTTCAGCGCGTATGGCCGCACGTTCGGCCGATCGAGCTGCGGGCCCTCCCAATACATCCGGTTGCGATCGAGGCGCGAGGGAATATCGAGCGCATCGCCTTCGTCCGGCCACCAGCCATCCACGCCCATCGCGAAATCGCGCCGATGCTGGTCCCAATAGCAACCGGCGCGCGTATCGTCGAAGCGGTCGAGCCGGCAGGTGTCGCGCACGCTTCCCGTCAGCTTATCGGCCAGAATCACCACGTGGAGCACGGCGCGGAAATTTTGCTCGTGGAATTTCGCGAGAATCGTCGGCGGATCGGAAAAAACGCGCGGGTTCCAGTCGAACGATCCGTTCGCGGTGTTCCAGCCGGAGGGGCAAAACCCGGTGCCCAGATAAATCAGCGCGTCGCATGGCAGCTTTTTGCGGCGAAAGGTTTCCGCTTCGTCCAGAATTTCCTCGCGGCTCTCGAGCGTGCGATGCGACTGCTGGTAGCCGAAACTCCACAGCGGCGGCATTTCCGGAAGCCCGGTCAGGCGCGCGTATTCGGCAAGAATCGTTTCGGGATCGCGCGACGCGATGAAAAAAAGGTCCAGCGGCGAGGAGCCTTGCTCCGCGGGAAGAAATTTCGCTTCCGCGCCGGTCAAATCGAACGTGCCGAACGGCTGGTGGAAAAACATTGCCCAGCCCGCGGCGCTCACGATCCACGGAATCGGCACGCGCGCGCCCGCCGTCGCAAGATCGGGCACGCCTTCGCCGTTGCGCATCGGAAAAAACGAGCCGCGGCGGTCGAATTGCGGCCCTCCTTCGCCGAGCCCGAAAACCGGCGCATGGCTCGCATCGAAAGAGACGGCTCCGGTCGCGCGATCCATCGCGAGGTTCTGAATTGGCTCGCCATTCGCCGTCGCGATGTGAAAAGCGAGCGGGGAAGGCTCGACGCGCACCCGCAGATTTCCCGCGCGAATCGTTTGCGCGTGAAATCCGCCGCGAAGCGTCGCGATCGGCGCGTGCCACAACTCGCGAACCAGCGAGCCATCGCGCGGAATCGCCGCGGAACGCCCGCTGGCGATCGGCAGCACGCTCAGCCGAAACGTATGTTCGCTCACCGCGCCGATCTGGATCTCGAAATCGCTGGCAGGGCTCGCCGCCGAGGCCGGGCGCGCGGAAGCGACGAGGGTTTCGGGCAGAATCCCCGCGGCGCAAGCCGCGCCCAGGGATTTGAGAATTTGTCTACGACCGATTTTTTGGGCCATGGCTGTTCGCGGCACTCGCATCTTAGCGTGAAGCGTTCGCGCTCGCCACGACGAAACGGAACGTGATGGCGGGTACGGAAGCGCCCCGGTGCGTGGCAGGGGAGCTGCGGCGGAATTATTCCGGTTGAACGCCTTCGACCACCTGGCGAACGATCGGCGTAGCCCGCTGGGCGTCTTCGGGCAGAACGCGAAGAACGAGAGGCTGGCCCTCTTCGTCGGCGAGGTAACTGCCGATGCCGTTGCCGGCAAGCGCCGATTTCAGAAAGCCCGCGAGTTCAGCGTCTTCACCATGCCAGACCTCGGCGGTTGCGTCCTCCGGATGTGGATCCTCGACGATGCCGGAGGGTTCCGTCCAATCCCCGTCTTCCGCGTCGGCCTGTTCGTCCAATTCGCCCGCTGGCGACGCAACCGGCGCGGCGATACGCGCGAGCGCATCCTCCAATACCTTTTTCGCAGCGGCGAGTTCGGACGCCGGCACCCAGATTTCCAGAGCGCCGTAGCTATTGCCGAAGGTGAGACGTGCGTCCAGGTTTTCGCGGTTGAAGCGGACCCCGGCATCTTCGAGCGACGACGCGATTTCGCTGAAGACGCGGCCATTCGTGCCGCGCCAGAGCAATTCGACGTCTTCCCCGGCCGATCCGTCTCCGGAATCTGCTTCGGCGCCGGGCAATTGCTCCACCAGGTCCACGTCGCAATCGTTGCAGCGCGTGAATCCCGGCCGGTATTCGATGCCGCAATTCGGACAGAACATTGTTGACCGAACCAAGCGAAACACAAGGCTGGCAATGGGTCAAGCGCTGAAGCGCCGGCAACCGCCCGGCTCAGCGGGAGGCGACGGAAGAGTGCCCGTTTTTCAGGTTTGCGAGTTCGGAATCGATCACTTGCTCGAACTGCGTTTCGGGCAAGGCGCCGCTGAGGAAGCGTCCATTGATGAAGAATGCCGGCGTTCCGTTGACCCCGGCGCGGGTTCCATCCTCTTCATCCTGTGCGATCAAGGCCTTATAACGGCCCGATTTCAGGCACGCAGAAAACGAGCTTTCGTTCATGCCGAGCCGGCCGGCGTCCGCGATCAGGTCGGCCTCGCCGAGTTTCGACTGATCGGCGTACATGGCGTCGTGCATCGGCCAGAATTTTCCCTGGGCTTCGGCGCAGCGGCCGGCTTCCGCGGCGACTTCCGCGTAGGGGTGAATGGCTGAAAGCGGGAAATCCCGGAAGGCCAGTTTCACTTCGCCATGGTATTTTTTCAGCAGCGCCGCGAGCGTCGGCTCGACGCGGCCGCAGAACGGGCACTGGAAATCGCCGAATTCGACGATGGTGATGGGCGCGTTCGGATCGCCCTCGATGCGCGCGGGATCGTTCTTGCCGATATCCACCACCGGTGGCTGCAAAAAGACGGACACATTGGCGTTTGCTCGCAGCTCATCGGCATATTTCTGGCGGGCTTTCTGAACCTCGGCGTTCTGGATGAACCGCTTCACCTGTGGCTCGACCGCGCTGAATGGCAGCGTCGTTTGGGAACGCACCGCCAGATAGTAGCCCTTGGCCTCGGCTTCGGAAGGAGTCGGAATCTTCGAGTCAACTTCCTTCTTATATAGTTGGTCCGCGGTCATGCCCTGCTTTTTCGCCGCCTCCTCAACCACCTTTTCTTGGATGAGCGCGTCCAGCGCCTGGCTTTCCACCTTGTATTCCTGTTGATGGAGCTGGAGCAATTGCGCCTGGGCTGCGGCGGGAAGATCGCTCCGGTAAATCGGCTCACCTGCGACGACGGCGATCGGCTGGGCCCCGCCGCGCCCGGCAAACGCCGGATTGGGACAATACGCCCCGGGCTTCATTGAAGCGTTCTTCGCGGAAGCTGTTTTCGCGGCGCCGTTCTGGGCCAGGGCCGGCGCCGAACAAACCAGGAAACCGATCAGCCCAAGTCCGATTTTTGCGCGCAGCATTTTCATGATTTCATCCCTCGATGGAATACCCATTCGCCATTTTAGGCGATTGGAATACGCGGCGGTTTCGTCCCTCGGCCCGCGTGCTCTTACAGGCAACGAGCCCGCGTCCCGTGGCTCGCCCCTCTCATACGTTTCCCTGTGCGCCGGCGTTCCCCTGCCGGCGCCTCCCGGCGAGTCACCCCTGTATTCGGTTTCCGTCACGAGGCATTCAGGAGCCGGGGCTGGCCGGAGGCTTCAGTCCGTGTTTAGGCTTCCATTTTGCCGCCAGCGCTTTGCCCTTCGCGATTTGCAGCGCGGTCATTTGCCGTTCGGCAGCCTCGAGCTGGAGCCGGTAAAAGGGAAGGTTGTTCTTGGCAGCCAGCCGCAGCCACATATCCGCTCGGGCGGGATCGGGGCGAACCGCGCTCCCGATGCCGCGCAAATAGGTCTGGCCCAGCAGAAGCTGCGCGTCCCTATTTCCCTGCTCCGCCGAGAGACGTAGGTACTCAAGCCCGCTTGTGAGACCCTCGTGGCTCAATACAGCCTTGGCGCCGATGTAGAACTCGCCGTCGGCATCCCCTTGCTGTGCAGCTGAATGGAAGAGCTTATAGGCTTCGGCCGGGTCTCTTAAAACGCCGTGGCCCATCAAGTACATCCTCCCCAAGAGCACTTCGGCTCCGGGATCGCCTCGCTTGACAAGAGGCGCCAGCAGCTTAAAGGCGGCTGCGTACTCCTTCTTCTTATAGGCGCGGCGCGCGGACGCCAGATTCGAGGCGCCGTAGAGCGTGGAGCAGAGAAGAAGAGCGAGGCAGCCAAATATTAGACTTCGCGTTCGCAGTGGCATTTCGTTCTTTCGGTCAGCGAATTCCGATTCGCTGAGCTTACGGCGCGTTCTATTGAAGCGCAATCGCCGACTCACCAGCCCAAAAGTCGACCCAAGCGCCGACGCTGCCGTCCGGCTGTGAATGCGTATTTTCCCGTATGGAGCTAAGGACTGCAAAACGAAGCCCGGCCCAAGGCCGATTCGACCCGGGGCCGGGTTCCGATGAGTCTTCGCTTAATTCGTCGTCTGATTCAGGTTCACCTGGTTGAAGTGGTAGACCTTGTTCTGCTGGATCGTCACGTTCACCGGGCCGACGCAGGTCAGCGAATTGCTGATGCCCGTGTTGCCGAGGGAAGACGCCCATGTGGTTGTGATGGTGTATATGCCGCTGTTGCCGTCCTCGGGCAGCAGCCACTGGAAGCTGTGCGCGGAGACGGTGCTTTCATTGAAGTTGAAGTAGCAGCCACCAGTGATCGTGGTGCACTGGGAGCTCAGGACGTCGAACAGGTTCGAGCTGATCTGGACGAAGCGCGAGTCGTAGGTGACCGCAAAGTTCGGCGCCGGGGCGACCGTAGTGCCGTTCCCATCCGTTGCGGTGACCGTGAAATCCACGCCAGCCAGTGCCGAACTGGTTCCCACGTCCAAGGTCGAGCTCTTCTGTAGGCTGACGTCCGTCAGCAAGCCAATGACAGCCGACGGCTCGACCACAAATGTATTGCCGCTGCCGCCGTTGCCCTTGATGCCCGCGACAAAGGTGCCGCCACAGGTTCCCGAGGGACCCGAGGACGTGCACGTGACGCACATATCGGTGTTCAGATCGCACGTACCACTCGCGCAGTCTGAGTTGCTTGTACACGAGCCTGATTCGCTACAGGTCGAGCTCTCCGAGCACGTGTACCCGCCGGTGATTGAACCGTTGGAGTTGAGGATGCAGTGTTCGCTGGCACCCTGGTCGTTATAGCTGAAGCTGCCGCTGGCTTGCGCCCATGCGGTCGAGCTGATAAGGAGAAAACCGCAGACAACAGAAATCAGAGTGAGAATTCGCCTCATTGATTATGTTCCTCCCGCGAATCGTTCGGTGAAATTAGGAAGCTTCCCGAGCGGCCTTACTATAAGGACGTGTTCTGATGAAATCAATAGGGAATTTTATCATTGAGTAATGGTACGTATTAGTATCAGCCGGCGCCCCGGTCAAATCCGCAAGCGGGGTGCCGCGAGGACATCTCGGAGACTGTCTGCCCGGCAATGGCAAAGGCTAACCGCTGCCGGCGGCGCGACCGCATTCTCGCGCAAACCTTCGCCGCATAGCGAAGTCAAAACCTTTTCCAGTGTGATCCTTATCACGTAGCGGCACGCGGCGGTCGCGTCCCGCGCAGGCGCGACAGCGGCGCCCCTCAGCATTCACCATGGATTTCGCGTTCGGATGGCCGATGGCCGCGGCGGCCACGCCGCGCCGGGCGAACGGGCCATACGGGCCGCGCCCGCTCAGCGCTCCACGGCCAGCGCGACGGCGTTCCCGCCGCCTAGGCACAGCGCGGCGATGCCGCGTTTCGCGTTGCGGCGGATCATTTCGTGCAGCAGCGTCACCAGGATCCGCGCGCCCGATGCGCCGATCGGATGCCCGATCGCCACCGCGCCGCCATTCACGTTGACTTTCGCGGGATCCAGCTTCAATTCGCGCATCACCGCCAGCGCCTGCACGGAAAACGCTTCGTTCAGTTCCACCAGTTCGACGTCGCGGTCGCGGTCCCAGCCCGTCTTCGCGAGCAGTTTTTCGACCGCCTGCACCGGCGCCATCATCACCCACTTCGGCTCGACGCCGCTGGTGGCCTGCGCGACGACGCGCGCGATCGGCGTCTTGCTGAGTTTCGACGCCAGCGACTCGCTCGTCAGAACCAGCGCCGCGGCCCCGTCGTTCGTTCCCGGCGCGTTCCCCGCGGTCACGGTGCCGTCCTTCTTAAAGACGGGTTTCAGCCTCGCGAGCGCCTCGATCGAGGTGTCCTCGCGCGGCGATTCGTCCTTGGCGATCGCGGTCTTTTCGCCTTTTTTGCCGGCGATTTCCACGGGAACGATCTGCGACTGGAAGTAGCCCGCTTTCGCCGCCGCGATCGCTTTCTGGTGGCTGTCGAAAGCGAACCGGTCCTGCTCCTCGCGGGAGATTTTGTACTTTTCGGCGACCAGTTCTCCGGTCATGCCCATATGAAAATTTTCATAAATGTCCCACAGACCGTCGTGAATCATCGAATCGATCGCCTCGCCGTGGCCTAGGCGGTAGCCGGTGCGCGCCTTGGTCAGCAGGTACGGCGCGTTGGACATGGATTCCATGCCGCCCGCCACTTCGACTTCCGCTTCGCCCAGCCGAATCGCCTGATCGGCCAGCGCCGCGGCTTTGAGGCCCGAGCCGCAGACCTTGTTGATCGTCATCGCGGCGACGCGGGGATCCAGGCCGCCGCCCAGGCCCGCCTGCCGCGCCGGATTCTGGCCGAGTCCGGCGGGAAGGACGTTGCCCATGATGATTTCATCCACCTGTTTCGGATCGATTCCGGCGCGCTCGACGGCGGCGCGAACGGCGATCGCGCCGAGCTCGGTCGCCGAAAGCGGCGCGAGGCCTCCGAGAAATTTTCCTACCGGCGTGCGCACGGCGCTCAATATGACCGTCTTTTCCATGACGCTCCTTCCATCCCCACGCTTTTTTCGCTTTTCACGGCCAGTATAGGCCCCGATTTCGAAGCGGGTCAAAGCGCGACCCCGAACGTTGGTTGTTGCATTGCGCGGCCGCTCGTTCTACAAACGGTCCTGGGTGTGCCGCTCCGCGGAGGCGCAGGTGGCAGTCTCGTTCAGCCATGCGTGGCATTGGATCGGTGGCGCCGGCGTTGCGGGCGCGGCAGTGGCTGAGGAAATCCTGCGCGCGCTCTTCCACCATGCGAGAAATAGAGACAAACGAAAAGCGCGGGAAGCGCTCGAAAAAGCCGGTGGCCGTGGCGGCGTGGGTTTGATGGATTTTCAGGTAGCCGAGCAGTGGGGTTGGGAACCGAAACGCGCGCGGTCCGCGCTGAAGCGGCTGCAAAAGGCTGGCCAGGCGCGCGAGACCGACGGACGCTGGTATTTGACCGGCGCCGTGCAAACACGGCCGTCTCTGCGAGCACGCCGGTGGTGAGCGAGAGCGCTAGGCTCAATTACCTGTTGCTCTTGCTTCCCGGGTACGCGATTCAAGCGGGAGCGGGGTGCTGACACCATGCGACTGGGCACGATCCTCTGCGTAGCGCTGGCCCTTTGCGGGCTCTCGACGCCGCCGCAACGGAAGCGTGACGCGTGGCCAAGCGGGTTCGTACTGGCGAAGCACTTGTACTTTGACTTCGGACCCCCTTTCGACTTTTACGAGCTGTACATCGTCCAAAGAACACAACGAGGGACTTCTCTCGAAAGGATCACCTTGACGCCGCCGGGCGACGCGTGCATCGCGCCGGCCAGAGTGGATGTGGCTTCGGCCATGCTGAAGGAAACTGTTGCGGAGATCCTCGGACCGCGAAATGCCTGCACCGTGCCGGTGTCAGAACTCAGTGCTCGGCCGAAGCCGTGCAAGAACTGCATGAGATTCAGCGGTGCGGACGTGGTGATACAGGTCCGGTGCGGGGCCGAGACCCGGTCGGCCCAGTCCGACATTCTGGGCCAATACCTGTACGGAACCGCGAATAACGCTCCCCAAGGCGCCCTTTGGACAATGCAATTGCTGAAGCGATTGGATGAAGCGGTCGGTCCCGGTCCTGAGGACAGACGCATTTTCCCGCTTCCGCCAAGCCCGCGACCTTCCGTGAACCGACCCCGGTCCGAGGTGCTCCGGGAGTTGGCTGCGGGCAGGTTCGATTATCTGTTTCGTGGCGACCCGGAGAAACCGTCGAGCCTGTACAAGGCCGCGCAAAAGGTCCCCCCGGCTCCCACCGTGCGGTTGGTGAGAAGTCTCCCATTCGCGCCTCTGGCAGCGCCGATGCCAACCTACCCGCCCATCGCACGGCTGGCGCACATAGAAGGGGCCGTCACGTTTCGTGCAAAGATTGGGCCTGGCGGCCACGCGACGGGGCTTGCGTTCGTGAGCGGGAACCCGCTCCTTCGATACGCGGTGAAGAAAGCAGTGGCTGGTTGGAGCTTTCCTGGGAAAGACGCGAGCAAGAGCTTTGAGGCAACGATTGCGTTCGCCCCCAACTGTCCCCGCTAGCTTTGGCCAATCCCTCGACGCTAGCGGCGGGGCCGCGGGGACCCCGGGCCGCCACTGCGCAAATGGTTGCTTCTATGGGTTTCGTCGCCGCCACCAAACCTTTATGAACGCAACTGCAACAACCAACAGGACGACGGCTCCCTTCGCGACTGCCGACCACGCGAAGTCGGCCCAGAATTTTGTCGCGGCAGCGCACGCGAGTCCAATCGCAAAGTCCATCTACTCAGTTTCTCTAGCAGTCCCCCTGTACCCTGTCAACCTCCTGATTCTGACTTCTCGCTTTTCTTATGCCGCGGGGATGTGGCAACCTTGAGCACACACGGAGATGCCTGAGCGAACGCGCGCCGCGCTGAAACTGAATCCTCGACAGAAGGAAGCCGTCGAGCACGACGCGGGCCCGTTGCTCGTCGTCGCCGGCGCGGGCACCGGGAAAACGCGCGTCATCACCGAGCGCATCCGCCGCCTGCTCGAGGAAAATCCGCGGCTTTCCGGCGAAAACATCCTCGGGCTGACCTTCACCGACAAAGCGGCGGCGGAAATGAAGCACCGCGTGCTGCAGACGGCGGGAGAACGCGCGCGCGACATCTGGCTGGGAACCTTTCACTCGTTCTGCCTCAACGTGATTCTGAAGCCGACCGAGCCTGACCTCGATCCGATCGAGGACATGGACCATTGGATTCTGCTGCGCCGGAATCTGCGTCTGCTCGTGCTGGAACGCTACCTGAAGCTGCACGAGCCGAGCCAGTTTCTGAACGATTTCCTGCAGTTCTTTTCGCGTTGCCAGGACGAACTCGTCACGCCGGACGATTACGATGCCTACGTCGCGGCGCTGGCGCACAAACTCGAAGCGGAACGAGGCTCGCTCCCGCCCGACGACGCTGTCGCGCGCGAAGAGGAGATCGAATGCCAGCGCGAAATCGCGCGCGCCTACCGCGTGAGCGACCGTCTGCTGCGCGAGCGCCGCGCGCTGACGTTCGGTTCGATGATCCTCGAAGCCGAACGCAAGCTGCGGCAGGATCGCGCCCTCCGCGACCAACTTTCCGATCGGTTCCGCTACGTTCTGGTGGACGAATTCCAGGATACGAACGTCGCCCAGATCGAGCTGCTCCGGCACCTGGTCGGGCGCGACCGAAATATCTTCGTCGTCGGCGACGACGATCAGGCGATTTACCGTTTCCGCGGCGCTTCCTTCGCCAGCTTCGACCGTTTCCGCCAGTTTTTCCTCGCTCCGGCGGGCAATCCGAAAGCGCTTCTGCAGTTGAACGAAAATTACCGCTCCACGCAGCGGATTCTGCGCGTCGCTGGCGAAGTGATCGTGCAAAATAAGGACCGCTTCCTGCCCAACAAGCGTCTGGAAACGCCGAACGGCGAAGGCCCGCGCGTGCGCGTGGTGGAATTCGCCTCGCCCGAAGCCGAAGCGCAATGGATCGCCGCGGAAATCGAGCGCGAACACGGCGCGGGCCGCGCGTGGGGAGAGTTCGCCGCGCTGTACCGGAAACACAATCATCGCGATCTGCTCGTTAGGGAACTCGCGCGGCGGCGAATCCCGTTTGTGATTCGCAAGCTTTCGATCCTTCAGAACACGCTGGTGCGCGATCTGATCGCCTATCTGCGCCTGATCGGAAATTCCAGCGACGACATCTCGTTCGCGCGCGTGGCCGCCGCGCCCTATTGGGGATTCCAGCCGGAGGATTTGGCCCGGCTCTCCGAGCGCGCCGGGAAAAATCGCCGGCATCTCCTCGATGAACTCGCCGCTTCGCTCGACCTGCCGCGGGAACCCGAGCGCGGCCGCGAACTCGGCCGGATGATCGCCGGCATGGCGCGCCTGGCGCACAACCTGACCGCGACGGCTCTGCTGAAAGCGCTCGTGGATGAATTGAACCTGCAGCTCGTGCCGTCCAGCGCGGACGAGCTGTACCTGAAGCGGTTTTTGAAATTCGCCGCCGAATGGGAAAAGAAAGCCGACCCCGAAGCGAGAAATTTGCGCGATTTCCTCGAATATCTCGATTTCCATTTCGAAAAAGGCGAACCGATCTTCTTGGAAGAACAGGAAGCGCCGGACGCGGTCCAGTTGATGACGGTGCACGGAGCCAAGGGCCTCGAATTCGGCCACGTCTTCGTGATGCGGATGTCGCGCCGGTCGTTTCCGGCGGATAAGCGCCGCCCGGTTCTGGAATTTCCAGCGGATTTGATGAAGGAAGCCAAGCCCGTGGGCGATTTTCACATTCAAGAGGAGCGGCGTCTGTTTTACGTGGCCCTGACGCGGGCGCGCGAGCGGTTGACGCTGACCGCGGTGGTAACGCCCAAGGTGAGACCCTCGCCGTTCCTCGACGATTTTCTGTCGCATCCGCAAATTCAGGCGCGCGACGTCGAGCAACTGGCGCCAAAAATGACGCCGGCGCGCGATGGCCTGGCCGTCGAGGGTTTGCCCTCCGATCCCGCCTCGCCCGCCCTTCTCGATCCCGCGCGGCAGGATTCACGCGCGTGGTCGCGCATCGCGGTGTGGGCCGGCGCGTACCATCCGCCCATTCCGGAGCCGCTCGAGCTTTCGGCGACGGCGATCGAGACCTACCTGACCTGCCCGCTGAAATTCGCGTTTGAAAAAGGATGGAGATTGCGCGGAGGGCCGAGCGCGGCGATGACCTTCGGCAACCTGATGCACGCGACGATCCAGCAATTCGTCGCGGGACTCCGCAAGGGACTGCCGATGCCGATCGAGGAACTCGAAGCCATTTACGCGCGCGAATGGCCCGCGGGGAAATACGACGACGAGTACCAGGAAGAGCTTTACCGGAAAGCGGGCCTCGAGCAGCTGAAGACGTTTCGCGAAAGCTACCTCGCGCATGACCCCGACGTGATGCATCAGGAAAAACGGTTCGAGCTCCCGCTCGAAGGAAACGTCGTGATTACCGGCAGAATCGATCAGCTGAACCGGCTGGGCGGCGCGGCGGGATCGCGGCGCGTCGAGGTGGTGGACTACAAAACGGGCAACCCGAAAAAACAAAAGGACGTGGACAAGGATCTGCAATTGAGCCTTTACGCGCTGGCCACGCGCGAGGCGCTGGAACTCGAGCCGCAACGCCTCGTGCTTTGGTACCTTTCGGCCGGCGTGCGCCTGGAAACCACGCGCGACGCCGCCGATCTCGCGGAAGCGAAACAAAAAGCGATCGAAACCGCCGCGCGAATTCGCGCGGCGCAATTCGATCCGCAGCCGGGCTGGCATTGCGGCTTCTGCGATTTCCAGCCGCTCTGTCCGGCGCACGAGCAACTGGTAGCGATTCGCCCGGCCGCACAGGAAAGCGTGGAAGCGGCGGCGACGCCTCCGCCGGCCGCGGCCGAGCGATAAGCCGCGCGCGACCCAACCAGCTTGCGGAAAGCGGAAGAGCAGAGGAGCGATGGCAACCGAAAACACCACGCCGCTGAACGGAGCGGCCGCGATTGAAACCGAAGGATTGACGCGCCGGTTCGGGAAACTCGTCGCGGTGGATGGCGTGAATTTGCGCGTCGAGAGCGGCCAGTTTTTCGGTTTTCTCGGGCCAAACGGCGCGGGCAAGTCCACGATGATCAAGATGCTCACCGGCCTGCTCGAGCCTTCGGCCGGGCGCATCCGCATTCTCCAGCTCGATTTCGAAGCCAATGCGATTGCGGTGAAGAGCCAGATCGGCGTCGTGCCGGAGGGCCTGGCCCTTTTCGACAGGCTGACGCCGGCCGAATACCTGAATTTCGCCGGGCGAATGTACGGGCTCGATACGAAAACGGCCGGGCAGCGGTCCGAGGAGCTTTTGGAATTCATGCAGCTCGCCGATCACCGCGGCTCCCTCGTGGCCGATCTTTCCCACGGCATGAAGAAAAAACTGGCGATGGCCGCCGCGGTGATTCACGGCCCGAAAGTGCTTTTTCTGGACGAGCCGTTCGAGGGAATCGACGCGATTGCGGCCGGCTCGCTCAAGGCGATGCTCCAGCGAATGATCGCGCGCGGCGCGACGATCTTCCTCACCTCGCACGTCTTGGAAATCGTCGAGCGGCTCTGCAGCCACGTCGCGATCATCCATCGCGGCAAGCTGGTCGCGCAGGGCTCGCTCGAGGAGTTGCGCGCCGGCGTGGTGGCGCAGCGCGCCGACGCGGGCGAAGCGCAGCCGGCCGGAGACAAGCTGACGCTCGAACAGATTTTCCTGGATATCGTCGGCGGCAGCCGCGGTGCCGGCGAAGAATTGAGCTGGCTGGGATGAGCCGCGTGCCGAGCGTTCGCGAGCAGGTCCGGCTGATTCTGCTGCTGCGCTGGCAACTGTTTCGCAATTCGCTGCGAACGCTGCGCGGCCGGCTGAACGCCGTTTCGCGCGTCCTGCTCTGGCTGATGATGGCCGGGCTGATGTTTGGCGGCGGCGTGGCGATGGGGGTGGTCGCCTGGCAATTCGCCGGGCGCGGCCAGGGCGCCGGACTGGGCGGCCTGTTCTGGGTGGTGCTGCTTTTCTGGCAGTTGTATCCGTTGCTTTCCGGCGCCGGCGGCGCGCAATTCGATTTCAGCGATTTGCTCCGCTTCCCTTTGCGCTACGCCAGCTTTTTCGGGCTCAGCTTGGCCTACGGATTGTTCGATCCCGCCGCGGTGATTTCCATTTTCTGGCTGATCTGTCTTTCGGCGGGCGCCGGCGCGGCCCGGCCCGCCCTTTTGCCGTGGCTGCTCTTGGCCTCGCTGATTTTCGCGGTGATGAACGTGGCCCTCGCGCGGGCCTTCGCCACCTGGACGGACCGCTGGCTGGCGCAGCGGCGCACGCGCGAAATTTTCGGCCTCGTGTTCGTCCTGCTGATTCTGACGGTGAATTTCCTTCTGCCGCGTCTGGTCAGCGACGAGCAGTTCGCCGGCGCTGCCCGCTGGCTCGGCCCGCTCCACGCCGCGGCGCGGACGCTCCCGCCCGGCCTGGTCGGCGCGGCCCTGACGGGCGCGCTCGCCGGCGAAGCGCTGCGGGCGCTCGCGGGCCTCGCGCTGGTGAGCGTCTACGCGTTCGGCTTTCTCTGGCTGCTGCATCTGCGCCTCGCGGCGCAATTCCGCGGCGAAAATCTGAGCGAGGCCCGCGTGGTTTCGGTAAAGCCCGAACGCGCCGCCGCGGAAACGGAGTTTCGCGGCCTGGCGTCGCTGCCCTGGCGCTCCACCGCTGTCGCGGCGATTTTCGAAAGGGAAGCTCGCTACACGCTGCGGAATTGGCAGGTGCTTTTGCAACTGCTTCTCCCCGCCTTTCTCGTTCTGTTCTTTCTTACCGATAAAGGACCGACCGGTTTTCTCGCCAGGCATCGCGCGTTCGCCTTCCCGATCGCGCTCGCCTACCTGTTCCTGATGGAGATGAACTGGTTTTTCAACAACCTCGGCTACGACGGCACGGGCGTGCGGTTTCTGCTGATGGCGCCCGTGAAATTCCGCCAGGTGATGCTGGGAAAAAATCTGTGCCAGGTAGCGGCCACGCTCTTGGATATTTTCCTGCTCTGGTTTTGCGTGCGCTGGACGGCCGGCCCGCCCACTTGGCCGGTCGTCGGCGTCTCATTTCTGGCCGCGGCTTACGCGCTGCTGACGAGTCTGGCGATCGGCAACGTGATTTCTCTTTCGTTCCCCAACCGCATGGAGTTCGGAAATTTCCGCCGGCGAAACGGTCCGCCGGGCATGGCGATGCTGGCGGGATTCATGACCCAAGGATTCCTGATCGCGTCGTCCATCATCGTTTTTATCGTCGGCGACCTGGCGCGAAGGCCGGCCGTGGTGGCCTGGACGTTTCTCGCGCTCGCGGCGCTGGCGTTCGCCGGCTACGCGGTGAGCCTCAGCCGCATGGACGCCATCGCGGCGAAGCACCGCCAGGGTCTGATGGAAGAGCTTTGCCAGGAAAAGACCGGTTCGTGACGCGGCGCGCGGGATGCGCCGGCGCCGTGGCACGGCCGCGCTGGCGCCCTGAGCCAGCAGCTCTCCGCGGCAGTTCTCAGGCGCCGGAGCTTCCGCTCCCACAGGAAGACCCGCATCCTCAAGGAGCTTTAGCCCCTGAGTGTTGCCGGCCGTTGTGGGGTGGGGTTGGGAGGCATCGCGCCAGCCCGGCGGCGCATCGTATGAAGCGGCGGGAAGGGGAGCTTGCCATCGCAACCTTGAGGGTTCGCAACCTGCGGTTTGTCCTGGGTTTCCTTTTTCTGGTCGCCCTGCTTGGATTCGTGCCGGGATTGCTGCGCGCCCAGCAGGTCGGCCCGATTCAGCCTGCCAATTTGCCGCAGCAGAAGACCAAGCCGCAAAAGCCCGTGCTCATCCCGCAGGCGCCGGGCCAACTGCGCGTACAGGTCAGCTTGGTCCACCTCTACGCGACCGTGCGCAACAAGCACGGCGAACTCGTCACCAACCTCACCAAAGACAATTTCAAGGTTTACGAGAACGGCGTCGAGCAGAAAATCGCCTATTTCAACCTCTCGAAAAATCTCCCGCTCACCATCGCCCTCCTGATCGATACCAGCGGCAGCCAGATGGACCTTCTGCCGGGCGAACAGGACGCCGCCGAGGAATTTCTGCGCCGCATCCTCACCCCGCGGGACCTCGCGATGGTGGTCGGCTTCGATTTCGGCGTGAACATGCTCGCCGATTTCACGAACGACCGCCAGGTTCTCGACGATGCCATCGAGCACACGCGCATCAACGCCGGCGGTCCCGCGCCGGATATCGGCGCGACGCCGGGAACGGTCCCCTCGGGTCCCAACGGCACGCATTTCTACGACGCCGTCTACCTCACCTGCGAGAACAAACTCACGCAGCAGGCCGGGCGCAAGGCGATCATCGCCCTCACCGACGCGCAGGACTACGGCAGCCACTACACGCTCGATCAGGCGATCGAGGCGGCGCAAAAGACCGATACGGTCGTGCACGTCGTGCTCGCCGCCGAACCCAGCGAATATGGGTATCTCGGCTATTTCGGCCGCGGCGTCGCGGAAAAGCTCACCAAGGAAACCGGCGGCCGGCTGATTCCGGCGCGTAGCGGCACTCAACTCGACCGCGCGTTCAGGGAACTGGCCGATGAACTCCGCAGCCAGTACGTGATCGGCTACTACCCCTCCGACAGCAGGCGCGACGGCACCTACCGCAAAATCAAGCTGGTCACCACGCCGAAAAAATACAAAGTCCTTACCCGCGCCGGCTACTACGCTCCCTACTAATGTCCCGTGTCAGAAATTCCCTGCATGGTCTTTCGGGGGTCGGAGCTTCAGAGTCTGTGTGAAGACTCGGGGCTCGCAGGATTTGAGGTCGAAATTTGGACATGAGTTCCGTTTACCTCATTGAGCCCGCGGCGGTGGCGCGGCTAGCTGACACGCCATATCCGCGTCAGGTTATACGCGGTGGTGACCAGCGCCCATTCCAGGGCGACTTTCCCGAGCCCCCTCATCCGAAACCTGCGCATGCCTCTTTGTTCCTTCAGCACTCCGTTCACGGGCTCGACGATTGCTTTGCGTCTTGCATAGATCGCGCGACCGGCCGGGTCTCGCAGCTTCCGCCGCATGCGCTGATGTGCCGGATGTATGGCGTGCTGTTTGACGGGGCCGCCGTGATTCAACGTCCGCGCCATGTTGTAGTCCGGCACGTAGGCATCGATCTTCCGCTCTTCCATCGCTTGCAAGTTGTCCAGGGAGAAAAAGCCGCTGTCCCCACTCACCTGTCGCGGCCGTTCGCTGCATTGACGCTCCACGGCTTCCACCATCGGCACCAGCAGCCCGTTGTCGGTAGGTTGCTGACTGACCTGCTGCGCCACAACCAAATGGTCCTCGCTCACCGCTACCGTGGCGGTGTATCCCAGCGTGAATCCGCCCCGCTCCCGCAGAAAACGGCTGTCGGGATCGGTGCGCGAGAGCTTCTGCAGCCCGCTCTTGTGCAGTCGCTCCAGCCGCTCGGGAATCTCCCGGAGTTGCTGTTCCAGCCGCACGATCGTTTCGCTGCCGATCGCCAGGCCGGCGCTTTCGTTGGGATCGTCCGCGTCGCATTGCTTCTGCCAACGCCGGATGCTCCGCCGGATGCGCGCCCGCGCATCGCGCAGCGCCCGCTCGGTATCGACGCGATTCCGCGAAGCGTTCGCCGCAATGCGCGTCGAGTCGATCGCCACGTGCCCCAGCTTGCCCATCCCCAGCGAACGCGCCAGTTCCACCACCTGGGTGAACAGGTCGTTGAGGCCTCTGGCGTGCCGCCGGCGGAATTCGTTCAGCGTCCAGAAATCCGGCGTGTTCCCGGCGGCCAGATAGCGAAACGCCAGATCTTCCCGGATGCGCTGCTCCAGCCGACGCGAACTCGTCACTCCCAGCGCGTAGGCGTACAGCCAAACCGAAACCAGCATCTCCGGCGCGTAGGCTGGCCCACCCTCCGCGCTGTACTCGTTCCGGAAGATGCCCAGATTCAGTTTCCTCACAACTCGCCGAACGAAAAAACAGAGGTGGTCCGGCCCCAGCACGTCGCGCACGCTCGGCGGAAGCAAGTAGGCCTGATCCGGGTTGTAATCCAGAAATTTGGGCATCGCGCCTCCTCTCTCGCGCAGTATAAGAGACGCGTCAAGTCCAGTTCCCACACAGACTCTAAAGCTCCGACATCAAAAGCTGCGATATCAAGGGGCTTCAGCCCCTGAAGCTGCCCGGGGCATTTTGCAGTTGTCCCTCGGATAT
>JAKAOH010000201.1 GCA_021812285.1 Acidobacteriota bacterium | reverse complement strand
CGGCGGCGCGTAAACCCGAAAGGTCAGCGCGGTCGCGGGCAGCGGATCGAGCAGCGCCGCCTGCAATTGCGCGTTCTGCGCCAGTTGCGGTTTGGCCACGCCGCGAGCGAACCCGGGAATCGCGTAGTAGCCGCGCCGATATCGCAGGGTGAGCCCCTTTTCCGCCAGATCAATCGTGATGCGCCGGAATTTCCCATTCCATTCGGAATTAGCGGGATAGTAGCCGATGACGTACGAATTTCGTGCGTCTGCCGCGGCGCGAGCGATGGCGTGGGCAATGTCGTTGGAATTGTAGAACGCCACGCCGCCCGTCGCTTTCGCGACGGTGCGCATGGTCGCTTGAGAGGAGAATAGGTTGTACATCGGCGAGCGAACCAGGCGCTCCCAGCTCTGGTAGTAGTCCGGAGTGGATTCGTAGTAGGCCCCCCTCCCTTGCTGGTCTATCTCCTCATGGCCGACGACGCCAGGCTGGGGCGTGGCATCAGGTATCAAACCGCGCGGGTCGACAGGATACACGGTCACTCGGGCTTCGTTCAAAAGATCAGCGGCATGATGCAATTGGTCCTCGGCGGACCACGCCAGCTTGAAATGGGGACCGCCGGGATAAAGCGGCGGAAACGACGCCGAAATCCAGATCAAGCTTTTGCGGCCGGGATACCCGGCAAACGCGCTGGCGATGCCGTCGAGCGCGTCGGCGGTAATTTCCGCGCGCTGCTCGTCGTTCATTGTCAGAATGTGCCGTTCCATCGCCTTGAGCGTGTTGTAGAACTCCACCAGGGCCTCACAGCCCGACCCACCGGGCCCACCGCAGGATTTCACCATCTGCAGAACGTTCAAATATTGCTCGTCCTTCGCGCGCGAAGTCATATTCTCGCGCACGCCCATCTGGCTCGACTCCTGCGGAGTGAATTTCTTCGCCGCTGCGAGCAGCAGACCACGGCTCGTCGTGAAATCCTGCAGCATCGTCAGTTTGTCGGTGAGTGAGAGAATTGCAACACGCTGGCCCTGATCGAGCAGTTTCGCCACGTAGCGCACCAGGGCCATCCGCATCCGGTCCTGGTCGAACAGCGGCGTGTTGAGAGAATCGAGCAGAACAACCGTCAGCGGCCCGATCGCCGGGTGGTATGCGGGCAAATTAGTGTAAACGAAAGAAGGCAGTGGCGGCGGAGCAGCTGCGGGCGTGGCAGGCGCGTAATCAGCGCGGAAAATCGCGATGGGTTGCGGTTTGCCGTCTTCCAGCACGCGGAAATCGTTTTCGGTGAGTCCGCGGACCGGTTTGCGATCCCTGTTGTTGGTGACGGAGACATCCAGAAGGACGAGATTCGTGGACGTGCGGATGGTTGGCTCGTCGGTTTCCGCATGCCTGGACTGGGCACGAAGCGAGAGGGCACAGATCGGAGTCGCGCAAAGCGCGAGGACCATCAGGAAAGCGCGTCTGGTGTCGGGCCTGGTTCGCGGATTCACGGCTGCGACCGCCCCCAAGAGGGCTTCTCCCGGCAGTATATCAGCCCCGCCCCCGCGTCAACGCTACCGTCAGCGAACGGGATCCCCTGCCCCACACGTCCCATCCCGCTCCGCAACCGTGCGTCACAAGGGCCGGCCAAGCGCCGCACGCACGCGCGCGCCGAGCCCCCGCAACCGTTCCACCGGTTCGTTCGAGAAAACGAAGCGAATGTATTGGGCTCCGTGCGCTTCGCCCCAGCCCGCCATCGGCGTCGCGCAAACGCCCTGTTCCAGCAGCCGCTCCGCCATTGCCGAGCCGTCGAGGCCAAAATCCGAGACGCGCATCAGCAGAGACCATCCCCCGCCCGGAGCGCCCACGGGTAGGCCTTTCAATTCTTCGAGCACGACGTTGCGTCGCGATTCCAGCTCCGCCACGTACGCTGGCATCGTTTCCGCCGATCGTTCGAGCGCCATAGCCGCGGCCTGCTGCGCGATGCCGACCGGAACCACGACGTTGGCAATGGAAACCGCGGCGAAATCGGGAACCATGCTCGCGGGCGCCACTATCCATCCCACGCGCCAGCCAATCATCCGCAGCTCTTTCGATGCCGAGCCCACCGTGACCGTGCGCTCGGCCATCCCTTCGATTGCAGCCGGATGAATCACCGGCCGCTCGTCGAATAGCAATCGCTCCATCGCCGCGTCGTCAATGAGCAGCAGATCGTGTTTCACGCAAAGTTCGGCCACCAGCGCCCAATCGCCTGCATCGAGCCATCCGCCCGACGGCATCGAAGGCGACATCAGCAGCATCGCCCGGGTTTTCGGTGTCACCGCGCCGCGTAGCGCGTCCCGATCCAGCCGCCATTCGCCGCCCGGATGAAAAATGAAGGGAGCCAGGCGCGGCACGCCCCCCGCCAGGCGCACGCGATTGATCAATCCCGCGTAAGTCGGGTCGGTGAGGATCACCTCTTCGCCCGTTTCGATCGTCGCGAGCAAGACGTTCAAAATCCCATTCAGCCCGCCGGCGGTGACGATCACGTTTTCCGCCGAATAGGAAACGCCCGAAATCGCCGAAACGTGCCGCGCCGCCGCCTCCCGCAGCCGCGCTTGCCCAACGAAGGGAAGGTAACTGTTTTCCATGTCACGCCCGGCCGCTTCGCGCGTTCGCGCCAGGGCCTGCGCGTCGGGCGGAATATCCACGTCCAGATTTTCCAGGCGCAGGAATTCCTTGCCGGAGCTATCGGCAATCGCGCCCATCCGGTCCACGCCGATTCCGGCGATCTGTTGCATCCGAGTTGGCCGTCGCCGCGTCATGCCTCGCCTCGCTCCGCGTGGTTCGCGTATTGAATCACGCTTTTTTCTCCGCCGCAGTCCACGCCGATTTTCCGCGCTGCCGGCCTTCACGTTCCGCCGCGACCGCGATCCTCTGCGCCCGCGCGATCACCGGCGTGTCCACCAGTTGCCCATCCAGTCCCGCCGCCCCCGCGCCGCTTTCCGCCATCCGCTCGGCGACTTCGAGTACGCTCTTCGCCCATTCGAGTTCCTGCTCGGAAACGGAAAACACTCGATGCACCGGCTCGATTTGCGCCGGATGCACGATCAATTTTCCGCTGAATCCGAGGCGCTTCGCGCTTTCCGCCTCGTTGCGCAGACCCTCCAGGTCGCCATACCGCATGTAAACTCCATCCACCGCCGGGCATCCATACGCCGCGGCCGCGGCTACCACTTTCGACCGCGCGTAAAGCAATTCGCGCCCATCCGCCGCGGGGTTCGCGCCGGTCGAAAGCGAATAATCTTCGCCGCCGAAAACAACCAGCGCCACGCGCGCACTCGCTTCGATCATGGATTCCACGCGCAGCACCGCCCCCGCCGTTTCCGCGAGCAGAAACAGAAGAATCGTTCCTTGTTCGATTTTCCGCTTGCGCTCCAGGCGCAAAATCAGCCGAGCGGCGGCGGCGACTTCGCGCGCGTGCGTGGGTTTCGGAAGCAGAATCGCGTCCAAGCCCGGCCGCACCACCGCGCGTAAATCCTTCTCCCAGTGCCGCGTCGCCACGGGATTGATTCGCACCACTCGCATCGCCGCTGCGTCTCGTGCTTCGCCGATGCCGAGCGCCACGTTCCGCCGCGCCTCTTCTTTCCCATTTTCCGGCACGGAATCTTCCAGGTCGAAAATCACCGCGTCGGCGCCTGCAACGAGCGCTTTCGCGAAACGATCTGGCCTCCCCCCAGGCACGAACAGCAGCGAACGTAACGGCGGAGCGGTGTCGGGCCAGCGAGCGGGGATGGATTTGAGTCGCACGGGCTTGTCCTCGGACAGGGATTATACAGGCGAGGGGGTGCGGCCGACGGAGAGTTGGGAGAATGATTTTGGGGGCGGTCGGCGCGGCTGCTTGTAGTTTCGGGATGTTTCGCTACGCTTAACATCACAGGAAATTCGGTTTCGGGCTTCTCCTCGACGCAGGACCGCCGGTTGTGCGACGACTACCGGGCGGGGAATTTGGGGACGAGGACCCTGCGGCGGAGGCTGAGCACCGCTTCGTCGCGCTGATTGCGCGCCGTGGTTTCCACGGTTACGATCCCTCGATCGGGTTTCGATTCCGACGCGCGCTTTTCCAAAACGCGCGTCGAGGCGTAAATCGTGTCGCCATGGAACACCGGACCGAGGTGTTTCACGTTTTCGTATTCGAGATTCGCGATGGCCCGGCCGCTGACGTCCGGCACGCTCATTCCCACCGCAATCGCGAAAACCAGAATCCCGTTCACCAGGCGCCGCCCATGCTGCGTCTGGGAAGCGTAATGCTCGTCGATATGGAGCGGGTTCTGGTTCATCGTCATCAAGCTGAACCAGGTGTCGTCGGCTTCGTTGATCGTGCGCCCGGGCCAGTGCCGGTAGACGTCCCCGACTTCGAATTCCTCGAAATAGCGGCCGAATTGCATTGCGAACCTCCGTCAGGGATGGAAATCTGCCGGTTGGAACAACGGGCGCTCGACGCTCGCGGGAATTCGGCGCTCACTCGTACCGCAGCGCCACCAGCGGGTCCACGCGCGCCGCGCGGCGCGCCGGCACCCAGCACGCCACGAGCGCCACCAGAATCAGCAACGAGCACGTCACCAGTGACGCCAGCGGATCGAACCATCCGATGCCGTAAAGCAAACTATTCATGCTGCGCGTCAGCGCCGTCGCGATCGCGAGTCCCACAGCCACGCCCACCAGCACCATGGCCATGCCGGTTTGTAGAACCAGCCGCAGAACGTCCGATGGCCCTGCGCCCAGCGCCATCCGCACGCCCATTTCCCGCGTCCGTTGGCTCACCGAATACGACATCACTCCGTAGGTCCCGATCGCCGCCAGCACCAGCGCCAGCAGCCCAAATGCTCCCAGCAGTTCCGCCGCGATCCGCGGTGGCATCAGCGACCGCCGCAAGAGATCGGCGACTGTTTGCACCTGGACAAGCCGGATCGAGGGAGCGACCGATTGAATGGTGGATCGAATGGTCGACAACGCGTTGGCCGATGGGCCGCCCGTGTGCACGATGAGCGCGGCGGCGGCAGCGAAGTGCTGCTTCAGCGGCCAGTAGACGATCGGCTGCGGCGGTTCGCCCAGCGTCAGGTATTTCACCGTGTTCACTTCGCCGACGATCGTTACGTCCCAGGTCTTCGTGATGAAGTGCAAGTGCTTGCCGATTGGATTCTGGCCCGGCCAGAAATTCTCGGCGAGCGCCTTGTTCACCACGGCCACCATCGCCCCATTCGTGTCGTCCGATTCACGGAAGCTGCGCCCGCGGATCAGCGTGATTCCCATCGTGCGGAAATATCCAGGCTGCACCGCGATCACCGGCGTCAGTTGGCCCTGCGACGGATCGGAGTAATTCACGCCTTGGGGGAAAGTGGTCCACTCGAGGCCGCCGACGAAGGGAAGTGAGTCCGCGATCGCGGTGCCCGAAACCATCGGCAGCCCGCGCAACCGTTCCACCACTTGCTCGTAAAACTGCTCGGCCTGCGCCTGCGGGTAATGCGCCGCGCGCGTATTCAGGAAAAACACCAGCTCGTGCTGGACGTTGAAGCCCGGATTGATGTCTTGCGCGTTGCCCAGGCTGTGGATGAAAAGCCCCGCCGCCACCAGCGCGATCAGCGACAGGGTCACCTGCACCATCACCAGAATCCCGCGCAATCCATACCACCGCACGGTGCCCGTTGGCGCGGCGGCTCGATCTTTCAGCGATTGCATTCGATTGGTCCGCGTCGCCCGCAGCGCC
>JAKAOH010000200.1 GCA_021812285.1 Acidobacteriota bacterium | reverse complement strand
CGACATGAATACGTGCTTCCGGGAAGCGGTGGTGGTGCTGAAATCGTTTCTGCTGGGACTATCGCCGGAGGAATTGAATGCATTTTGCCATCGGCTGGAAGGCGACGGATTGCCGACGGCGGGGCCAGGAACGGGATTTTCGCGAATCTCGGCGTAGACGGATGGTTACAGTACCCAAGACGAGAGAACCCGGCGGGCGAAGAAGCCGGACCGTGCCGGAAGGGACTGAAAACGGCTTGGAGCGGCTTGAGCAAGCGCCGGCGCGATACAACTTGAGCAGGAGGGGGAGCATCGCACTAAATGTAGCGGTGCGGCCCGAACGGGTAGAGTGGCCCGAGTGAGGCGGACCGAAACGGGGGAGCTGACCGAGGCTGACGCCATCCGGTTGGCGCAGAAGGGCGATGCGAACGCTTTTGAACGCCTCTACCAACTGCACAATCGGAGAGTCTATTCGCTCTGTCTGCGGATGGTTGGCAATCCCGCGGCGGCGGAGGACCTGGCGCAGGAAGCCTTCCTGCAGCTCTTTCGGAAGATCCAGACCTTTCGAGGCGAATCGGCTTTTTCGACCTGGCTGCACCGGCTGACGGTCAACGTTGTGTTGATGCGGCTCCGGCGGAAGAACGTGATCGAAAGTTCGCTGGACGAACTGGCCGAGCAGGACGAGGAATCGGGGAGCGCGCCCCGGGAAGTGGGCGCGGCGGATTTGCAGCTTTCGGGCTCGGTGGACCGGGTTAATCTGGAGCGGGCCGTGGGCCATCTCCCGCCGGGGTACCGGGCGGTGTTTCTGCTACACGACGTGGAGGGGTACGAACACAACGAAATCGCCGATATGCTCGGTTGCTCGATCGGCAACTCGAAATCGCAACTGCACAAAGCGCGCACGCGTCTGCGCGAGTTGTTGCAGGAAGCGGAACGCGATCGGGCCCGGGAGGAACGGCAGGAAGCCAAGCGGGAGGGGGAGGGTCCAGCGGAGCCGGAGACGCGACCGGCGAGGCAGGGCTCCTCATAGGGAACTGCGATGAATTGCGGAGAGTTTGCAAGTCAAACCGAAGCCTGGATGGAAGGGGAGCGAACGGCCCAAGCGCGCCAGCACGCGATTGCGTGCGCGCACTGCCGGCAGCTCGTCGAAGATCTGGATGCGATCCGTCTGTTCGCACCGCAACTGGCCGAAAGCGCCGCACCGCCGGAACAGCTGTGGGGCGCGATCCACGCGCAACTGGAGCGGGAGGGCCTGATCCGCGAACCCGGATGGGCGGAACGGGCCGCAGGATGGATTCGCGTTTCATCGCGGCCGCTGGCCGTCGCAACCGCGAGCGCGCTGGCCTTGGCGCTGGCGCTGCTGGTGGTGATGCCGCGGGCCGACCGTCCGCAACCGACGGTGGCGACGGGACCGGTGTGGCTCTCGAGCGACCAGCCGGAACTGGCCAGCGTGGACCGTCAGCTGAATCACGTGGAACTGCACGCCATTCGTTCGTTGCAAACGCCCGATCCGCAAGTGCGCGAGGCCCTGCAACAGAACCTGATGATCATCGACCGCCAGATCGCGCGCTGCGAAAAGACGCTGGAGCAGGCGCCCTCGGATGAAAACACGCGCGACTACCTTTACGACGCGTACCGGCAAAAGGCGGAATTGCTCAATATGATGGCCGAGCGCAGTGTGGCTTCGGCCGAGTAAACGGCGATGCCGGAACCAGACGAAGGTTCGGAAGCGGAAAAAGGGACGCCGAACATGAAGATGGGGCGGAGGGGATGGGGAGCGGCCGTGGCGGTGGGAATCGCGCTCGTGGCGGCTCCGGCCTACGCACACCGGATCCAGAAACGGTTTCCAGTCACTTCGCACCCGGTCCTGACGCTGCATAATTCGAGCGGGGACGTCACGATCCAGACCTGGAAAAAACCGTACGTGCAGGTGGATGCGGACCAGAAAAGCCAGAAAGTGGAAGTAGACGCGAACCAGCGGGACAACATGGTGATGGTTTCCACCCGCATTCTGAGCAACGACATCACGCCGAGCGACCTCGAAACCGATTACCAGATCACCGTACCCGAAGAGACCGAGCTTTCCATCCACAACGACGCGGGAAAAGTGGACGTCAGGAACGTGATGGGCGACATCTCGGTCGTGACCGTGGCGGCCGACGTTGATCTGCGCGGCGTCATGGGCTACATCACCGTGCGGAGCGTCGGCGGCTCGTTTACCTGCAACGAATGTTCGGGACGCATCGCCGCCGATTCCATCAGCGGCGGAATCAACCTGATCGGATCGGAATCGAGCAATGTGCGGGCGCGCTCCTCGACCGGCAACATCCTGATGGACAGCGATCTGCTGCCGAACGGCCTGTACCAGCTGCGCAATTACAGCGGGCAAATCGACGTCCTCTATTCACCCTCGGACTCCTTTGACGTGAGCGCGATTTCGCTGCGCGGCAAGGTGGAAAACGAGGCGAACCTGAAGGAAACACCACAGCCGCGGCAGCAACTGCCGGCGTTCGCGCGGTCGCTTTTCGGCGTTTACAACGAAGGGCGCGCGCGGCTGGTGATCAATTCGTTCAGTGGTACAATCGTGATCCGCCGCCGGCAGTGATTTTGCCGGACCCGGCGGCTTTGCGATGCCCGTTTCCATTCCCTGCAAACTGATCGCGCTCACCGGCTTCATGGGAAGCGGCAAAACCACCGTAGGCCGATTGCTGGCCGAGCGGCTGGGCTGGCGCTTCGTGGACCTGGACGGGCGGATCGTCGAGCGGGCGCAAGCCTCGATCGTCGCCATCTTCCGCAGTCACGGCGAGCCGGCCTTTCGCGAAATCGAAGCCGAAGTGCTGGGCCGCGTGCTGGGCGAAGCGACCGAAGGCGAACGGAGAACGGTCGTCGCGCTGGGCGGTGGGACGCTGACGCGGCCGGAGAACCTGGCGTGGTTGCGGCAGGCGGGCGCGGCGCTGGTGTGGCTGGATTGCCCGCCGGACGATTTGATCCAGCGGTGCACCGGAATCGCCGACCGGCCACTCTTCCGCGATGAAGCGAGTTTCCGCAATCTGTACGAGGAACGGCGAACGATCTACCGGCAGGCGGATTTTCGCGTGGAATCGCTCGACGAGCCGGCGCTGGTGGTCGAGCGAATTCTGCAACTGCTGGGGCCGGCGCTGGTGGAAGCATGAACGCGCGGCGAATGATTTTGGCGGTTTGCGCGACGGTGCTGGCAGCGGCTGGCGCGATGCCGGCGCGCGCGGCGCAAGCGGGGCTCGCTCCGGATCAGGGCGTTTTTCGCATCGTGCTCGACGGGCGGGCGGTGGGCAGCGAGACGTTTCGCATTTTCCGCGAACGCGGCGATTGGAAGGCGGAGGGAACGATCGATCTGCGGCTGCCCGGACAAGCCGCCGAGCGCGACCGCGCCGATTTGACGCTGGCGAGCGACGGAGCGCCAGTGGCGTACCGATGGACGGGCAAATCCTCGAAAACGCGATCGATCGCGGTTGCCTTCCGCGGCGACGCGGCGGAAATGACGCTGAGCCGGCCGGGCGCGGCGCCGGCGATCGAAGCGTACCGGTTTCCGCAGGGCCACATCGTGGTGCTCGACAACAACGTCTATGAGGATTACGCGATTCTGGCGCGGCTGTACGATTGGCGGACGCGCGGCGCGCAGAAATTCTCGGTGTTGATTCCGCAGGACCAGACGCCGGGAACCATCACGGCGCGGGCGATGGGGCGGCGGAGAATCGCCGGCGCGACCTTCGAATGGCTGCGCGTCGAGAGCCCCAACCTGGAAGTGGACCTGTACCTGAACGCGGCGCACCGGCTGATGCGAATCGTCGTGCCGGGATCGAGCGCCGAAATCGTCCGCGAATCCGCACCACGCCGGTGAGCCGGGCAGCGGTACACTGACTCCAGTTCCATGAACCTGAATTTGTGGACCGAGGTGAATTATCTGAAGGGCGTCGGCCCGCAGCGCGCCGAGGCATTGGCGCGCCGGTCCATTTACACCGTCGAAGACCTCTTGTACCACCTGCCGTTCCGCTACGAAGACCGTGCGCACTTCACGGCCATCGCGCAAATCGAGCCGGGCCAGGTGTGCACGCTGCAGGTGGAAGTCGTCGACGGCTCGCTGCCGAGGTTTCGCGGAAGGCGCGACGCCGTTTACCACCTGATCGTGCGGGACGCGACCGGAAACCTGTACGTGAAATTTTTCCACGGCGCGTATCTCGAAGGACGCTTCCGGCCGGGACAGCGGATCGTGCTGCACGGCAAGGTGGAAATCGACCGTTACCGGCCGGCGCGGCTGGAGATGGTGAATCCGCAATTCGAGATGCTCGGCGCGGCGGGCGGCGATTCGACCGAAGTGGGACGAATCGTGCCGATTTACGAGGCGATCGGGCCGCTCGGCCCGCGCGTGCTGCGGCGGCTGTTGCACGCGGCGCTCGAAGCGCTGGGCGACGCGATTCCGGACCGGCTGCCCGCGGAAATTCTGGAACGAAACGGCTTCCCCTCGCGCGCGGCGGCGCTTCGTGCGGCGCACTTCCCCGCCCCGGCGGAAAATCTGGACCGGCTGAACGGGTTTCAAACGCCGGCGCAGCGGCGGCTGATTTTCGAGGAATTTTTCCTGTTTCAACTTGGGTTGGCGCTGCGGCGCCGGCGCGAAGAAGCGGAACCGGGCATCGCGTTTCGCGTGCGCGATCCGAAGATTCGCGAGGCGCTCAAGCGCGTACTGCCCTTCAAGCCCACCGAAGCGCAGAAGCGGGTGCTGGCGGAAATCGCCGGCGATATGGAGCGGGCGACGCCGATGAACCGGCTGCTGCAAGGCGAAGTGGGCAGCGGGAAAACGATCGTGGCTCTCGAAGCGGCGACGATTGCTATTGAGAACGGATATCAAGTCGCCTTGATGGCGCCGACGGAAATTCTGGCGGTGCAGCATTTTCTTGGCGCGCGACGCGTGCTGGGGCGCGCGGGATACGCGGTGGAACTGCTGGTGAGCGGAATGAAGCCGGCGGCGCGACGCGAGGCGATCGAGCGCGTCGGGAGCGGCGAGGCGCAACTCGTGGTGGGAACGCACGCGCTGCTGGAAGATCCGGTGGAGTTTCACAAGCTGGGACTCGCGATCATTGACGAGCAGCACCGGTTCGGCGTGCTGCAGAGGAAACGGCTGCGGGAAAAGGGCGTTGCGCCGGACGTTCTCGTGATGACGGCAACGCCGATCCCGCGCACACTTGCGCTGACTCTCTACGGCGATCTGGAGCTTTCGGTGATCGACCAGATGCCGCCGGGGCGCAGCCCGGTGAGCACCTTCCGGAGATCGGAGGAGGAACTGGCGGGCGTGTGGGAATTCGTGCGGAGCCAACTGCAAGCGGGACGCCAGGCGTACGTCATCTATCCAGTCGTCGAGGAATCGCGGCAGGAACTGAAAGCGGCGATCGCGCAGTACGAACGGCTGTCGAAATACGTGTTTCCGGAATGGCGCGTGGGTCTGCTGCACGGGCGGCTGGCGAACGAAGAAAAGGACCGCGTGATGGAGGAATTCCGCGCCGGCAAAAGGCAACTTCTGGTGGCGACGACGGTGGTGGAAGTGGGCGTGGACGTGCCGAACGCGACGGTGATGGTCATCGAGCACGCCGAGCGATTCGGACTGGCGCAACTGCACCAGCTGCGCGGGCGGATCGGGCGCGGTAGCGAAAAATCCTATTGCATTCTGGTGGCGCCGCGCGAGGCGGCAGGCGAAGCCACCGAGCGGCTGGAAACGATGGTGCGAACGACGAACGGTGCGGAAATCGCCGAGACCGATTTGCGGCTCCGCGGGCCCGGCGAATTTTTCGGCACCGCGCAGCACGGTGCACCGG
>JAKAOH010000199.1 GCA_021812285.1 Acidobacteriota bacterium | reverse complement strand
CCAGGCAATGCCGCACGATCCGATCGAGCGCGGGCGGTATTTTGCTGCCATCGCCCGCAAGTTCCGGCGGATCTTCTTTCAGGATGGCGGTCATCGTCTCTGCGGACGAATCCTTCTGAAAGGCGCGCCGGCCGGAAAGCATTTCGTAGAGGATGGTACCGAGCGCGAAAATGTCCGATCGCGCGTCAGCGGGCAAGCCACGCACCTGCTCGGGAGCCATGTAGCCGACCGTGCCAAGCACCATTCCCGGCTCGGTTGCGCCGGGGGCGGTGCGCGTGGCCGCCTGCGATTCTCCTGAGGCTGGTTCTTCCCGCGCGGTCAGCTTCGCTAGGCCGAAATCCAGAATCTTCACACGGCCGTCGCCGGTCAGAAAAATATTCGCGGGTTTCAGATCGCGATGAATCACGCCCTTTTCGTGCGCCGCGGCTACGCCATGCGCGGCTTGCATGGCAATTTCCACGGCCTTGCGGACCGGCAGCGGGCCGGCTTCCAGGCGCTCTCGTAGCGTTTCGCCTTCGAGAAGTTCTGTGACGAGAAACGGCGCGCCCTCGTGCGTGCCCACGTCGTGAATGGCAAGGATATTGGGATGGTTCAGCGCGGCGATGGTGCGGGCTTCCTGTTCGAAACGCCGCAGCCGCTCGGGATCGGCGGCGAAAGAGGAGGGAAGCACTTTGACGGCGACGTCGCGTCCCAGCCGCGTGTCGCGCGCGCGATAGACCTCGCCCATACCCCCAGCGCCGATCGAGCCGAGAATCTCGTAGGGTCCAACGCGCGTCCGTGGAGCGAGCGCCATTGGCCCGACATTATACTGGCCCAAAAGGGCCGCGGCTAATGCAGTGGCGGAGAAGGGAAGAGGAGCAGGAAGTTACTGCGGGTGCAGAAAATCCTGGGTGATGTAGTAGCTGCCGTCCGAAGCCCGCACGATCCCAACGCCAACCTCTGTGTAACTTCGGTTGAGAATGTTCCACCGGTGATTGTGCTGATTGTGCGGCTCATTCATAAATTCGGATTCCGCGTAGGTGACGCTGGGCGCGATGGCGATGTTTTCGCCGACGGCTTGCCACGCGATGCCCGCATCGGTCACGCGGCCGGCAACCGTCCGGCCACTCGGATCAACATGGCCGAAATAGTTCTCGCGGATCATATCGCGCGAATGGGCGCGGGCCACGTCAGCCAGCTCCGCACTCCAGCGCAGTGGAGGCGAACCGTGATTCCGGCGGTCCCGGTTGATGAGGTCGAACATTTCCCTTTCGAGATAGGCGATTTTGGCCGCCCCGTAGGTGGAGCGACTGGCGGTGCGACGCGGAGTCGGCCCGCTGCGAGTTTCGGTCGAGCGATAGTTCGGCTGTGGAGCGGGTACGGGCGCTGGCGCCGATGCTCGTGCCGATGCGGAAGGCTCAGGTGTAGCAGGCGTTGGCGGGGCGGAAGCAGCCCTTGGCGCAGGGGTTCTTGCTGGTGCGTCAGCGGACGGCTGGATGGCGTGCCATTTGATTTGCGGCTGCGCGGCTGCGCTCGGCGCTTCACTCATGGGGCGGTAAACGCGGGACGGGCTGGGATAGGTTGCGCTGTACGCTTCGCCGAAGTGGTACCAAACGCCCTTCCTGGGCTTGGGCTGGCGCGCAGGAGTGCGGCTTTCGCCGAACGTGTGCCATTTGCCGTCGGCTTTGGCGCGGGGCACGTAGCGCTTCCGGGAACGGGTTCGAGACTGGGTTTGCGTCGAGGTGTCGGAGTTTCCCTGCTCGCTGGACGTTTGCGTTTGGCTCTGCTGTGCGCGGGCCGGGCTGGCAAAAAGCAAAAGACCAGCGAGAGCAAGCGCCGAAACGCCGAACAGGGATTTGCCAAAGCGCACCGTCAGTTTCGCCGCATCTTGGACCTTGAGCTTCAAATTCGCTCCCTCTGTGGCGACACGGATACCGACTCCGTTTGACCCCATGCGCATGGTTCCAGACCGGTTCTCCACACCATCTTGGACAGCGGAAGAACGCGAAAGGTCGCCTGAAACGGCAGGCGGGGAGTTACTGTTTCGCGTTCTCCGCCTGAGCCAAGAATTTCAGCGCGTGGAGAAACGAAAGACGGTGGTTTGACGATAGACCTGGCCAGGATTGAGCACCGTCGAAGGGAAATTCGGATGGTTGGGTGAATCGGGGTAATGCTGGGTTTCGAGCGTGAAACCGGTGCGGTAGCCGTAGACGTGGCCGTGCTTGCCGATGATTTTGTCGCTCAGATAGTTTCCCGTGTAAAACTGGATGCCGGGTTCGGTGGTGTAAACCGTCAGCACGCGGCCGCTGCGCGGATCGTAGGCGCGGGCGGCGAAGACCAATCCTTTCTTGTCGTCGCGATTCAGCACCCAGTTGTCGTCGTAGCCTTTCGCGTATTCCAGCTGCGTATTCTTCTCGTTGATGCGCGCGCCCACCTCGGTCGGTTTCAGAAAATCGAATGGCGTGCCTTTCACGCTGACGATTTTGCCGGTGGGAATCTGCGTATCGTCGGTGGGAGTGTAGTAGTCCGCGTTGATCGTCAGAATAGTGGGAAGAATGCTGCCGCTGCCCTCGCCATCCAGGTTGAAATAGGTGTGATTGGTGAGGTTGATGACGGTCGGTTTGTCGGTGGTGGCGCGGTATTGAATGCGCAAGGAATTGTTCGCGGTCACCGTGTAAATCACCCTCACGTGCAGCGTTCCCGGGTAGCCCTGATCGCCATTCGGGCTGACGAGCGTCAATTCGAGCGCAGGATTCGCGCCGCGCAGCTCGCGCGCCGTCCATACTTTCTTATCGAAACCGATCTTTCCGCCATGAAGGCTGTTCGGCCCGTCGTTGATGGGCAAATGGTAGGTGACGCCATCCAGCGTGAATTTGCCCTTGGCGATGCGGTTGGCGTAGCGGCCGGCGATCGCGCCGAAATAGGTGGTGTCATCTTCGTATTTCGTCACCGAGCCGTAGCCGAGCGCCACGTCGCCCAGTTTACCCTTCCGGTCCGGGACGCGGATCGAAACGACGCGGGCGCCGAAATTCGTGATCGCCACCTGCATACCGTTCTTGTTGGTCAGAACGTACAACTGAATCGGTGTCCCGTTCGAAAGCTTTCCAAACGACCGCTTTTGAATTCCCGGCTTCGCGGTGGCGCGAAGCCGCGGAGCGGCGACGGTTGCCGTCGCCATCATAACGCTGAGCAAGGCGATTTCGGTTCGCAGAGGGATGGCCATTGGTTGTCCTCGGGGCAGCGGCCTGCTTTCCGGCCGCGTAAACCCCGCCTTTATTTAACACGTTTTTGAGCCGTGGAGAAAACGATTTCTCACGCCTTTAACGCGGCTTTTTGCGCTTCGCCAGGCCGACGGATCCGGCCTGACGAGGCCGCCCCCGCGCCTGCACGCCGGGAGCGGGAACGCCGCAGTTTCACGAAGAGGGGTGGCTTTCCTTGACCGCCTCGACGTCGGCCTTGGTCCACTTCCGAATCCACTTCAGCTCCTCGCGGACCTTGATTCGGCCGTGCCACGGGTTGTTGCCAAGGCCGTGATGCTCGCCGGGGAACATCAGCATTTCCGTCGGGACGCCCACGGCGCGCAGGGCGCGGTCGAGCAGGAAATCCTCGCACGTGGAAACGCGCTGATCGGCCGTGCCCATGACGATCTGCGTGGGCGTTTTCACCTTGGCCATTTGCCAGATAGCGGCCTGATCGTTGTAGGCCTTTTCGTTCTGCCAGGGAAGGCCACCGAGGTAAAAGGTGTCGTCGTAGCTCAGGTCGTCGTTGCCCCAATTGGCCGTGTTTTCGATGGCTCCCGCGCCCGTCACGGCCGCCTTGAATTCGGTGGTTTGGGTGATGAGCCAATCCGTCATGTAGCCGCCGTAGCTATAGCCACCGATCGCCATATGGTGCGGGTCGGCGTAGCCGGCGCGAATCACTGCTTGCACGCCCTCCAGGATATCCTTGCCGGGGCGCGAAACGATGTGGGGAATGATCCGGCTCATGAACGCGTCGCCGTAACCGCCCGATCCGCGGTAATTCGGCTCGAAGACCAGCCAGCCCTGGCTCGCCGCGAGCGAAGCCCACTGGTACCAATCCGCCTCCCAGTGATTCACGTCGGCGTCTTCCGGGCCGCCGTGGATCAGCATGAACAGCGGCAGGTTTTTCGCGTCGTATTTTCCCGGAGGGAAAATCAGCATTCCTTCAATTTTTACGCCGTCGTCCGCCGTCCACCAGATGGAATGGCCGCGCGGCAGTTCGCGATCGGCGAGGAAATCGTTGAAATGGGTGATGGCCACGGCCTGATTGGGATGGCGCCAATCCGCGGCCAGATAGACTTCAGTCGGCGAGGTGAGCGTTGAATAAACGAATGCCAGCCGCGGCGAACTGCGCCCGATGCTCAGATTCTGGTATTCGCCCGGTCGCGAGGGAAGTTCCGTTTGCCCCTGTTGCGTCACTTGATAAACGGGAACCTCCATGTGATATTGCCCGGCCGAGATCACCTGCCCTTCCGGCGCTACAACGTAACTCCTGAACGAACCGGTGTAACCCGTGGCCAAACGCGTGGGCATGCCGCCCGCGAGCGGCTCGTAGAAAATTCTGCCCGAGAAATCGCCGTACTGCTCCGGGTCGGAACCAGCTTCGAAATAGATGCCCTTGCCATCGGGAGAGAGACGTAGATCGCCGGCAATCGTCTTCAGGTGCATCAGTTGATGCACTGGATGGCCCGCGGCGGCGAGATCCACGGTGAAGACCTGATGGCTCTTGTAGCCGTCGTTGCCGGTGATGAAAATGGGGCCGCGGCGGGAGCAGGAATTGTAAACGAGCGTCTTGCCGTCGGGCGTAACGAGCATCTGCTGAACCCGGCGCGCCGTCTGCGCCACCAGCGTGCCTTCGCGGCTTTCCTTGGGAGGCGTCGAGGAAAAGTCGGCCTCCGCCGGCAGTTTCACTTCATAGATGTTGTCGGCGCGAAGGTCGCGGCGGTAGCGAATCACGTCATGCCATGTCTTTTCGTGTTCCTTTTTCTCCGCTTTCGTCATCGGCACTTTCGCGGCGTAGTAGATCGTCCGCGAATCCGGGCCCCAGGCGTACGTATGCACGCCGCCGGCGCCGGCGTAGGTGAGCAGATCCTCGCCGCCGCCCGAGGGCGAGATCACGTAGACTTGGTTGCCATGATGCGCCACGCTCGACGTGAACGCGATCCAGCGGCCGTTCGGCGACCAATGCGCGTCGGCGGCGTAGCCGGAGGTTTCGAGCGGCGCCAGTTTCCTGCTCTCGATCCGGTACAGCCACAAATCCGTTCGGAACCGGTTGTGCGCGTAATCCGGCCGGATGGTTTCGATGACGACGGACTGGCCGTCGGGCGCCATGCGCACCGGGCCGAAATCCGCAGCGTGGAAAAACGCGTCGAAAGTGAGCGGACGTTTCGCCCGCGTCTGCCGGGCGGGCGGGGCGGCCGAGGCGCTGCCCGCCCATACGAGCGCGAAAATAAGCAGGCCGAAGGCTGCCATCCATCCGGATTTTTTCCCTTGGGTCGTTTTCTTCATGATTTCCTCCCCTCGCGGCCGCTGGGCGCGAGGATAAAGTGCGAAAGAAAAGCGGAACGTACAAAAAAGCCGGCGGGAAAGCAAACGCCGCGGCGGCCGCGCCGCGCCCGGGCGCGCGGATTCGCCGCCGGAATCAGGCCGTTCGGCTCACGAATGGCCGAGGACCGGGTGCGGCTCGTAAGGTTCCGCGAGCGCGGCGAGTTCGGAATCGTCCAAACGCAGCGAGAGCGCGGCAACTGCTTCGTCGAGATGATGCATTTTGCTTGCGCCGATGATGGGCGCGGTGATGCCCGGCTGTTGCAAGACCCAGCAGAGCGCGACCTGCGTGTTGGAAACGCCGCGCTTTTTCGCC
>JAKAOH010000198.1 GCA_021812285.1 Acidobacteriota bacterium | reverse complement strand
GAGCAGATCGCCGCCGAGCGGCGCGAGCAGATCAAGACCGGCGACCGTTCGGAGAAAATCCGCACTTACAATTTTCCGCAAAACCGCGTGACCGACCACCGCATCGGACTGACCCTCCATCAACTCGACAGCGTGATGGATGGCAAGCTCGGGGCGCTGGTGGACGGGCTGGTCGCGCACTACGAAACCGAGCGGCTGAACAAGGAATTGAGCGACGCCGCGTAAGCCGACCTCCCTTCCTCGACTTTCAGTTTTCTACGCGTGGCCGTAGAGACACGTTGCAAGCCGCCAACAACCGGCGAGCCGGGCGTGCCCCTAACTGCCTTCCGCATGCGCCTTTTTTTCTTCCATATTGCATTCCCATAGGAAGTGTGTCACTCTGCCCGGTGTCCGATATGGTTTACCCATAGGAGAAGCATGGGCGAGAAAACGGATGTGTGGCAGGGCACGCTGGCACTGATGGTGCTGAAAACGCTGGAAACGATGGGCCCGCAGCACGGCTACGGGATCGCGCGGCGGATCGAGCAGACGAGCGGCGGCCGGCTGCTGGTGAATTACGGCACGCTGTATCCGGCGCTGCTGAAACTCGAGCAAGAAGGCGCGATTACCGCGGAATGGGGCGTTTCGGAGAACAATCGGAAGGCGAAATTCTACCGGCTCACGCGCACGGGGCGGAAACAACTCGCGAGGGAAGAGCAGGATTGGGAGCGGGCGACGACCATTTTGGCGCGATTCCTGGCTCCGGAGGAAGGCGGTTCGTGAAACACGCGCGGCGATGGCTGATGCGTTTCGCCGGGTTGTTTGGGCGCAAGCGGCGAGAGCGCGAGCTTTCGGCCGAGCTTGAAAGCCATCTCGCGTTGCACATCGAGGAAAATCTGCGAGCGGGCATGACGCCGGAGGAAGCGCGGCGGCAGGCGCTCGTCAAACTCGGCGGCGTGGAGCAAGCGAAAGCGCTTTATCGCGAGCAGCGCGGAATTGCGTGGCTCGAAACTTTGTGGCTCGATCTGCGCTACGCGGCGCGGATGCTGCGGAAGAGTCCGGGATTTACCGGTATCGCGATTCTGACGCTGGCGCTTGGAATCGGCGCGACGACGGCGATTTTCAGCGTGGCCTACGGCGCACTGCTGCGCCCGCTGCCATACGCAAACGCGAACCGATTGGTGTGGATTTCCGGGCGCTTTCAGGCCATGCCCTTTTTGCACAATCTCGCCGGAGCCGATTATTTCTCGATTCGGCACAGCGTGGACGCATTCTCCTCGCTGGGAGCGACGGCGGGTGAAGGGGTCGCTCTGCGGATCGGGAACGAGAGCCAATGGCTTCCGGCGGCTCGGTTCGGTCCCGGCGTTTTCAAGACGCTCGGCGTACAGCCCGTGCTCGGCAGAAAATTCTTGCCTGGGGAATATCGGCAGGGCGGCGATCAGGAAGTGTTGTTGAGCTATTCGCTGTGGCAACAGAGATTTGGGGGCCAGCCAAGCGTGCTGGGTCGCACGGTGCTCGTTAACTTGAAACCGTGCACCGTGGTTGGCGTGATGCCGCCGCGATTCGATTTCCCTTCGCACGACACCGGGTTGTGGGTGCCGCTGGTTTTGTCGCATGCAGCGGCTGCCGACTACGCGCCTGATATTGACTTGCACGCGGTCGCGCGGCTGAAACGGGGAGTATCGCTGGCCCACGCGCAGGCGGAACTCGGCGCACTTGCCGAACGCCGGCCGAAGACCACTTTCGGGCAGGTCAGCTTCCGCGCCGAAACGTTGCGGACGAATCTGGTTGGATCTTATCGCCTGCCACTGGTGATTTTGCTTGCGTCCGTCGGCTTGTTACTCCTGATTTCGTGCGCCGGTGTGGCAAATCTATTGCTCGTACGGCTTTCGGTACGCGAGCGGGAAACGGCGCTGAGGGCAGCGCTGGGCGCGACGGGCGGACGCGTGTTCCGGCAATTGCTGACCGAAAGTTTGCTGCTCGGGGTGGTCGGAGGGGTAGCGGGGGTGGTGCTGGCGGTATTCGGCGCGAGCGCATTGAACAGTCTGTTGCCGCCCGATCTGGCGCACCTTGCGCCTGCGTCGTTGAATCTTCCCGTGCTCCTGTTTGCGCTGGGAGTGAGCGTGGCGTCGGCCGTGCTTTTTGGCGTTGCGCCGGCGATTTTTTCGCTGCGCACAAGTCCCGGCCTCGCTCTGAAAGGCGCGCAACGCGGCGCTGTGGGAGCGGGTTCGGCGGCGCGACATCGCGCGCGCTCGAGCCTGGTGGCAACGGAAGTGGCGCTGGCAACGATTCTGGCCGTTGGAGGGCTGTTGCTGTTTCGCAGTTTGCTGCGCCTGGAAAACGTTTCGTTGGGATTTCGGACGCAGAACGTGCTGATGTTCAGGGCGTTTCTGCCGCCGGAAAAATACAAGACGGCGGTTCAGCAGCGGGAGTTTTACAACACGCTGCTTGGGCGGCTCAGGGCGCTGCCCGGCGTGCGTTCGGCGGCTTTCGATGCGATTCTTCCCTTCACCGGCTGGGGCCAGGTGATTTTCGATATCAAAGGGCGTCACTATCCGAAGTGGGAACAGCCACAGGCCGATATGTTTCAAGTGAGCCCCGGCTACTTTTACACCATGGGCATACGGCTCCTGCGCGGGCGAACGTTTCGCGCGGCCGACGCGGCTTCGTCGCAGCCAGTCGTGATGATCGATCAAAAATTGGCGAGGACCTATTGGCCCAACCAGGACCCGATCGGTCAGCAGATCAAGGGAGCGAAGTGGATGACGATTGTCGGCGTCGTCGGGCACGTGCGTTTCCTGAACTTGGCGACGGATCCCGGCCCTGAACTGTACGTTCCACTCACGCAAGCGACGCCATGGGCCGGAGGGTTCGTGCTCCATACTTCGGTCAAACCGGAGAGCCTGGATCCAGCGATTCGGCGGCTGGTGGCGCAACAGGATCCCGATGTTCCGCTTCTCGATTTGATGACGCTCGAAGGCAGAATCAGCGACACGCTTTCGGATCGGCGATTGCAAACCCTGCTGCTTGGGCTGTTCGCCGCGCTGGCGCTGCTGCTGACGGCTGTGGGAATCGCGGGAGTGATTTCCTACACGGTATCGCAGCGCACGCGGGAAATGGGGCTGCGGATGGCGCTGGGCGCGGAGCCAGGTGAAGTGTTTCGGTTGGTATTGAGGGGAATGCTGGGCGTGGTTGGGCTCGGCTTGCTGGTGGGGCTTGGCGGGGCGTTTGCGCTTACGCGATTTCTCGAAAGCGTGCTTTTTGGCGTTGGGCGCTGGGATCCGGCGAGCTTTATGGGAACGGCGGCAGTGGTTTTGGCCGTAGCATTCCTGGCCAGTTATTTGCCTGCGCGGCGCGCGGCGAAGGTGGATCCCGCTGTGGCGCTGCGGCAGGAGTGAAGTAAAGAACGAAAGGCCGGTTCACACGGAGGGCGCAGAGAAAGGCAGAGAGGACGCGGAGGCCGCGTGGCGCGTACAATGAAAAAAAGGCGGCGCGACTGGCGGCTCAAGGAGTTCCCTGCATGCGCGACCTCTGGCGTGAGTTGTGCTTCAGTTTCCGCACACTCCTGAAGACTCCGGGGTTCGTCTTCATCGCCGTGGTCACGCTGGCGTTGGGCATCGGTGTGAACAGCACGGTGTTCACTTGGCTGAACGCGACGCTGCTAAATCCCATTCCGGGGCTTTCCCACGCGGGAAACGTGGTTGCGGTGAATCGCAATCGCGCGAGCACTCTTTCCTACCTTGATTTCCAGGATCTGCGCGATCGCACGAAAAGTTTTTCGGGAATGACGGCGTTTACGCTGTGGCCGTTGAACCTGACCGGCCAGGCGAAGCCCGAGCGCGTTTGGGGAACGCTGGTGACGGCGGATTATTTCCGCGTACTCGGCGTGAGTCCGGTGCTGGGACGCGGATTCCAGGCGTCGGAGGGGGTGGCGCCGGGCGCGGCGCCGGTGGCCGTGATCAGTTACCGGTTGTGGCAGACGCGTTTTGGCGGCGATCGCGCGATTCTGGGCCAAACGATCCACCTTAATACGCATCCGTTCACGATCGTTGGCGTCGCGCCGCCCGTTTTTCAAGGAAGCACCACCGGTCTGCGCGCTGATCTTTGGGTGCCCGTGACGATGGTGACGGAACTCGTTCCGAACGGGCGCGAGTGGCTGGCCCGGCGCGGCACACGGTGGTTGAAGGCGCTCGGGCGTCTGCGGCCGGGAATTGGCCGCGAGCAGGCGCAAGCGGAATTGAACGGTCTCTACGCGGAGATTGGCCGTCAGTATCCCGATTCGCATCGTGGGGAAAATCACATTCGTTTGTATCCGCTCTGGCGTGCTCCAAGCGGCGCAAATGCCTATTTTTCGAAACTGCTCCCCATCCTCGCCGCGCTTGCCGGATTGGTGCTTCTGCTGACGTGCGCGAACCTGGCCAATCTGCTGCTTGCACGCGGCGTTTCCCGTCAGCGGGAGATGGCGATTCGGCTGGCGCTCGGTGCGGGCCGCGGTCCGCTGGTACGGCAGGTGTTGATGGAAAGCGCGGTGCTTTCGCTTGCGGGCGGCGCGGTAGCTCTGCTCGCGACGCTCTGGTCCGCTACGCAGTTCCAGCACTTCGCGCCGGCAAGCGATCTGCCGATCTGGCTTTCGGTCCACGTGGATGAGCGCGTGCTTCTCGCGACGCTCGGGATTTCGCTGGGCACCGCTCTGCTTTTTGGCGCGATTCCTGCGCTGCGCGCGGCCGGCATCCAACCTGCGAGCGTACTGAAAGACGAAGCTGGCAGCGTGGCGGGAGGGCGGCGCAAGGCGCGGCTTTCGAGCGCGCTGGCGGCGGCGCAGATCGCTCTTTCGCTGATGCTGCTGGTTTCCGCGGGATTATTCATCCGCAGCTTCCACGCCACACGACAATTCAATCCGGGATTCAATCCGCGCGGCGTGCTTCTTGAATCTTACGATCTTGGCCCGGGTGGCTACTCGCCGGCTGATGGCATTGCGTTCGATCGGCAGGTGCTCGAGAACGTGCGCGGGCTTTCCGGCGTGCGCGCGGCATGTCTGGCGAACTGGGTTCCGCTCGGTTTCGGTAGCAGTTCCGCGAGCTTTGCGCCGGAAGGTTACGCGCCTGGGCCACACGAAGAGGTTTCGGCGGGATTCGCCAAGGTGAGTCCCAGCTACTTCGAAACGATGCGAATACCGCTCGTCCGCGGGCGGGATTTCGCCGCTGCCGATGCGGCCGATTCCGCGCCAGTCGCGATCATCAATCAAGCTCTCGCCAGGCGCTACTGGCCCGGCCGAGATGCCGTGGGCAAGCGGATGAAGGTGAATGGGAAATGGACCACGATCGTAGGAGTGGCGCGAACCACGGACTACTACGATCTGAACGAGCCGCCACAGATGTTTTTTTACCTGCCGCTTTTTCAGGCGTACACGTCCAACGTCACGCTCCACGTGCGCACGACGGGCGATCCGCGCGCGGCGGCTGGCGCGGTGACGCAAGCGATTCACCGGTTGACCGCCGATTTGCCCGTTTTCGACATTTCCACGCTCGAAGCGCGCATCGGGGCAACGACGTTCACACTGCGTATGGCCGGTGCGTTCGTGGGGGTATTCGGGGCGTTGGCGCTGGTGCTGGCGGCGATCGGTCTTTACGGCGTGATCGCATACGGCACGCGGCAGCGAACACACGAAATCGGCATTCGGCTCGCGATTGGCGCCGAGCCCGGCGAAATCGGCAGGATGGTGCTGGCCCAAGGAGCAAGGCTCGCGCTGGTGGGAATTGGGATCGGGATTGCGGCGTCGCTGGGCGCCGCGCAGTTGTTCCGCAGTTTGCTATTCGGCGTCGGCACGAGTGATCCCATGACGTTTTTGGCCGTCACAGTGCTGCTTCTCGCGGTGGCTCTTATCGCCTGCTACGTCCCTGCCCGGCGCGCCACGAAAGTGGACCCGATTATCGCGCTGCGGCACGAATGAAATAAGGAACGAGAGGCCGGTTCATACAGAGGGC
>JAKAOH010000197.1 GCA_021812285.1 Acidobacteriota bacterium | reverse complement strand
CGCGCGCCATTGGGCTCATCGACGGCTTTTTCGATTACGTTCCCTCCGTTTGGCACAAGGAGATCCTTTGGGCGATGTCCCGCGGGGTGGCCGTTTTCGGCAGCGCCAGCATGGGCGCGTTGCGCGCGGCGGAACTCGCGCCGTTTGGCATGCGCGGCGTCGGCAAGATTTTTCAGGCCTACCGCACCGGCGCCATCGAAGATGACGACGAAGTCGCCTTGCTCCACGGCCCCGCCGAATCCGGTTTCCGATCCACTTCGGAAGTCTTTATCAAGATCCGCGCAACGCTCCAGCGCGCCCAGGCTCGCCGTGTGATTTCCCGCGAAACCCGGTTGCAGCTCGAATCGCTCGCCAAAGGCCTGTTCTATCCTGAACGCAGCTACGGCGCCATTCTCGATCTCGGCGCCCGCCGCGGGCTTCCCGCGCGCCAGATCGAAAAACTGCGCGCCTGGCTGCCTTCCGGCCAGGTGGACCAGAAACGCGAAGACGCGCTTGCGATGCTCCGGGCCATGCGCCACTTCCTCGCCGCGCGGCGCGCGCCGGCTCGGCTGCGCCATCCTTTTGAGCACACGAAATTCTGGGATCGCCTGGTGCGCTCGGCGGGCGCGCTCCACGCCGTCGAGGGTGGCGCCCGAGAAATGGTTCCTTTCGATTCGGTTCTCGACGAGCTACGCCTGGAGCCCGATACGTTCCTCGAAATGCACCGCGAGGGACTTCTGCGCCGTTTGATCCTGGCCGAAGCGCGGCGCCGCGGCTACGCTCCCGCTCCAGCCGATGTCGTTCGCACCGCGCGGTTTTTCCGCCGCCTCTATCGCATCACGCGCCACGCGGACTTTGATCGCTGGCTGGTCCAGCGCGGCCTCACCGCCCATCGTTTCGACGAATGGATGGCCGAGGAAGCGCTCATTCGCACGGTTGGCCCCGAGTTGTGGGTCGAGGTTCGCCACGACCTTCCCGATGTGGTGCGCTTCACCCCGTTCTATCCCCGTCTGGCGCGCCGCGCTCGCGAAAAACAGCTCGCTCTGGCTCGCGCCGGCCTCGACGCCGCCGATCCCACAGCCGAGCCCGACGCCCTCTGGCGCTCGTTTCTCGAGGAAACCAGCGCCACGGACCATCCTTTCGAAACCGAAAGCATCCTCCAGAAAATTTCTCCCGAGGAAAGCGACGCGCTTCTCCGCGCCCGCGCGCGCGAGCATCGTTTTCGCCGCTTGCGCAAGTCCCGCCGGTCGTAGTCGCGCTCATTTTGCATGAATTGCGGCGTTCTGGCCCGCGTTGGGGCAAGGAAGGAGGCTGTCGCGAAAAGGAGAGAAGTTTCCAGCCGCGAACCCGCGGCTGTTCAGAGAGTCTGGTGGGTCGCCTTGGGAGTTTTCGGCGTGATTCTCACCTGGTCCACGATCCGCAATCCGTAGGCTTCGAGGGCAACCACCTTGCGTGGATGGTTCGTCAGCACGCGCACGACGCGCAGTCCCAGGTCGATCAAAATCTGCGCGCCGATTCCGCTTTCCCGCTGCACCAGCCGCTGCCGGTTCAGGTCGTTGTCGAGCTGGCCGCGCCGGTGGTACGCGATGGATGGCAGCTCGTTCGGCTGGAACGGATTCGATTCCACCTGGAATCCGCGCCCGGTGTGATGCAGGTACAAAAACGCGCCGCGCCCTTCGCCGGCGATCGCTTCGAGCGACCGTTCGATGATTTCGCGGCAATCGCACGCGGTCGAGGAAAAAACATCGCCCGTCAGGCAATGCGAATGCACGCGCACCAGCGGCGGCGGGCCGTCGTCGAGCGACCCCTTTACCAGCGCGACGTGCAGCTCGCGATCGATCGCGCTTTTGTAGGCGATCATCCGGAATTCGCCGAAGCGGGTGGGCAGCACTGTCTCCGCCATCCGGTTCACGAACCGCTCGTTCTGCATCCGGTAGCGAATCACGTCGGCCACGGTCACCAGGTTCACGCCGTGGCGCTCGCAAAATTCGGCCAGTTGCGGCAGCCGCGCCATGGTGCCGTCGTCGTTCATGATTTCGCAGATCACCGCGGCCGGCTCGAGGCCCGCGATCCGGGCCAGATCCACCGAAGCTTCCGTTTGCCCCGCGCGCACCAGGACGCCGCCTCGCCGTGCCCGCAGCGGAAAAACGTGTCCCGGCCGCGCCAGATCCTCCGGCCGCGCCGCCGGATCGATCGCCGTCAGAATCGTCGTTGCGCGGTCCGCGGCGCTGATTCCTGTCGTGACGCCGCGCCGCGCGTCCACGGATTCGCAGAAGGCGGTGCCGAGCGCGGCCGTATTTCGAGGGGACATCGGCGTGAGGCTTAGCTCGTCGCAGCGCTCTTCGCTTAGCGCCAGGCAAATGAGCCCGCGCCCGAATTTCGCCATGAAATTCACCGCTTCGGGAGTGATTTTTTCAGCCGCCAGCGCCAAGTCGCCTTCGTTTTCGCGGTCCTCGTCGTCCACCAGGACCACCATCCGCCCGCGGCGTATCTCCTCCGCGGCTTGCTCGACGGGAACGAAATGTCGGTTGCGTTCGCTCATGGCTCGAACCGTTTGGTCGTTACGCCCTTACCCGATGATAGCGCAGAAGCGCGGCCGCGGCAGTCCGGCGCGTCGCTCCCATTCCATTCGAGCGAAAATGCGCCGGAAAATCGTAGGGGCGGGTTTGAAACCCGCCCCTACGACCACATCAAGTTGTCTCACGATACCGCTGAGAGATTTAGTACATTCCGCCGGGGCCCGGTGCGGCCGCCGCGGCTTTCTTTTCGTCTTCGCGGACTTCCGCCACGAGCGCTTCGGTGGTCAGCATCAGAGCCGAAATCGAGGCGGCGTTCTGAATCGCGAGCCGGGTGACTTTCGCCGGATCGATTACGCCGGCTTTCACCAGGTCGCAGAACTCGCCCTTTTCGGCGTCGAAGCCGAAATTGGCTTCCTTCGTGTTTTCGCGAACGCGGCCGACGATCACCGCGCCCTCGTGTCCGGCGTTGTGGGCGATCTGCCGCGCCGGCTCTTCAAGCGCGCGCTTGACGATGTTCACGCCGATCGCTTCGTCGCCGTGCAGCTTCAGCTTTTCGAGCACGGCGATGCAGCGCAGCAGGGCCACGCCGCCGCCGGGAACGATGCCTTCTTCCACGGCCGCGCGCGTCGCGTGCATGGCGTCCTCGACGCGAGCTTTCTTTTCCTTCAGCTCGGTTTCGGTCGCCGCGCCCACCTTGATGACGGCCACGCCGCCGACCAGCTTGGCGAGGCGTTCCTGCAGCTTTTCGCGGTCGTAATCGGAGGTGGTTTCGTCGATCTGGCGCCGGATCTGCTTCACGCGCCCTTCGATCTCGGCGGCCTTGCCCGCGCCCTCGACGATGGTCGTGTTGTCCTTGTCCACCACCACCTTCTTCGCGCGGCCCAAGTCCTCGACCTTCACGTTCTCGAGCTTGATGCCGAGGTCCTCGGTGATCGCCTTTCCGCCGGTCAGCGTGGCGATGTCTTCCAGCATCGCCTTGCGGCGGTCGCCGAAGCCGGGAGCCTTCACCGCACAGCACTGGAGCGTGCCGCGCAGCTTGTTCAGCACCAGCGTCGCCAGCGCTTCGCCTTCGACGTCTTCCGCCACGATCACCAGCGGTTTGCCCATCTTCGCGATCTGCTCCAGCACGGGCAGCAGGTCCTTCATCGAGCTGATTTTCTTTTCGTGGATCAGAATCCGCGCGTCTTCGAGCGCGCATTCCATGCGGTCGGGATCGGTGACGAAGTAGGGAGAAAGGTAGCCGCGGTCGAACTGCATGCCTTCGACCACTTCCAGCGTCGTTTCCATCGTCTTCGATTCCTCGACGGTGATGACGCCGTCCTTGCCCACCTTCTTCATCGCCTCGGCGATGATCGAGCCGATCTGCTTGTCGTTATTGGCCGAAATGGTGCCGACCTGCGCGATCGCGTCGCCTTCCACCTTGCTCGAAAGCCGCTTGATTTCCGCGACGCACGCTTCGACGGCATGCTCGATTCCGCGCTTGAGCGCCGTCGGGCTCGCACCGGCCGCCACCGTTTTCACGCCTTCCCGGAAAATCGCCTGGGCCAGCACCGTCGCCGTCGTCGTACCGTCGCCGGCCACGTCGCTGGTTTTCGAAGCGACTTCGCGCACCATCTGCGCGCCCATGTTCTCGAGCGGGTCCTTCAATTCGATTTCCTTTGCCACGGTCACGCCGTCTTTGGTGATCACCGGCGGCCCGAACTTCTTTTCGATCACCGCGTTGCGTCCCTTCGGCCCGAGCGTAATCTTCACCGCGTCGGCCAGAGCGTTGACGCCCCGCAGCACCGATTGACGCGAATCCTCACCCGTCACGATCTGCTTGGCTGCCATAAGACTGCTTCCTCCGAATCTGAAAAATTGCCGGTCCTTGCCGGGTTACTTCGTGGCCGCCTTCGCGGCGCCGCCGATCTTCGCGAGAATCTCTTCCTCGCGCAGGATCAGATATTCCTGTTCTTCGATCTTGATTTCGCTGCCGCTGTACTTGCCGAACAGCACCCGGTCGCCCGCCTTCACGTCCAGCGGAATCCGGCTGCCCTTGTCGGTCATCTTGCCCGCGCCGACCGCGATCACTTCGCCCTCTTGCGGTTTTTCCTTGGCCGTGTCGGGGATGATGATGCCGCCCCGCACGGTTTCCTTTTCCTCGATCCGCTTGACGAGCACACGGTCGTGCAAGGGAGTCACTTGCACACCAGCCATAGCACTTCCTCCCGGTTCTTTAGTTTTTGGGAATCAGGGAGGAGAGCAAGTTCTTAGCACTCCTCCCGAAAGACTGCTAATACACCATTTCGTCGGTTCCTGTCAAGTTCAGAAAGTGAGTAGTACTCACTCATATTTTGTATAACATGAATATTATCATAAACATAGCTGATTTTCTGAAGGCGCCAAGCCGAGTAAATTTATCGCAGCACGCCAGCCCGCCTTACCGCTCGCCCCGCTCACATATCTCGATTTACAATCTCTCCGATGCCGTCCGAGCCGCGCCAACGACCACCCCTCATCTCCGCCTTTGTTCTCGCGGGTGGTGCGAGTTCGCGCATGGGTTCGAACAAGGCTTTGCTGGAATTCTCCGGGGAGCCGCTCGTTGCTCGCCAGGTTCGTTTGCTCGGCGAAGCAGGTTTCGTCCCCACGATCCTGGGCCAGCCCGGGCTCTACGAAAAATTCTCCGCGCTTGTTCTACCCGACGAAGTCGCCGGCCTGGGCCCACTGGGCGGCATCGTCACGGCGCTGGCGCGTTCGGCGAGCGATTGGAACCTGATTCTCGCCGTGGATTTGCCGTATCTGACGCCGGAATGGCTCCGCGCGCTGGCGCGGCGCGCGGGCGCATCCGACTTCGCCGACGTCGTCATTCCCCGGAGCGATCGTGGGCTCGAGCCGCTATCCGCGGTCTATCACCACCGCGCGCTTCCGGTCCTGCGCGCCGCGCTTGCCGCGGGCGTCCGCAAGGTCACGGACGCTCTGGATTATCCGCCCGGTTGCCGCCTGCTCGAAATCTCACCCGAGGAGTGGAACCGGATTGCGGCGGAGCCCCGCCTGTTCGAGAATATCAACACGATGGCCGACTACCGGAAAGCCGTCTCGGGCGGTCGCTCTTGAGCGATCACTATTTCGAATTTCGCGACGTCTCGCGTTCCTTCGACGACCATCTCGTTCTCGATCGCGTCAGCTTTTTCGTGGATCCGGGCGAAACGGCGGTGATTCTGGGCCGCAGCGGCGTGGGGAAATCGGTCACGCTCAAGCACATTCTCGGTTTCCTCGCGCCCGATTCCGGCCGCGTGATCGTCGCGGGCAAGGACGTCACCGATTGGAGCGAGGAACAGTTTTCCGCCATTCGCCAGCGGGTCACCATGGTTTTCCAGTCCGGCGCGCTGTTCGATTCGCTCAGCGTGCGCGAAAACGTGGCATTCCCCCTTGAAAGCCGGGAGCCGGTTCGCGACGCCATCCCCGTCCGCGTGCAGGCCCTGCTCGAAATGCT
>JAKAOH010000196.1 GCA_021812285.1 Acidobacteriota bacterium | reverse complement strand
GATCGATCTGTTCTATCAACATCGCGTGGATCCGGAAGTTCCGATCGAAGACGTCGCGGGAGCGGTGAAGGATCTGATCCAGCAAGGCAAGGTGAAGCACTTCGGGCTTTCGGAAGCGTCGGCGAAGACCATTCGGCGCGCGCACGCCGTCCAGCGCGTGACGGCGGTTCAGAGCGAGTACTCGATTTGGTGGAGACGCCCGGAAGAGGAAGTGCTGCCGACGATCGAGGAATTCGGAATCGGCTTCGTTCCGTACAGCCCCTTGGGCCGCGGATTCCTCACCGGGAAAATCAACGAAGACACCACGTTCGACAAATCCGATTTCCGCAACATTCTTCCTCGCTTTACGCCCGAGGCCCGGAAAGCGAATCAGACCGTTGTGGATCTGCTCCGCGAAATCGGCCAGCGCAAAAAGGCGTCGCCGGCGCAGATCGCGCTCGCGTGGCTACTTGCGCGGAAGCCGTGGATCGTTCCGATCCCGGGAACGACAAGGCTGGCGCGCCTGGAAGAGAACATCGGAGCGGCTGCCATCGAACTCACGCCGGACGAACTGAGCGAAATCGAAAGCGCTGCGGAGAAAATCGCGGTGCACGGGGCCCGGTATCCCGACCAAGTGGAGAAGATGACTAACCTGTGACGAGCGTACTGAGCTTTCTTCGAGCGCGCAGGCATTGGGGAACAACCGGACAAGAGACCGGAAGCGGGATGTGAACGGAAGGAGCGGAAAAAATGGAAATCAGAAGAGCAGGCTCCGAGCCTTCGGCGAAGGGGCCGGCGGATTGGTTCACCGGCACGGTGCGCATCGATCCGCTGTTTCAGGCGCCGGATCCGGCGCGCGCGCAGGGCGCGAGCGTGACGTTCGAGCCAGGCGCGCGAACGGCTTGGCATACGCATCCGCTCGGCCAGACGCTGATTGTCACCGCCGGCTGCGGACTGGCCCAGCGATGGGGTGGGCCCGTCGAGGAAATCCGTCCAGGCGACGTCGTCTGGTTTTCGCCGGGCGAGAAGCATTGGCATGGAGCGACGCCGACCACGGCGATGATGCATATCGCGATTCAGGAACGGCTCGATGGCAAGGTGGTCGAGTGGATGGAACCCGTGAGCGACGAGCAATATCGGGGCGGACGGAAAGCGGAGTAAAGGCGGCGGGCTTCGAGCAGCGGCAGAAATTCCTCCTGATAAACGAGAATCCACGGACCGCGATTGCGTGTGGACGGGGTGTGATTGCGTTGGTGCTGGGAGAGGCGGCGAGCGAGGTCGCTGGTCGAACCGACGTAGTAATGGCCGGTGGATTGGCTTTGGAGGATGTAGAGAAATGCCATTTTGGACAAATGGTAGGCCCGTACGGATTCGAACCGTAGACCTCTACCGTGTCAAGGTAGCGCTCTAACCAACTGAGCTACGGGCCTGCCGGAAGCCAGCGGTCACGCAAACTGGCCTGCGAGTTTAGCTTGGAAATTTTAGCACAGAGGGCCGACCTTCGCGGCCGGCCCGCTGTGCCAGGAAAGTGCGTTTGGTTAGTCGCCGCTGGGACGGACGACGATGTAACTGCCACCCTGGGCTGTCGTCACGTAGAGCAGGACGGGATTGTCACCCGCCGCTTGCACCTGTTGGCCGAAATCGGCGGTGTTGGCGATCTTGTGATGGTTCACTTCCTGGATGACGTCGCCGCGCTGCAGCGGAACGGGCGTGGCCTCGGCCGCGGGACTGTTCGGATCCACCGACACAACAACGACGCCGTAGGTGTCCGAAGGCAAGCCCAATTGGCCGGCGATATCCGGCGTGAGGGTCTTGACCTGAACGCCCTGGAGCGGGCCGGTCTTGCCGGTCTCACCCTGCGAGGATTGTCCGTTGACGGTGATGGTGGATTTCTCGAGAGTCAGGCTGACGTCGTGCGTCGCGCCATTGCGGTAGATCTCGAGATGAATGATCGTGTCGGGCGCCGTCTGGTTGACGCGCAAATAGAGATCGTTGCGGTCCTTGACCGGCACGCCGTTGAATTTCAGGATGATGTCGCCGCCGCGGATGCCGGCTTTCGCGGCCGGGCCGCCGGGTTCGACGCTGGAAATCAACGCGCCTTCGGCCTTGGGCAGGCCGAACGCCTTGGCCATGGTGTTGTCCATAGGCTCGAGGTAGACGCCCATCTGGCCGCGCTGCACGCTGCCGTGCGCGATGATCTGGTTCATCACGTATTTCGCCATATTGACCGGAATGGCGAAACCGATGCCGATATTTCCCTGGCTCTGGCCGCCGGTCATGATGGCGGTGTTGATGCCGATCACCTGGCCCTTCACGTTGATCAGCGCGCCGCCGGAATTGCCGGGGTTGATGGCGGCGTCAGTCTGAATGAAGTCCTCGATGCTGTTCTGGCCCTCGATCGAAGCGAGCGTGGTGCGACCCTTGGCGCTGACGATGCCCATGGTGACGGTCTCGCCAACGCCGAACGGATCGCCGATGGCGAAGACGATATCGCCGATGCGCATCTGCGTCGAGTCGCCCAGCGGAAGAGCGGTGAGGCCGTCGGCGCTGATTTGGAGCACGGCGAGATCGGTGCGCGGATCGGTGCCGAGAACCTTAGCCTTGAAATCACGGCCGTCGCGCAGCGTGACGCGGATATCCGTTGCGCCGGCGACCACGTGGTTGTTGGTCAGAATGATGCCGTCGGGGCGGACGATCACGCCCGAGCCGAGCGCATATTCCTTTTGCGGCTGCGGCTGCGCCTGCGGGCCGAACTGATTGCCGAAGAACTGCTGGAAGAACGGATTGTTGAAGAACGGCGACTCGGAGCCGTAGCGGGGCTTGACGAGCTTCGTGGTGAAGATGTGAACCACGCCGGGAAGATCGGGTTGAATGACAGGGGCAAAGCTGTCCGGCATTGTGGGCGCCGGGCCGGGCTGGGCGGTGGTGCCGTTACTGGCAAGCGTGGGCGTCAGCAATCCCGAAGTGAACAGGGGATAGCCGTTACGCGCGGCCCAGGAGCCGAGAACTCCGCCTGCCACCACTCCGGCCAGCACGATGACCACGAGAAAGAACCACCGCGAGCGGATGGCGTTACTTTCCATTGTTAAATCCTCCTTCGAAATTCCTTCCGGGCGAGGGGATGTTTCCCATCGCACGAGGTACGTGACCCGAGAAGATTGCGCGAAACAGAATGACCGAGAAACGAGACATCCGTTGCCACAGCGCGTAACGCTACAGATTGTAACATAAACCGTTTGGCCCTCGGCGCTCCTACGTTTTCGCCGCCTTGGCCGCGGCAGCCGTCGGGGTGGACGAGCCGCAGATGTCGTCGACGTTTTGCCCCGGCTTGAAATGAATCTGCGGAGGCGCCTCGCATCCCTTTTCGTGGGGGACGAGGCTGGGTTTGTACATATTTTCCGTTTTCGCCTTGGCGATGATCGGCTGGAGTTCCTGCTTCATCTGCAAGAAAGCGGAAGTCTGGACGACATATTGGGATTTTTTGGGCAGAAAGTCGATTTCGCGCTCGGCGTCGACCATGCGCTCGTAGAAGGGCGGGTGGTCGTAGAACCAGTCCATGCCGTTGACGTAGCCGACCTGCGTGGCCATTTTGTCGAAGAACCGGATGAAGCCGGTGGGATCGTAGCCGGCGTTCCAGGAGTATTGAATGCCGAGCTGATCGGCTTGCAATTCGTATTGGCGGCTGACGCCGAGCAGTTTCAGATTGAGCAGCAGGCCGAGGCCCTGGAAACCGTATTCGAGGGCGTAATAGGTGCCGATGCTGGCGATGCCGCCGGTGAGCATGATGCCGGCGATTTCGGCGGCCTGATAAAACAGCGAGGCGATCGTCGCGCGTTCCATGAGCTTGTGACCGTGGCGGGCGCAGACATGGGCGATTTCGTGGCCGAGCACGCCGGCGAGTTCGGCTTCATCGTCGGCGGACTGAAGCAGCCCGCGGTCGACGAAGAGGTAGCCACCGGGGAGCGAGAAGGCGTTGATCGTTTTCGAATTGAGGACGTAGACGTGCAGCGGCACCTGGAGGTCGCTGTGGGCGGCGACGCGCTGAGCCACCGACTTCACGTATTCGACGATGGCGGGGTCCTTGAGCTCCGGCGGCATGATGCCTTCCTGCTTCATTTGCTTGATGGCATCGAGGCCGGTCTTGATGTCGTTCGCCTGGCCGGGGGCGATGCTGCGGAAGCCGATGTCCTTGACGTCGCCCCAGCGGCGATTGCGATAGGCGCCGTCGGCGAGCTCCTGCCGAATCTGCTTGTAATCGGCGGGCCAGTTCTGAATAAGCTCGAGCTTGGCCTTGAGGTTCTGGTAGGCGGTGGGGATGCCGTGCTGGGCGAGGAGCTTTTCCTGCGTCTCCTCAAACTTCAGGTTCTGAATCTTGCAGTGGATCTCGTGGCGCTTGGCGGAGCTGAGGTCCTTTTTTTTCAGTTCTTTTTGGGCCTCGGAAATCTGTTGCTTGAAAGCGTCAACCTTCTTTTTGAACTTGGTCTGGCATCTCTGCTGATTTTTCTGCAGGCGGATCAGCTCGGCCTGGAACTGGGCGGGGGTGAAATGCAATTCGGGCGAGAGCTGGAAAAGCGTAAGGTAGGACTTGTCGAGGTAATCGCGAAGCGGTAGCGGCTCGACGGGAGCGGCGGCGGTGCGGGCGGGGGATTTGGGCGCAGGAGCCGCGAAGGCGGGCCAGAAGACCATCAACTCGCACAGGACCACGACCAGCGCACGTCTGGCTTCTTTTTTCCACGCTAGCGACATCGGTTCGTTCCTCGTCGTTTTCGTCAATGAGCCCTGACGACCCTACAAGCGAGCGGCGGGCACCCCACCCTTCCAGTTTAGATGCACGAATGAGGAAATCAAGCGCGGGAGATTTTCGACTTTTTTGCGGGCGGAGGGAGGGATGGTGGCGCGGGGCTCGGGGGGAGGGGTAGAATGAAATCTTCGCGCGGGGAAGCTCCGGACGGACCCTCCACAGGCAGAGCCCGGCTTCCGGCCGCTCGCTTGGGCACCGCAGGGGGGTTACGCCCGGCCGATGCGGCGGCGAATGGCGCGCCGGAAGGGAGCGGCGCGGGATGCGTCCTCGCGGCGGCTTCCTGAATCTTACTGTTACGGAAAAAAAGCCCAAAGGAGGAGATGATGGCCGAATCTACCGCTTCCCAAACCGCTCACGTTTTTCCTCACCAGCTGCCGGCGCTGCCCTACGCGTATGACGCGCTGGAGCCGTATATCGACAAAATGACCATGGAGATCCACTACACGAAACACCATGGCGGGTACGTGAACAACCTGAACAAAGCGCTCGAGAGCCACGCGGATTTGCAGAAGCTTTCCGTGGCGGAACTGCTCGGGAAGCTGGAGGCAGTGCCCGAAGCGATTCGCACCGTGGTGCGGAACAACGGCGGCGGGCACATGAACCACTCGATGTTCTGGAAACTGATGAAAAAAGGCGGCGGCGGCGAGCCGAAGGGCGAACTGGCCGAAGCGATCCAGAAATCGTTCGGTTCGTTCGCCGATTTCCGGCAGAAATTCACGGCGGCGGCGCTGGGGCGTTTCGGCTCCGGCTGGGCGTGGCTGCTGCTGCGCAACGGCAAACTGGCGATCGAATCCACCGCCAACCAGGACAATCCGGTGATCGACGGCGGAAAGCCGGTGATGGGTCTGGACGTGTGGGAACACGCCTACTACCTGAAATATCAAAACCGGCGGAACGAATACATCGAGAGCTGGTGGCACGTGGTGGATTGGGAACAGGCCACGCACAACTTCGCCGAAGCCCGCAAGTAGATTTCGCGGGGCCTGCCCCGCGAGCGAGCGGTGCCGCAGGGGCGGCACGGCTTACGGGTGCAGGCCCAGCGCGTATTCCGCCCAGAGAATCGCGATCGCCGCGGCCGTCGTCACCAACGTCACCACGAGCCCTACGCGAACGAACTGGCCGAATTTCACGCCGCCGCGCCGGCCGGCGTGCTGCACGACGATCAGGCTGGCGATCGAGCCGAACGGCGTAGCGTTGCCGGCAAGAGTCGCGGTGCAGGCGAGGGTGAGC
>JAKAOH010000026.1 GCA_021812285.1 Acidobacteriota bacterium | reverse complement strand
CCAGCCGGGCGTGCTCGGCGTGGGATTCGGCAGCCCGAATTGCACCAGTTCGCCGATCGGCTACATCGGCACGCCGGCCGTTTTCAATTTCTTCCGGCCTTCCGGCCCGAATCCCTCCTTCGCCGGACCGAACGCGGTGGATTACAGCGGCCTGGTGGCGCTGGCCAAGCTCGCCGGCTTCCCGACGGGATACGGCGTGCCGGTGCCGTGGAGCGACGTCGAGCAACAGGAATCCTCCGGAGCGTCGCGCTACAGCGGTTTGACGGTGACGGTCTCGAAGCAGTTTTCGCAGGAATTCGAATTCCAATCGAGCTGGACATGGTCGCACGCGGAGGATAATTCCACCGACCTTTCGACGCTGCTCGATCCGCAAAACAATCTGTATCCGAATCTCGAGTGGGGCAATTCCACGTTCGATCAGCGCCACCGCTGGGTCACCAGCGCCATCTTCGCCAGCCCGTACCGCGGCAAGCAGCACGGCTTCCTCAAACAGCTGCTGGATAATTCCTACGCCGCTCCGATCGTCGAGCTGGGCACTGGCAGGCCCTACACCGTAATCACCGGGAGCGATTACAACCTCAACTTCAGCTCGAATACGGACCGGCCGTCGGTGGTTCCCGCCGGAACGCCGGGCTCGGTGACCGATCCTTACATTCCAAACGTGTCGTTCTCCGTGCCCACCACCTGCGCGGCGGGAATTCCGCAATCCGCGCAGTCGCCCTTCGGGCAAACGATCCCGATACGGCCATACGGCTGCGACGGGAATCTTGGCCGGAACACGTTCTACACGCCGGGCTATTTCAACGTTGATCTGCGGCTCGACAAGAAGTTCTACGTCACCGAATCGGCCAACATCGAGGTCATCGCCGACGCCTTCAACCTGTTCAACCGGTTCAACGTTCTCGCGGTGAATCTGCTCTGCAACCCGATCGGCGGCGCGTGCTCGGCCGGGGAGCCCTCGGCCGCGTTTTCTCCGCGCGAGTTCCAGTTTGGATTGAAATTCAACTTCTGAGGATCACTCCTCGGGAGGGTTCGCGCCGTCCTCGCGCGGCGGCTGGCGCAATTCGACTTCGGTGGGCTCGATGGCGGCGAGTTCCGGTTCACCGGAAACGCCCAGTTCGCCGAGCCGGCGCACGGAAGGCAGCAGCCGGTCGTTGAACGAGCCGACCGCGTCGTTATAGGAGTGGCTGGCGCGGTCGAGCCCCTTGCGGATCTCTCCCAGGTGCTCGACGAATTTCTCGATCCGTTCGTAAAGCACCTGGCCCAATTGGGCGATGCGGCGCGTGTTTTCTTCCATGCTCTTCTGCTGCCAGCCGTAGGCCGCCGCCTTAAGCAGCGCAATCAGCGTGGTCGGGCTCGCCAGAATCACGCCGCGGCTCTGCGCGTCCTCAATCAGCGTCCGATCACTTTCGAGCGCGGCGCTGAAGAAGGATTCGCCCGGCATGAAAAGCACCACGAATTCGGGCGTCGAGGACATTTCGCTCCAATACGATTTCGACCCGAGTTGCTGGATGTGCGCCCGCACGAGCTGGACGTGCCGCCGGATGGCTTCCTGGCGTTCGGCTTCGCTGGCGGCTTCCGACGCCTCGGTGAAGGCTTTCAGCGGCACTTTGGCGTCAACGGCGATGCTCCGACCGCCCGGCAGATACACGGTCAGGTCCGGCCGGAGCCGCGTCTCGCCGGCGATCGTTTTCTGCTCGGCAAAATCGCAGTGGGCGGACATGCCGGCCAGTTCGACGGCGCGGCGCAGCGTCAGTTCACCCCAGGAGCCGCGGACGCGCGGCTGTTGGAGCGCTGAGGCCAGCGTGCCCGTCCTATCCTGCAGTTCGCGCCCCACGTTCGCCAGTTGCTGCACCTGGCTGCGCAATTCGCCGTAAGCCTCCTGGCGCGCCGATTCCACCTGCAAGAGTTGCACCTGGAAAGCTTTCAAGGCGTCGGAAAGCGGGTTCACCATACCGGCGATGGCCACCTGGCGCGGCTCCAGTTCGCTTTCCAAATGGGCTTTGGCCAAATCCAGAAATTGCTGTGTGGTCGCCGAAAGCGCCTCGGAGGCCAGCGCTCGAAAAACCGATTTCATTTCGTCCTTGGTCTGTTCGAACGCCTGCCGCTGTTCGGCCAGGCTCTTGTCCGCCGCGTCGAGCGCCGTTTCGGTCGCCACGCGCTGGGCCGACTCCGATTCCAACCGCTTCTGCTGTTCCTGAAATTGGCTGCGCAAGCCTTCGAGCTGGCTGCGCAATTCCGTCGTGGTGGCTTCGAGTGCGGCGCGGCCGGTTTCCGCTTCGCGCAGCCGCGCATCGTAGCTCGCGCGCGAACGGGAGGAAGCGTAGAGGTAGCCGATGAGCGCGCCCACGCCGAGCGCCAGAATCGTCAGCAGGATAGCGCTCGCATTCATGGCTCGCCTATTCCGCCGGGTTTTTTCGCGCCGATGCAGCGGCCGCGTTCGCCTGCGCCAATTGCCGCAGTTGCTGGCCGAGGTCGGCGATGCGGCTTTCCAGCTCCGCGCGGCCGGCTTCGGCCGCGACCAGTTTCTCCTCGTAGGTCATCCGCGCGCGCGCCTGCCCCAACAGAAACCCGAGCACGCCGCCGATGAGCAGCGTCATTCCCGCGAAAATCATCGCTGGTACGATCATTCTCGAATCCTCGTGAACCGCCTTGGTGGCCGAGAGTATCACACCCACCGCTCCTCGCCCACTTCCTGACTGCGCAAGCCGCAGGCCCAGCCTTTCGACGGAAAATCACCCGCGGAACGCCCGGATGTCGGGTCAACAGGACGAGGAGGGGTATAGTTTTAGAACTATTACTAACAGGTAAATCAATACAAAAGGACGCATTGCCAATCGTGACAACTCGGTAAAATAGCCTTCTTAAGGAGGAATTCTCCCATGAGCGTCGTTGGCATTGTGGTTGTGGTGGTAGCGGCGATCTTCGCGGCCGCCGCGCTCGGAGCCTGGCTCCGGGGCGGAGGTCCGCCGACCGATTTCAAGGCCGTGCGTGAGGAAATGCGGCAGATGCTGACCACCCAAGCCCAGGGAGTGGCCGGCCAGATGGGCGAGCTCTCGCAAGCCGTGACGCAGCAACTCGCCGAAGTGAGGCGCGAGCTCGAGCAAGGGGTGCAGAGCGCCAGCCAGATCACCGCAGACGCCCAACGCGATGTCTCCGAGCAGTTGCGGAACTCGGCGACCGTGATGACTCGCCTGAGCGAGCATCTGGGCGAAGTCCAGCAATCCGGCAAGGAACTGACGCAGGCCGCCCAGACGATGCAGGCTGTTCTCGGAGGCCCGAAATCCCGCGGCGTTCTGGGCGAAACGCAGCTCGATGCGCTGCTCGCCGACATGCTTCCGCGCAGCGGCTACGAATTCAACCACAAGTTTTCGAGCGGAGCGACGGCGACCGCGGTGCTGCACGCCGGACGGAAAATGGTGGCGATCGACGCCAATTTCCCGCTCGAAGCCTGCAACAAGTTCGCCCAGCAGGGCGAAGCGGCCCGAGGGGAATTCGCCCAGGCCGTTCGGCAGCGCGTGGACCAGATCTCCGAAACCTTCATCGTTCCCGATGAGGGAACGCTGGACCTCGCGCTGATGTTCGTTCCGTCGGAGAGCGCGTTCATGGAAGTAATGATGACCGAGGACGAGCATGGCCGCCTGGATGAGTATTGCCGGCACAATCGCGTGCTGCCCGTTTCGCCCAACAGCCTCCATGCCTATCTCGGCGCGGTGCTGGTGGGCTTGAAGGGAGTGGAACTCGAGGACAACGCCAAGCGGATGATGGCGCGGCTGGAGGCGGTGAAGAAGCAGTTCGACGAGTTCCGCCAGATCTATACGACGCTCGGCAACCAGATCGAGCAGGCGGCGCAGACGCACATTGCGGCCGGCCGTTCGTTCGAACGGACCTGGTCCGCGCTGGGCACGGCGGTGCCTGAAGGCTCGCTGGAAGACACACTGGTGGGCGTCACGCCCGAAGCACTTCTGGCGATGTCGCACTCCGATAACGGCGCTTAGCGCGGAGCCATTGCCGAGGCAGCCATCAAACGGCTGCCTCGCGAAATCTCGCGTCCGGGGCGACGCGTGCGGCGCCCCGGCGGTTCTCACCTCAATATTCCGAATTCCAATCCGATTGCTGGAGAAGGGGAATGCCCGCGTCGGCAGGCGGCTAGTGGCGCGCGGCGCGGTGGTGCGCCGAGGCTTCCGGGGAACGATCGAGCAGCAGTTTCGCAAACGCGCCGGCGGCATGCGCCATTGGCTGATCGTTCCGGTGAATCAGATAGAGCCGGCGCTCGATGCGCAGTTGCGGAACGTTGAGCGCCACCAGGGTCCCCCGCTCCAGTTCCATCCCCACGCACATCCGCGGCACGATCGCCACGCCCATTTCCATCTGCACGAACCGCTTGATGCTGTCGATCGTGGGCAGTTCCACCGTGCGGTGGAGCGCGGTGCGATGCCGCGCGAACAACTGAATCACCTGCCAGCGATAGGGCGATTCCACGATATGCGCGACGAAAGTCTCTTCGCCCAGTTCACCGATCGCCACTTCGCGGCGCCGCGCCAGCACATGCCCCGGATAGACGACGAGCGTGAGATCGTCCCGGAAAAATTCCGTGGCGGAAAGATTCGCCTCCTGAGGAAGGAACGAAATCACGCCCAGATCCAGCCCGTAATTGAGCACCTGGCGCGGAACATCGCGCGACGACGTCCGGTGCGCCGCAATCGGGATGTCGGGATAGCGCTTGCGGAACGCCGCCAGCGCCGGAAGAATCGCGTGAATCGAGCTTTCATTCACGCCGAGCGAAAGTTGGCCGCGCCTTAACTCGCCCAGATCGGCGATCGCGCGTTTCAGTTGCTCGCGCAAGTTCAGCATCCGCTCGGCCGATTCCACCAGCAACTGGCCCGCATCGGTCAGCTTCAACTCCCCGCGACCCCGGACCAGCAGCGGCTGGCCGAGGTCCTCTTCCAGCTTCCGCACCGCGATGCTCACGGCGGGCTGGGTGCGGTGGAGGATTTCGGCCGCGCGGGAAAAGCTGCCGGCTTCGATGACGGCGAGGAAGGTTTCGAGGGCGGCAAGATCCATGCGGTATTTATAAATCTTTGTTATGAATCCTGCAAGAAGAATAAAATTGACTCCTAGGCCCCGCGGCGGTTCACTCATCCTGTAGGCACAGGAGCCGCTCGAAATGGATACGCTACGCATCTTCGACACTACCCTGCGCGACGGCGAGCAGTCGCCGGGATTTTCGATGACGCCGGAGGAGAAAATTCGGCTGGCGGAGCAGCTCGACGAGATGGGCGCGGACGTGATCGAAGCCGGCTTTCCCATCGCTTCGGCCGGCGATCTGGACGCCGTGCGAGCGGTCGCCGGAAGGGTGCGGCGGGCGCGCGTGGCGGCGCTCGCGCGCGCGGCGCAGGCGGACGTGGATGCGGCGCTGCGAGGACTCGAACCGGCGGCGCGACCGCGGGTGCACGTTTTCCTGGCGACCAGCGACATTCACCTGGAGCACAAGTTGCGGATGAGCCGCGGCCAGGCGCTCGACCAGATCGCGCGGATGGTGCGGTACGCGCGGGAACGGGCGCCGGAAGTGGAATTTTCCGCCGAAGACGCGAGCCGCAGCGATCCCGAATATCTGGCGGAGGTCGCCCTAGCGGCCGTTGAAGCCGGCGCGACCATCATCAATCTGCCGGATACGGTGGGCTACAGCACGCCGGAGGAATACGGCGCGATGTTTCGCCGGATCGCCGAAAAGCTCGCCGGGCGCGGGGTGGTCTTGAGCGCGCATTGCCACAACGATCTGGGGCTCGCCGTCGCCAATTCGCTGGCGGCCGTCGCCGCGGGCGCGCGGCAGGTGGAATGCACGATCAACGGCATCGGAGAGCGCGCGGGAAACGCCTCGCTCGAGGAATTGGCGGTGGCGATCGCGGTGCGCTCGGAGCGATTCGGCGTGCGCACAAACGTGAAGCTGGAAAAAATCTACGCCACCAGCCGCCTGCTCACTGAAATCACGGGCGTGGCCGTGCCGCCGAACAAGGCCGTGGTGGGCGCGAACGCCTTCGCGCACGAAGCGGGAATCCATCAGGACGGGATACTGAAAAATCCTCTGACTTACGAAATCATTTCTCCCGAAGCGCTGGGCGTGCCGGCGCGGCGACTGGTGATCGGCAAGCATTCCGGTCGCAACGCGCTGCGGGCCCGATTCGAAGAGCTCGGCTGCCCGCTCGAGGGCGAAACGCTGCAAGACGCCTACCGCGAAGTGATGGAACTCGCCGACCGCGCGAAGACGGTGAGCGACCGCGACCTGCTGCGAATCGCGATTCGCGCCCGGCGCATCGCACCGCCAGGCGCGGTGCATGGCGAAGCGGCGGAGGCGAAACAGGCCGCGGCGGGAGGAATGGCGTAGCGCGGCCAGACGACCATGGTGAAGAAAACAATCGTATTGCTTCCGGGTGACGGCATAGGTCCCGAGGTGACCGCCGCGGCGGCGCGCATCCTGGCGGATTGCGCCAAGGAATGGGGTCATCGTTTTGAACTCATCGAGCAGCCGATTGGCGGTGCGGCCATCGACGCGGCGGGCTCACCTTTGCCCGAAACGACAATGGAAAGCGCGCTCGGGGCGGACGCGGTGCTGCTCGGCGCGGTTGGCGGGCCGAAGTGGGACGCGCTGCCGGTCGGGCGGCGGCCGGAAACCGGTTTGCTGGAATTGCGGCGCCGGCTGGGCCTATTCGTGAATCTGCGGCCGGTGCGGTTGCGCCCGGCGCTGGGCAGGCTTTCGCCGCTGCGGGCGGATCGCCATCGCGGCGTGGACCTGGAAATCGTGCGCGAACTTTCCGGCGGCATCTATTTCGGCCGGCGCGGCCATCACGGACAAGGCGGGGACGAAAGCGCTTTCGACACCGAAGCCTATTCGGTGAAGGAGATCGAGCGCGTGGCCCGGTTCGCGTTCGAGCGCTCGGCAAGCCGGCGCGGGCGCCTGCATTCGGTCGACAAGGCGAACGTCCTGGAAACCTCGCAGCTCTGGCGGCGCACGGTGGACCGGCTGTCGGGCGAATATTCCAGCGTCGAGCTGCGCCATCTCTATGTGGACAACGGCGCGATGCAGCTCGTGCTCGATCCGGCGCAGTTCGACGTGATACTCACTTCGAACATGTTCGGCGACATTCTGAGCGACGAAGCCGCCGCTCTCGCCGGCTCGATCGGCCTGATTCCCTCGGCCAGCCTCGGCTCGGGTCCGGCGCTTTACGAGCCGATTCACGGATCGGCGCCACAACTGGCCGGCAAGGATTCCGCGTGCCCGATCGGCGCGATTCTTTCCGCGGCGATACTGCTGCGCGAATCGTTCGGTCTGGCCAAGGAAGCCGACTGGATCGAGCGGTCGGTGGATCGCGCGCTGGCGACCGGCGCGCGCACGCCAGACCTGGCGACGTCCGGCGAGCGAGCGATCGGCCTCGCCGCCATGACCGAAGCGATTCGCCGCGAAATGGCGCATTCGCTGCAACCGGCCGAAGGCTACGGCTGGGGCGTATAGAGCGTTTTCCACTCCGGCTGAATTCTTCCGCGCCTTTTCCCGCCAGCTTGCGTCCGCGCGCGCCTTTCCTGTTGACATCCCACAGGAATGGGTGCATTCTCCTGTGGTTTAGCCACAGGAGGAATTGTGAACGAATCCCGTTCGGAAATCCTGCAAGGCACGCTCGATCTGATGGTGCTGAAGGCGCTCGAAGCGCTGGGGCCACTGCACGGCTACGGGATCGCGCGGCGCATCGAGCAGATCAGCCGGGACGCGCTCCGCGTGAATCAAGGAACCATCTACGCTTCGCTAGTGCGGCTGCTCCAGCGCGGCTGGATTTCGGCGGCGTGGGGAACCTCCGAAAACAACCGGAGAGCGAAGTTTTATTCGATCACGCGGGCAGGCAAGAAGCAGTTGGCGACGGAAACGGAAAATTGGGAACGGATCGCGGGCGCGATCGGGCGGATGCTATCGCTCGAGGAAAGGAGTTGACGCCGTGTTCGACGGACTGCGAATCGCATTTTCGCGCTTGCGCGGACTCGCGCGGCGCAATCGCGAAGACCGCGAATTCGAGCAGGAACTCGAAACGCACCTGGCGCTCCTGACCGAAGAGAACATTCGGCGCGGCATGGCGCCCGAAGAGGCGCGGAGGGCGGCGCGGCTGCGTCTGGGAGCAACGGAACAACTGCGCGAGGCGAACCACGAGTTGCGAGGGTTGGCGAGCGTCGAGGGATTTTTCCGCGACGTCGGCCACGCGTGGCGGATGCTGCGCAAAACGCCCGGTTTCACGTGGGCGGCGATTTTGACGCTGGCGCTGGGCATTGGCGCCAACGTCGCGATTTTCAGCATCGTCAACGTGGTGCTGCTGCGTCCGCTGCCCGCTCGCGATCCTGGCCAGCTCGTCGTGCTGGCGTACGAGCAGCGCGGCGGAAAGCTCGAATCCTATTTCTCGTATCCGAACATGCGCGACATCCGCGGCCAGACGAAGGCGGTTTTTTCCGGCGTGGCGACTTACCGGACGAGCTTCGACGGGTTGGGTTCGGGTGGTCACGCTCAGCGCGTTCTTTCGGCCTACGTCTCCAGTAACTTTTTTTCGCTGCTTGGCCTGCGGCCGCCGCTGGGACGTCTGATCGAGCCAAGTGAAGGCGGCGTGTATAGCGCGCATCCGGAGATCGTGCTGAGCTATGCGTTCTGGAAATCGCAATTCGGCGGCGACCGCGGAATCGTTGGCCGCGGCGTTTCACTCAATGGGCATCCGGTGACGGTGATCGGCGTGGGACCGAAAGGGTTTCACGGCGTCTATCCTTTCATCGAGACGCAGGTCTATCTGCCGATGTCGATGATGATGGTGGAGAACTGGATGTCGAGGTCGCTGCTCCAGAACCGTAACGGCGGGCCATTTCAAATCTGGGCGCGGCTACGGCCGGGCGTGAGCGTGAAACAGGCGCAATCGGCGTTGAACGTGGTGGCCGCGCGCCTGGCGAGCGAGCATCCGAAAAGCGACGCGAAATTCTCGCTGGCGGCGATACCGGAAACGCTTGCGCGGCCGTTTCCCATGCGGCCGAATCCCGTGCCGGAGGTTGCGGCGCTGTTTCTGGCGCTGGCTGCCATGGTGCTGGTGCTGGCTTGCGTGAACGTGGCGAATCTTCTGTTGGTGCGAGCGGTCTCGCGCGGCCGCGAACTGGCGATTCGCGCGGCGCTCGGTTCGACGCGGGGACGGCTGGTGCGGCAGCTCCTGACGGAGAGCCTGCTGCTGGGGCTGATGGGAGGCGCCGGTGGCCTATTGCTCGGCATGTGGATTTGCGGCGCGATCGGGTCGGTGAGCTTTTCGCCGGGGCTTCCGCTGCTGCTGGATTTCCCGTTTGATTGGCGCGTGTTTCTATTTTCTTTTGGCGCGGCTTTGCTCACCGGCGTCCTGGTCGGGATTCTCCCGGCGCTGCGCGCCTCGCGTGTGGCACCCGGCGCGATTTTGCATCAAGGAGGGCGCAGCGTGGCCGGCGGGCGCCAGCGGTTGCGCAGTGCACTGGTCGTGGCCCAGGTAGCCGGCTCGTTGATGCTGCTGGTGGTTGCGGCGCTTTTCGCGCGGAGCCTGCAACGCGTGCAGCAGGTGCATCTGGGATTCGATCCGGCGCACGTGCTGAATCTGAGCATGGACCCGAGCGAAATCGGCTATAGCGACGCGCAGGCGCGAGTATTCTACAAAGAGATGATTGAACGCGCCCGAACTTTGCTGGGCGTCGGATCGGCGGCGCTGGCCTTCACGATTCCGATGCGGACGTACACGCCGCAAATGGATTTTATCGGCGTAGAGGGGTACACGGCGCCGCCGGGACAGCCGAAGCCCCTGGTGAACTTCAATTCGGTTTCACCCGGCTATTTTCGGACGATGCGGATTTCGCTTGTGCGCGGGCGCACATTCACGGATGCCGACAACCGGAAGGCGCAGTACGTGGCGGTCGTCAACGAAGCGATGGCGAAGAGATTCTGGCCGAATCAAGACCCGATCGGCCGGAAATTTCGGATGACACATTACTCGGCAGGACACTGGCTGGACGTGGTGGGCGTGGTGGCAAACGGACGGATGCTCGCGCCTTTCGGCAAGGTTGCGCCCTTCTTTTTCGTTCCCTTCGCGCAAAATTTCGGCTCCTACGCAACGCTCCAGTTGCGGACGCTCGGCCCGGCGGCGAGCGTGATTCCCGAAGTGCGGAGTCTCGTCCGGAGTCTGGCCCCGGGCTTGCCGGTTTTTGACGTAGGAACGATGCGGGAAGAGATCAGCGGGAGTGGCTTTCTGCTGTTCCGGTTTGGCGCGGTGCTTGCTGCAGCGCTCGGGCTGCTGGGGCTGGTTCTCGCGCTCGTCGGTGTTTACGGCGTCACTTCGTATGCAGCGAGCCAGAGGATGCAGGAAATCGGCATTCGCATGGCGCTCGGAGCGCGCCCGGCGCAAATTCTGAAAAGCACTTTCGCGCAAGGAGCGGTTTTGGTGGGAGCGGGGCTCGTCATCGGGCTCGCGGGAGCGCTGGGAGCGGCACGTCTGGCAGCGAGTTTCTTAATCGTCAGCCCGACCGACCCGCTCACGTTCATCGCCGTGCCACTCGGCCTCGCCGTCGTGGCCTTCGTCGCCTGCTATTTGCCGGCGCGGCGCGCGATGCACATCGAACCGACGCAGGCGCTACGGTTTGAATAACGGCTTCTGGCGGCTTAGCTTTACTGGTGACGGCGCTGCAGAGTTTTCGGGGTCCTTCGGGCCGACTCAGGGCATCGTCCCTCAGGATGACAAACGTTCTTGCTGTGGAGGGCGAGAGGCGATGCGGGCAGCCGCCGCTGATGTTCGCAGCGTCAGGCGCCGTTGCGGCCGTCGAGACCGCAGGCGCGGAGCAGGCGGCGATCGAGCGCTCGATCGCTCAAAACGCGGCGGAAGAAAATCGTGAGTTTGGCTTCGCGCGTTACGGCGTAGCGCGGGCGCGGCGCACTTTCCGTCAGCGCGCGGAGCACCACGCGGGCGCAGTCCTCGGGACGGTCCCCGGAGCCGCGGGTGTTCGTGGACCACGCGCGGCGGAATCCCTCGTAGACGTGACGGTAGGGGCTGGTGGGCACACCGGCCACGTAATGGGCGGAAAGCTCTTGCGCGGCGCGCTCCATATCGGTCCGGATGTAGCCCGGCTCGATCACCACCACCTGAATGCCGAATGGAGTCAGTTCCAGGCGCATCGCGTCGCTGACCGCTTCGAGCGCGAATTTGCTCCCGCTGTACGGACCGAAAAGCGGCATCGTCACCTTGCCGGCGACCGAACTCATATTGACGATGCGGCCGCCGCGGCGTGCGCGCATGGCGGGAAGCGCGCGGCGAGAGACGCGCACGGCGGAGAACACGTTCGTTTCGAATTGGCGAGCGAGGTCCTCGGGCCGGATTTCCTCCATCGGCGCGACGATGGCGATGCCGGCGCTATTGACCACGGCGTCGAGCGAAGGGGCGCCGCGGCGCGCCATTTCGGCGAACGCACTTTCCACCGAGGCGTCCGACGTGACGTCCATTTCGAGGGTTTCGAGCGGGAGGCCGCGCTCGCGGGCAAGACTTTCGAGCGAATCGCGCCGCTCGGGCGAGCGGCCGGCGGCGAACACACGCCAACCGTTTTCCGCCAGCAGAATTGCGGTTGCGCGGCCAAGGCCGCTCGTTGCGCCGGTGACGAGTGCAACCCGACGACCGGCGTTTGCCCCTGCGTTCGTCATTTTCCCCCGGCGCGCGCCACCCCGTGCGCCACGCCGCCACAAATGACCGGCGGGACACCCGGGTGAGCGCCCCGTCGCTACCGGCAGTTTAACGCGCCGGCACAGCCGACGCGATGAACTTCACCATATCGCCGTGCAGCTGCGCCGAAGCTTTTGAATCGATGTAAATCATATGACCGGTCAGGTAGTGATCGGTCATGATGTTGTGCTCGCGAATTTCGGGCGAAACCCTCAGGTGAGCCAGCGTCCATTCCACCGCGTAGTAGACCGTGGCGAAATCGTAGTAGCCCATCCCGACGAACAGGTGCATGTTCGGATTTTCGGCGAACGCCTGTTCGAGCGAGGGCACCACGTTGTAGCTGCCCGGCCACGGCCCGATGCCTCCGCCGAGCACGTAGTAGAGCCGATCGGTTTTGTAATCGAGCTGCGTACTCAGGTAATCCATGAACGCGGGCGGGAACGCCAAGGTGATGTTCGAATCGCTCGGGTCGAAGCCGGGCTGGTTCGAGCCGGCGTCGGTTGCGTAGGCGGTAAAACGGCTGTCGAGCCGGCCGATGATCAAGTGGCGGCTGCGGAGCAGCTCCGCCATGAAGCGCCAGAGCGAAACGCGCATGTCGTTATCGGCGATGAATGTCGGCGAAAGACCGGTGAGGCTCGACATATCGTCAATGACTTTTTGTTTCTGCGCCGCCGGCAGACGGTCACCCTCGTAGAGCGCATCGAGGTATTCGGTGGAAGCGAACTGCTGGGCTTTGTGCGCCATTTCGACGGGCGTGAGCTTTTCGAGCGCGGGCGATAAGGCGTGGTGATACCAGGCGGTCATCGCCATCGTCGGCAGATAGTTGACGTAGTGGTTGTCACCGGTGAGCGAATCGGTGTCGATAATCGTGGAAAGCAGAATGACGCCGTTGAGCGCGATGCCCTGGTTGGTGAGGTAGCCGGAAAGATCCGCGGCGCGCGTGGTGCCGTAGCTTTCACCGCAAACGAATTTCGGCGATTCCCAGCGGTTGTACCGAACGAGGAACATCCGGATGAATTCGGCGACCGAAGCGTTGTCGTTGCTTACGCCCCAGAATTTCGGGCCCCAATCGGGCTTCGACGGCCGGCTGAAACCGGTGCCGATCGGATCGATGAAAACCAGGTCGGCGGCGTCGAGCAGCGTATCGGGATTCGTTTCCCAATGATATGGCGGAGCGGGAGCCAGGCCGTTCGGTTCGAGCGCGACCTTCACCGGGCCGAGGCCACCGATGTGCAGCCAGATGGTGGACGAGCCGGGACCGCCGTTGAAGACGAAAAAGATGGGGCGCTTGGCGATGTCGGTGACGCCATCCTTGGCGTAGTAGACGTAGAACATTTGCCCTTCGGTGACGCCGGTGGTGACGTTACGAATGGGCATCAAGCCCGTGTAGGCGGTGTAGCGAAGCTCCTGGCCATGCAGCGTAATCTGGTGATGCGTGATCACCATCTTTGGCGCGGGCGGCTCGACCGGGCTGGGCAACGAACCTTTTGGCGGCAGCTTTTCCTGATAGCTGTAGCGAAAGAAATCGTTGGGAGTGGGCCGTTGCGGCCGGAACTGCGCCAGGGCGGAAACGGAAAACAGGCAAAGCGAAATCGGCACGACGGCAAGACCGATAAGAAAACGGGACAAACGCATTCGATTTTCCTCGCGGCAACAAACGGACGATTTCCCGGATCGGACCCGGGCAGCCGCTTTCATACACCAAAACCACGGGCAATGACAAGCGCGGTGCGAGGAATATCGGCGCAAAACGAGAATGCCCGGTTTGCGGGAAGCAGAGTCGCCCGTTGCCATTGGAGCGTGAAAGGCCGATGGAGCAGGAGCGAATCGAATCGAGCCGACGCGAGTGGGATCCGGTTGGAAGAGCTTCGGGGAGCCGGTCGGGACCGATTTTCGAGGGCTGGCGGGAGAGTGCGAGACGGCTCCGCAGGGTGTCACAGGTTGTCGAGCAAAAAAACCGGTACGTGGTTTTGTTTCAACAGGATAATTTTTCCAGGGTGTCACTTTTTGAGCCTCTTCTACGTGGACTTCGGTGCGCGAAACGTCCGGGGCTGCCGGCCAGCCCATGTCCGCCGCAGCCCGCAAAGCACTCGCCCGGATCGCGGAATTGCTGCGCAAGGCGGAGGGTGTCACTCGCAGGGCCTGACGAAATGGGTTTCTTTCTCCCGTTATGCCCGTATTTTCAATGGAATACACCCAACTGGGTGGACGGTGGAGGGCGTCACGAGAGCGGTGTTTTGTTTCTTCCCGAATCGCTCGAAAGCCGCATTGGCATTGGGGATTTGTTCGCCGAGCGGATTTGGGCCGGTCACCCTGGGGCTTGGCGGCTCTCGTGGGCTCGAATGAAACGGTGACGGAAGTTCGGATCATGAGTTTCCTTCTCCAGCTGCTTCCCGGCATGCGGTGCTTCCTCCTTTGCGCGGGTGATCGGCCACCTTTTTTCAGCAAGCGACGACATTTTCGCGCGATGCGACTCGGAGCGCGAGGGGTGGGTCTACGTAAGGGGTGGTTGCTTTTTGGACCGTGTGGATGGTTGATGGAGCGATTGCACCGGGAAGTGATTCACCGTGACCATTTCGGAGCTTTGGTCCTCAACGTCTCCGGGCAAGCAAGAGGTGCTCCCCAGCACCGGTGCGATTCGCTGCGTCTTGGCAACGCCTTCGTTTTTATCGGGGGACGGCCGGCGCTGGCCGAGCGCCTTGGGGTACGTCGCGCTCTCTCCGATCCGGGCTGTCGAGCGGCTCCCCGCACGATCAGGGCTCTGCTGCATGAGACCGCGCCTCGTCGAGGGACCGCATTACCTCGCTCCACTCGTCGCGCGAAACGCCGAGCCTGGTTCCGAACTCCCAATCTTCTATTTCATCGGAGACCACCTGCATCGCTCCGCGGAGGGCGCCGAGTTCTTGCCAGGTAAGGGTCGTCTGGAGCATGCGGTCCCGCGCGCGGGCTTCTTGGATCGCCTGGAGGAGGCGGCCGGCCGCCTCGCGGGCGATTCCGATCCTGGCCGGGAAGTCGAGGGCGGGGAATTGGTGGGTGTCGCGGGCCTCGCCCAGCGCGTTTATGAAGCATCTCTGTTCGCGTGGGGTCAGCGCGATTGAGGCGGCGCGGCGGCTGGTTGAGAGGATACGCATCTTACGTTCTCCCTAGCGGATCTCGTTAGTTCTGCTGGGAACTGCCTTGAAGGCGGTTCCCCCGTCTGGGCTGGCCGGGTCCGCGATGACCAGCATGCGCGTGTTCTGGCTGTAGTAGGCTACCCTCCCCTGCGCGAGTTGCCTAGTTTCCGTCGGGTGTTTCATGGTGTCCTCGATCATGTTCTTGAACTGCCCGCGCGACGGGTTTCCGAACTCGCCCGCGTGCTTTTCGTAGGCGTGGCCACTGGCTATCTGGTCTGCGTCCGCCGCGAGCTCGGGGTCGGCCTCCTCGTCCGGTCCGCCCGCTGCCGCGTACGCTGCAATTGTGGGTAGGTCTTCATAAAGGTCCTGGCCTACCCGGCCAGGCATTTAAGCGAGCCGCGCTTTCACCGCGTAGCCTCCAAGTGCGCCGGTGGGTTGAAAAAGTGCGTGGTGTACCGCCGAGTCCTTTCTGAGCGCAATCTCGAATAGCCTGTCTATGCGACGCTCAGTAATTCCAGATCTGCCGCCATTGTTCCCGAGAAGCTGGAGGTCTGAGGAAGAGGACGAGCAGCCCGGGCTTCGGCGATTCGGTAGCCTTGCCGCATCTGTTCACCGTCACAACGCCGTGCTCCAGCACCTCCTTCATGGAGAATTTCGTCATGGGCGGCCAGGAGTACTTGTCCTTGCGCGCGTCCACCCAGCATGGAACGTATGCCATGTCTTCCAACAGAGAGAGAGGGAGGTTGATCGAGATAGAGCCGGCGTATTTCACAACAGGATCGCTCACCACAGCGCCAGAACCTCCGCAGTCCTTGAATTTCCTGTTGAATTCTTCCTCCTCTTTCTTGCTCCGGATGTGCTTCAGGTCTGTAAACATACCTTTGCAATCACTAACGTTTACCTCGCTGTCCGTGCGGGTAAGGCGTAGCCTGGCGACGCCGCGCTCATCCGTCGCAAGTATCATTGCGGGTTTGCGTTCGTGCCCCACCCACACGTCCACGGAACTGCGCCCCATGTGACGACCGTTTCTCCCGTCCACAAGTTTGATCTCGACGGTCTGCGGCGGAGGCGTCCACATAGTTTCATCCGTGCGGGGCTTGCCCACGAGCGCCGTCGCCTTTTTGTATTCCTTGGATTTCGGTTTCATCTCGCCGACCTTTATCTGGTAATCGGCGCACAGGGGAATAAGAAAGGAAATTCCGAATTTCGGGTGGCCGATCAGGCCGTAGTAATAGGTTTGCCCGGCGGCGAACGTCCCGCTGGCCCCTTTGCCCTTGCTCGTGTCGGCGCCGATCGCGTGAACCCCCGGCGCTATTTCGGTTTGCCACACGTGCCACACGCCAATCTGGTGCGCCCTCGCTCCATCAATGAAAATATCCGCCTGCTGAAATTCCCCGCACCGAGCCACTATCTCCGGATTGGCGTCGTAGTAAAAAACGATCTTGGCCTCTGCCTGTGCTGGATTCCCCACCGCAACGGTCTGGTTCTGTGCGCGGAGAGGCGCCCCAAATGAAGCAAGAGCGAGGAGCGCCAAAAACACCACGCCAGCGGGCGCGAGGCTGCGGTTTGGCCGATTTGTTTTTTGCCGGCGCATGCGCGTTGGGATGATACCTTGGAGCGAGCAATTGCGGTAAGATTCTCGCGGCTTGGGCGGGGCGCGCCCGAAACCGCCCGGCGCGGCGGGGAAATTCCGCATGAGTGGACATGCCTTCTCCTACGTTGGAGGACTGGCGCTCGGCCTTCTTGCGTACGCCCTTTTCCTTTTTGTCGGCGGGCTCGCCGTGCGCCCGCTTCGGCGGTTCCGGTGGGTTGACCGAGTTCTACCTCCGCGTGCGGTCGGGTGCCTCTTGGCTGGGACTGCGTGGGTATTCGCGTGTGTGTGGCTTTCCCGCGTGTTTCCGTGGTCCCCCCTCGTCGGAGTGTTGCTCACGCCGTGGGTTTGGCCCGGCGTGGTCGCGGTCGCCGCGCCGCTTGACGCGCGGGGGGTTGACATTCTGAGGTATGCGACGCAGATCTTGCTTGCGGGGTGGGCGCTCGACGCCGCGGGGTATTCGCTGATCTGCTACGCGCTTTGCAAATTTGTTCAGCCAAGGCGCCGCATTGGCCCGGTCGCAGGTTCCGATCCGCCTGGGAATAGTGCGGAGCGCCCGGGACAGGAAGGAGTTTCGCGAAGATGAAACCCCGTCGAAGGTGCAGGCGCGTCGGTCGGATTGCGGTCGCGGGGCTGCTTGCGCTTCTGCCGGTCAGCGCACGGGCGCATGACAAGATCGTCAAGGGTCTGAAGATCACGTCCCCGGCCGATGGAACCGTCGTGCGTCCGGGCGACGTCATCACGGTGACCGTGGCGCCGCTGCCTGGGGTCGCCCCAACATTCGTCGGTCTCCTGGCCCAGTTCCCGCTGCAGACCAGCGCTTGCGTCAGCCAGCCGTGCTTTCGGTTCACAGTGACCGTCCCAACTACAATCAACCGCGCCGGACTCTACTCCTTCGGCGCATTCGGCGCCTCCGGTGCTCGGGGCGCCGGCTCCGTGTTCGCGTCCGATTCGCAGGCGCTGGACGTTGAACCGGGGGCCGCGATCACGAACCTTAACGTCGAGTTCTCTTCGCTTGTGTTTCATCGCGCGGGCGAAAGCCTCCCGCTCACCGTTCGGGGCGGCTTTGCAAACGGCACGTCTATGGGCATCACGGAATCCACCAAGATCACTTACACGAGCAGCGACACAAAGGTGGCGACGGTGAATCGGTACGGTGTAGTTACGGCGGTCGGGACCGGCTGCGGGCCGGGCGGAGCGTGCGTGGGCGTCGGGATGATCTACGTTTCGTTTGGCGGAAAAACCGTGCCCGTGCAGATTTCGACGAGCGCTTTGCGCGTGGCGCATCGCCACTGACGTGACGACGCCAGCGGTTTCATCCCGGCTGGGATCTGAGCGGAGGAAAGACACCATCGCGTTGAGTCTGAACAGCGACCGGCAGATTTTCAGAGCGACGAACGGCTTGACATGAAGAGGCTGGTTGCGTAATATGGGGAATTGCCTGTACGTCCTCCTGCTGGCCAGGGGGCCAGATCTTTGACAATCGGTCAGAATGAATGACAGTTCGGACTGTCCCGACAGGGTAAAAAACTGTTGGGGCGGACGAAGCGTATCAGAACCCGTTCGGTTCAACGAGCCGAGCGACCGTCTATTTTCCTCGAAGCGAACCACCCGGCTTGCCGGGTTTGTTTCGCGGATCGAGGATCCAGGTTTCAAACGAGAGTTTGATCCTGGCTCAGAGCGAACGCTGGCGGCGTGCCTAACACATGCAAGTCGAACGCGCGGCCGTAGCAATACGGCTGGCGCGTGGCGAACGGGTGAGTAACACGTGGGCAACCTTCCCTCGAATGTGGAACAACCCGTCGAAAGGCGGGCTAATACCGCATAACATCCCGGGCACACAAGCGGCCGGGATCAAAGCTCGCGAGGGCGTTTGAGGAGGGGCCCGCGGCCGATCAGCTAGTTGGCGAGGTAACGGCTCACCAAGGCTACGACCGGTAGCTGGCCTGAGAGGGTGGCCGGCCACACTGGAACTGAGACACGGTCCAGACTCCTACGGGAGGCAGCAGTGGGGAATCTTGCGCAATGGGCGAAAGCCTGACGCAGCGACGCCGCGTGGGGGATGAAGCCTTTCGGGGTGTAAACCCCTTTTAGCCCGGACGAAAAGCCGGCTTGGCCGGCCTTGACGGTACGGGCAGAAAAAGCCCCGGCTAACTACGTGCCAGCAGCCGCGGTAAAACGTAGGGGGCCAGCGTTGCTCGGAATGACTGGGCGTAAAGGGTCTGTAGGCGGTGTGGCAAGTCGGAAGTGAAATCCTGCGGCTTAACTGCAGGGCTGCTTCCGAAACTGCCGCGCTAGAGTGCGGGAGAGGGGAGTGGAATTGCCGGTGTAGCGGTGAAATGCGTAGATATCGGCAGGAACACCGGAGGCGAAGGCGGCTCCCTGGACCGCAACTGACGCTGAGAGACGAAAGCTGGGGGAGCAAACAGGATTAGATACCCTGGTAGTCCCAGCCCTAAACCATCGGAACTAGGCGTGGGCCCCGTTGGGGGTCCGTGCCGCAGCTAACGCGTTAAGTTCCGCGCCTGGGGAGTACGGCCGCAAGGTTGAAACTCAAAGGAATTGACGGGGGCCCGCACAAGCGGTGGAACATGTGGTTTAATTCGACGCAACGCGAAGAACCTTACCCGGGCTTGAAGTGCCGGCGACCATCCCGAGAAATCGGGACTTTTCGCAAGAAACGCCGGTAGAGGTGCTGCATGGCTGTCGTCAGCTCGTGCCGTGAGGTGTTGGGTTAAGTCCCGCAACGAGCGCAACCCCTGTCCCTAGTTGCCAGCGGTTCGGCCGGGCACTCTAGGGAGACTGCTCCGGATAACGGAGAGGAAGGCGGGGATGAGGTCAAGTCAGCATGGCCTTTATGTCCGGGGCTACACACGTGTTACAATGCGCGCCACAAAGCGTTGCCAACCCGCGAGGGGGAGCCAATCGCAAAAAAGCGCGCTCAGTTCGGATTGCAGTCTGCAACTCGGCTGCATGAAGCTGGAATCGCTAGTAATGGCGTATCAGAACGACGCCGTGAATACGTTCCCGGGCCTTGTACACACCGCCCGTCACATCACGAAAGGGGGCTGTACTAGAAGTCGCCGAGCCAACCCGCAAGGGAGGCAGGCGCCCAAGGTATGGTCCCTGATTGGGGTGAAGTCGTAACAAGGTAGCCGTAGGAGAACCTGCGGCTGGATCACCTCCTTTCTAAAGGTTTGGCAGTTGTCCTGCCCCTCACGAGGCAGGCGGCTGCCGCCCGGCTCGTTCCTTACGGGTTCTGATAGGTTTCATCCGTCCCCCGCGCGCGGCGCGGTGAGATGGTCCGATCAACGGATTCCGACCGATTCGCCAAAGAGCTTTCAGGCCAAAGGCCCGTCCTTCGGGACGGGCTTTTGCTTTTTCAGGACCCTCCTGGTCGCCAGTTCGGCATGGGACTCCGCGGGGCTAACTGCTTGTGTTGACGCGGGTAATCGAAAAGGACTAAAATTTTGACGTTCTACGCCCAATCAGGGGGCCAGCCCATGCGTGGTCTCAGAGTTGTACTCGTCTCTTTGCTTTCCTTCGGACTGATACTCGTCTTTACTCCCGCGAGTCACGGCCAGGATTCCGACCATCAGCGCAGCAAAAAGGAACAGAAAAAACGCGAACAGGAACTGATGAAGGAACTCGGAAATCCCTACCAGCGCTGGCTGAACGGCCCGGTCTCCTACATCATCACGCCGCAGGAACGCAAAGCCTTCGGCAAGCTGCAGACGAACGAAGAGCGCGAACAATTCATCGAGAATTTCTGGGCGCGGCGCAATCCGGATCCCGGCTCGGAAGTGAACACGTTCAAGGAAGAGTTCTATCGCCGCGTCGCCTACACCAACGAGCATTACTCCTCGGGTGAACCGGGCTGGAAGACGGATCGCGGCCGCATTTACATCATGTGGGGCCCTCCCGACGAGGTTGATTCGCATCCTTCCGGCGGTCCTTACGAGCGGCCCGCGAGCGAAGGCGGCGGCGAAACGACCACCTATCCGTGGGAAGACTGGACCTACCATTACCTGCCGGGAATCGGCGAAAACGTCGTGCTGGAATTCGTCGATCCGACGATGACCGGCGAATACCAGTTGACGATGGACCCCTCGGCGAAAGACGCGCTGCTCTACGTTCCCGGCGCGGGCCTGACCGACCTCGAAGCGATGGGGCTTGCGAGCAAGACGCAGCGCTTCATGAACACCGACGGCACGCACGACGCGCAGCCGCTCGGCGGATCGCCCGAATCCATGAACGAATTCAACCGGCTGGAACTCTACGCGAAGATTTTCCGGCCGCCACCGGTGAAGTTCAAGGACCTGGAAGCGCTGGTGACTTCGCGCGTGATTCGGAACGAGCTGCCGTTCCATTACGGATTCGACGTGCTGAAAATCACCGATGGAACCGACCTGGTTCCGGTGACCGTGGAAATTCCGAACCGCGAAATGTCGTTCAAGGAAAAGGACGGCGTGCAAACGGCGACGCTGCACGTTTTCGGGCGCGTTTCGACGCTGGGCGGGCGCGTGGCGCAGACGTTCGAAGACACCGTCACCCGCCAGATTCCGAATTCACTGCTCCAGCAATCGCTCGACGACCAATCCATCTACCAGAAGGCGGTTCCGCTGCGGCCGGGACTGTACCGGCTGGATCTGGTGGTGAAAGACGTGAACAGCGGCAACGTCGGCGTGATCAACACGCGCTTGCCCGTTCCGCAATACACCGACACGAAACTCAGTTCGAGCACGCTGATTCTGGCCGACGAGATCGAGGGCGTTTCCGCCAACGATATCGGCCTCGGCCAGTTCGTCCTGGGCGATGTGAAGGTGCGGCCGCGGCTCAACGACACGTTCAAGTCCGATGAGACGCTTGGGTTCTACATGCAGGTCTACAACCTGAAAATGGACCCGAAGACGCACCACTCGAACGCCAGCGTCAATTACTTGATTACGCGCGGCAAAAAGGTCATTCTCAACCAGACCGATTCCGCCGCGCAGCTCGGCGACACCGGCGAGCAGCTGAACATCGAGAAGAAAATGCCGCTTTCCGGGCTCGCTCCGGGCCATTACAAGCTGCAGATCACCGTCCACGACAACGTGGCGGAAAAGGATCTGGTGCAGTCGCAAGAGTTCACGGTGAAACCGGCCCGGAAAGTCGCGGTGAGCGAAGTCCAGAGGTAGTCGGAATGCGTTTTCGCGCACTATTGCCGGTCCTTTTGCTGGGATTCGTTGCGGCGCTTCCCGCCGCGGCGGCGACGCAGCAGGGCCGACTCGGCGGCGTGGTGATCGCCGAAGGGACGCCGCAATTGGGCGCCATGGTTGTGGTGACGCCGGTCGCGCGTCCGGGCGATTCGCTGAAGCTCCTGACGAACGGGCGCGGGATTTTCTCCTCGACGCCGCTGCTTCCCGGCTTCTATTCCGTCCGCGTGCGCGTAGTCGGTTTCCTGCCGGCGCTCCAATCCCACGTGCAGGTGCTCGCGGGGCAGCTCACCGTTCTGCGCATCGAACTGGGCTCGCTTTTTTCCTCGGTGGAGGAACTCCGCCGGGATCCGCGCGCGCGCCGCGACGCCCAGGAGTGGGCGTGGGTGCTCCGCTCGGCTTCGATCACGCGGCCCGTGCTTCGTTTCAGCGAAGAGCCAACCGGCGCCGAAGCGGCCCGCCAGGCCGCGCGCGCGCCACATGGCCGCGCCGAACTCACTTCGGGTTCGCTCTCGGCGTGGTCGCCAGCCGAAACCGATCCGCTGGGCGCGACTTCGTTCGTTTACAGCCAGGATTTCGGCAGCGACCAATTGCTCATGGCCGGCTCGCTCGGTTACCAGGACTCGGCCAGCGGGGGCGTCGCCGCCACATGGATTCGCCCCAGCCCGAACGATCGCCACGCCGCCGATTCCACCACGATTGTTTTCCGCCAGTCGCAGTTCACCTCGAACGGCCCGGCGTTCCGCGGCTTTGAAATCAATTCGCTGCGCAGAGTACGGTTTTCGAACGGGGCCGAGCTCGACTACGGCGGTCAGTACGTCGTCGCGATGTTCGATGGCACGGATTCTTCGGCGCGACCGGAGGTGCGGCTGAGACTGGCGCCGCTGGGCGGCTGGATCGCTTCGTTCCAGCTCGCATCGAATCCGGAATCGCAATCTCCCGATGGGCGCGATGACCCGCTCGACACGCTGGAGGCTTTCCCGACGCCGGTCGAAAGCGACGGGCATCTGGTTCTCGACCATCCCTGGCATGAGGAACTCGGGCTGGAGCACACGCTCGGCCCGCTAGCGACGCTATCCGCCGCGGTCTATCACGATAGCGACGGTCACGAGGCCATTTTCGGCCGCGGCCCGATCGAGGACTACAACACCATCGCCGATCCGTTCTCCGATTCCTTCGTGTACAACGGCGGTTCGCTCAACACCTGGGGCGCGCGCGTCAGTTATCAGCGCCAGATTTCTCCGAACTGGCAGACGGCGCTGCTCTACGGATGGGCGCGGGCGCTGGCTCCCGATGGAAGCGTTCTTTCGGAGGCGGCGCTACGGCAGGAAATCGTTGCGCGGCCGCGGCAGATGCTGGGCGGCCGCTTCACCGGACGCATCCAGCGGACCGGGACGGAAATTTCGAGCGGCTACGAATGGATCAGCGGGCCCGTGCTCAATCAGCCCGATCCCTTCGGAGCCGACCTCACCGGGATCGAACCGTATTGGAACGTGAGCGTGCGGCAGCCGCTCCCCAGCCTGTTCTGCTGCCGGATCGTCGCCCTGATTGATGTTCGGAATCTGCTCGCGCAGGGCTACGTGAGTTTGGAAACCGGCGACGGCCGCGCCATTTTGATTCCGGCGGCCCGCGCCATCCGTGGAGGGTTTGCTGTTCAGTTTTGACGGCTGCTCGGCCAGCGTAACGTAAGCGCTTTCCGGGCCAGGGGCGAGGCTGCGGGCGATCCGCGTGGAAAACGATGCCGAGGCGAAGCCATCCTTTGGAGGCAGGCCCGGCCGGAGTCTTCCGGCCGTCGGTCGCCGTCCGTCTGCGGACGGTCGCGCTCACGCTGCTGACAATCGCGGCGGTCGTTTTCGCATTCCTGAATTTCGAGCAGCGTCTCCATTTCAATCTGCCCGCTGACGGCGTGGTGTGGTGGGACGCTTCGGCGGGGGTGGTCGCGCGCCAAGTGACGCCGGGCTCTCCCGCGGCCAACGCGGGAATCGAGCGCGGCGACATTCTGAAAGCGATCGGCGGCCAGCCCATCGAGCGAGCCACGGACGTCACGCGGACGCTCTATCACGCCGGCCTGTGGCGCCAACTCGAATACCGCGTGGTGCGCCAGGGCGAAACGCTGGCCATTCCAGTGATCACCGAACCGGCGCCGAAACCCCTAGCGGCGGAAAATTTCCTGCGAGCCGTCGGATTGATCTATCTGCTCATCGGCCTTTTCATCTTCATTCGCCGGTGGAACGCGCCGCGCGCGGTGCATTTCTACCTGTTCTGCCTGGCCTCGTTCATCCTTTACAGCTTCCACTATTCGGGGAAACTTTCGGCGTTCGACGCCGAAGTGTACTGGGCGAACGTGGCCGCGATGCTGCTGGCGCCGGCGCTGCTGCTGCATTTCGCGATGGTGTTTCCCGAGGGGGGACGGCGCTCGAAAGTGCGCGTGGGCCTCGTCTATGGAATCCCTGCGGCGCTCGTTGCTTTGCACGTTTCGGTGGCGATGGGCCTTTTCGGCTTTACTCCATGGCTCGGCGCGCGCTTGACGCTTGACCGAATCGAACTCGGCTATCTGGCGCTGTTCACGCTGGGCGCCGCGGCGCTCTTTTTCCGCAATTATCTGCGCTCGACCGGCCTCGTTCGCCAGCAATTGAAAGTCGCTTCGGCCGGCATCGCTGGGGGAATCACGCCTTTCCTCGCGTTTTACATCGCGCCGTATCTTTCCGGTGCGACGATGCGACCGTGGATGAACGCCAGCGTTTTCTCGTTGGCTCTGATTCCGCTGGCCTTCGCCTACGCCATCATTCGCTACCGGCTAATGGACGTGGATATCATGCTGCAGCGCGGCCTGGCGTATACGGCCGCGACCGCGGGCGTCGTTTTCGTCTACTTCGCCCTGGTCGCCGGCATCGGCTGGCTGTTTCACACGGCATGGACCACCGGTCCGGCGGGCGTGGTTCTGGCGATCGTCGCCGCCGGTTTCCTCTTCGAGCCGCTGCGCGATTGGGTGCAGGAACGACTGGACCGCTTCTTCTACCGCGACCGGCTGGATCATCGCCGTACGCTCGTCGAATTCGGCCGCACGCTGACCGCCGAAGTTCGCCTGGAACCGCTGCTGGCGTCGCTGCTGCATCGCGTTTCCGCCGCGCTGCGGGTCGATCGCCTTGCCATCTTCATCGAGGATCCGCCCGAATCGCAGCATTTCGCGCTGGCGCGCTCGCTCGGCGTCGGATGGTCCGGCGCGCTGGATCTGGGATTTCTCGAACAGCTGACGCTCGGCGGCGAATACCTCTTCCACGAATCCGCGGACGCGCCCGGCCTGACGGCCGATGAGCGCCGCACGCTCGGTCAGCTCGGCCTGCCGTATTTCGTTCCCTGCCGGGTGCGCGACCGCGTGGTGGCGGTGCTCGGGCTGGGCAAAACGACCGACGGCGATTACCTTTCGAGCGACGATCTGGGCCTGCTCTTCACGCTGAGCGGGTACATCGGCATCGCCATCGAAAACGCGCGGCTCTACTCCTCGCTCGAGCAGAAAGCCGGACAGATCGAGCGGCTGAAGGATTTCAGCGAAAGCATCGTCGCGTCGCTTTCTGTAGGCGTGCTGACCACCGACCTCGACGACAGCATCGAAAGCTGGAACGCGTTTCTGGAAGAGCGATTTGGCGTGGCGCGCCAGGCGGCGATTGGCCAGCCGCTCGAAGCGATTTTGCCACCTGAACTCGGCGCGGAAATCGCGCTATCGAGCGAGCCGGAGCGCGGCGCGGCGCGCGTCTACAAGATTCCCGTTCGCGCGGCCGCAGGCGAAATGGTGTTCAACGTGGCGATCGCGCCACTGGTGGGCAAAACCGGCGAAAAGCTGGGCCGGCTGATCCTGCTCGACGATATCACCGAGCGCGTGCGGCTGGAGGAGCAAATCCGGCAGACGGAAAAGCTCAGCTCGCTTGGGCTGCTTGCCGCGGGCGTGGCGCACGAAGTGAATACGCCGCTCGCCGTCATCTCGAATTACGCGCAGATGCTGGCGCGGCAGATCGAGCCGGGCGATTCGCGGCAGGCGCTGGTGGAAAAGATCGTGAAGCAGACGTTCCGCGCGAGCGAAATCACCTCGAACCTGCTGAACTTCTCGCGCACCGCGAGCACCGCGTTCACCGACGTGGATTTGAACGCCGTGATCCAGGAAACGCTGGCGCTGGTGCGTCATCCGCTGACGTCTTCGCAAATTCAAGTGGATCTGCTGCTCGATTCGGAATTGCCGGCCGTGTTCGGCAATGCGAACCGGCTCCAGCAGGTTTTCCTGAACCTGTTCCTGAACGCGCGCGACGCCATGTCCGGCGGCGGCCGGCTGACGGTCGTTTCCTCTCGCGTGAACTCGCACGTGGAAATCCACATTTCCGACACCGGACACGGCATCCGGCCCGAGCACTTGGGCCGCGTGTTCGATCCCTTCTTCACCACGAAAGTGTCCGGCCAGGGCACGGGCCTGGGACTCGCCGTCAGCTACGGAATCGTCCGCGAGCACGGCGGCAGGGTAGCCGTGGATTCGCACATCGGCCGGGGCACGACGTTCCGGCTCGAGTTCCCCGTCTCCCCGAAACCGGTCCATGCCTGAGCCTTCGATCCTCGTCGTAGACGACGAACTGGAAATCCGCGAAGGACTCGATCTTCTGCTGCGGTCGGAAGGCTACCAGGTGACGGTCGCCGAATCGGGCGAAGCCGCGCTGGCGCGGCTCGACGAGCGGCCGTTCGACGTCACTCTGCTCGACGTCAGCTTGCCGGACCGCAACGGCCTCGATCTGCTCAAGGAAATCCGCTCGCGTGACGCCGCGCCCTCCGTCATCCTGATCACCGCTTACGGCTCGATCAATATGGCGCGGGAAGCGTTCAAGAGCGGCGCGCTCGATTACATCACCAAGCCGTGGTCCAACGACGAGCTGCTCGCACTGGTTTCCCACGCGGTGGATACGCGGCGGCTGCGCGAAGAGAATTTGCAGCTCAAGCGTGCGCTCAAGCAGCGCTACAACTTTCCCAATATCGTCGGCAAAAGCGACAAAATGCTCGCCGTGCTCGATCTGGTGCGGCAGGTAGCCGGCTCGCGCTCGACCGTGTTGATTTACGGCGAAAGCGGGACGGGCAAGGAGCTGATCGCCAAGGCCATTCATTCGGCTTCGCCGCGCGCCGAGCGGCCCTTTGTGCCCATCAATACCGGCTCGATGCCCGTGGATTTGCTGGAATCGCTGCTCTTCGGGCACATCCGCGGCGCGTTCACGGGCGCCGGTTCGCCGAAA
>JAKAOH010000025.1 GCA_021812285.1 Acidobacteriota bacterium | reverse complement strand
CATCGCCTTCGTCAATAAAATGGACCGCATCGGCGCGGATTTCGATCATGCCGTTCGCACGATGCGAACCCGGTTGCATGCCCACCCGGTGCCGCTGCAGTTCCCGATCGGCAAGGAAGACAGTTTCGTTGGCGTGATTGATTTCATTGACGAGCGTGCGGTGATCTGGCTCGAGGAAACGCTCGGCGCGAAATACGAATACATCGAACTCGAAAAACTGTGGGATCCGGCGTTCCTCAAGACCCGGCCCGATATCGAGCGCGGCCTGAAAGCATCGGCGATCGACCACGATTTCTACGTCGAGCACCGCGAAAAGGTGGTCAGCTACATCGCCGAGCACGACGACCTGGTCCTCGCCAAGTACATCGAGCAGCACGCTCTCACGCCAGGCGATCTGCGCGCTTCGCTGCGCCGCTCGACCCTCGCGCTCAAGCTCGTGCCGGTTCTGGTCGGCTCCTCGCTCAAGAACAAGGGATTGCAGCCGCTGCTCGATGCGCTGGTGGATTTCCTGCCCTCGCCAGCGGATGTTCCTCCCGTCGAGGGAACTTCGCTCGACGGCGAAGAGCCGCTGGTGCGCCGCGCGGCCGACGATCAGCCGGCTTCGGCGCTGGCGTTCAAGATTCAGTCGGACCCCTACGTCGGCAGCCTGACGTACGTCCGCGTTTATTCGGGCGAGTTGCGGGCGGGAACCCCCGTCTTCAATTCTACCAAGGACCAACGCGAGCGCATCGGCCGCCTGCTGCGCATGCACGCGAACAAGCGCGAGGAAATCGAGGCGCTCTACGCTGGCGAGATCGGCGCGGTGGTTGGCCTGAAGAATACGACCACCGGCGATACGCTCTGCGACGAAGACCAGCCGATCGTGCTCGAACCAATCGAATTCCCGACGCCCGTCATCTCCGTCGCGATCGAGCCGAAAACCAAGGCCGATCAGGACCGCCTGGGCATGGCGCTTGGCAAGCTGGCCCAGGAAGATCCCACCTTCCGCGTTCACGTGGATCCCGATACGGGCCAGACGCTGATCAGCGGCATGGGCGAACTGCATCTGGAAATCATCGTCGACCGCATGATGCGCGAATTCGGTGTGGTTGCCAGCGTCGGCCGCCCGCAGGTCGCCTATCGCGAGACGATTCGCCGCAACGCCGAAAGCGAGGGCAAATACATCCGGCAGACCGGCGGCCGCGGCCAGTACGGCCACGTGAAGATGGAAGTGCATCCGCTGCCCACCGCCGATCACGAGGACATGCACGAAGTGTCCACCGATCAGATCGAGGCCTGGGTGAAGCAGCTCGCCGGCGCCCGCGCCAAATGGCATTTCGACAAGGAGCGCCGCCTGCTCTTCATCAATCACATCATCGGCGGCGCGATTCCGCAGGAATTCATTTCGCCGATTCAGGCCGGCGTGGCCGAGGCGATGGAAACCGGCGTGGTGGCCGGCTACGAAATGGTGGACGTGGCCGTCGTGCTGGTCGACGGCAGCTACCACGAAGTGGACAGCTCGGAAATGGCGTTCAAAATCGCCGGTTCGATGGCGTTTCGCGAAGGCTGCCAGAAAGCCGATCCGCGCCTGCTCGAGCCGGTGATGCGCGTCGAAGTGGTGGTTCCGGAAGAATACATGGGCGACGTCATGGGCGATCTAAACTCCCGCCGCGGCCGCATCCTCGGCATGGAAAGCCGCGCCGGCAGCCAGATCATCCGCAGCCAGGTGCCACTGGCCGAAATGTTCGGTTACGCGACGGAACTGCGCAGCCGGACGCAAGGCCGGGGCAGTTTCAGCATGCACTTTTCGCATTACGAGGAGGTTCCGGCGCAGGTGTCCGAGGAGATTGTCGCTCGTGCCACCGGCCGGGCCACCCGTTAGGGTCCAGTGAGTGGGAGCCGGCGAGAGAGTTCGAGTCACGAAATTTGAGGAGCAGAGAACGTCATGGCTAAGGCGAAATTCGAGCGGTCGAAACCGCACCTGAACATCGGCACGATCGGCCACATTGACCACGGCAAGACCACGCTCACCAGCGCGATCACCAAGGTGCTGTCGAAGTACAACACCTCGGTCGAGTTCAAGCCGTTCGACTCGATCGACAACGCGCCCGAGGAAAAGGCGCGCGGCATCACCATCAACGTCGCGCACGTCGAGTACGAGACGCAAAACCGCCACTACGCCCATATCGACTGTCCCGGCCACGCCGATTACATCAAGAACATGATCACCGGCGCGGCGCAGATGGACGGCGCGATCCTGGTGGTCGCGGCGACCGACGGCCCGATGCCCCAGACCCGCGAGCACATCCTGCTCGCCCGCCAGGTCGGCGTGCCCTACATCGTCGTCTTCCTGAACAAGTGCGACGCGGTGGAGGATCCCGAGCTGCTCGAGCTGGTCGAGCTCGAAGTGCGCGAGCTGCTGAAGAGCTACGGCTTCCCCGGCGACGAAGTGCCGGTGATCCGCGGCTCGGCGCTCGGCGCGCTGAACGGCGAGGAGAAGTGGGAAAAGTCGATTCTCGATCTGATGGCCTCGGCCGATAAGTACATCCCCGAGCCGCAGCGCGATGTCGATCGTCCGTTCCTGATGCCGATCGAGGACATCTTCTCGATCACCGGCCGCGGCACGGTCGTCACCGGCCGCGTCGAGCGGGGCCGCGTGAAGGTGAGCGAGGAAGTCGAAATCGTCGGCTTCCGCGATACGCGCAAGACGGTCGTTACTGGCGTCGAAATGTTCCGCAAGCTGCTCGACGAAGGCATGGCTGGGGACAACGTCGGCTTGCTGCTGCGCGGCATTGAAAAGGACGAGGTCGAGCGCGGCCAGGTCATCTGCAAGCCCGGCTCGATCACGCCCCACACGAAATTCAAGGCCGAAGTCTACGTCCTGAAAAAGGAGGAGGGCGGCCGCCACACGCCGTTCTTCACCGGTTACCGGCCGCAGTTCTACCTCCGCACCACCGACGTCACCGGCACGATCAAGCTGCCCGACGGCGTCGAAATGGTGATGCCCGGCGACAATATCCAGATGGAGGTCGAGCTGATCCAGCCGGTAGCGATGGACAAGGGGCTGCGGTTCGCGGTCCGCGAAGGCGGCCACACCGTAGGCGCCGGCGCGGTCACTCAAGTGATCGAATAGTCCGATGCCCGCGGGAGACAAAATTCGGATTCGGCTGAAGGCGTACGATTACCGCGTGCTCGATCAATCGGCGCGGGAAATCGTTGACACGGCGCGGAGGACCGGCGCGAACGTCGCCGGCCCGATTCCGTTGCCGACGGCGATCAACCGTTGGACGGTGTTGCGCTCGCCGCACGTGGACAAGAAATCGCGGGAGCAGTTCGAGCTCCGCACCCATAAACGGCTGATCGATATTCTCGAGCCGACGCCGGACACGGTCGACGCCCTGATGAAGCTCGATCTGCCGCCGGGCGTCGACGTCGAAATCAAGGCGTTCGGCCCGGAACACGAGGCGAAATAGGCGGAAGCCATGGCGGTCAACGGCATACTCGGAATCAAGCTCGGCATGACCCAGGTCTTCGGCGACGACGGCGCCGTCGTGCCGTGCACGGCGATTCAGGCGGGTCCTTGCGTCGTCGTGGCCCGGCGCACGCGCGACCGCGACGGCTACGACGCCGCGCAACTCGGCCTCGTCGAATTTGTCAAGCCGCAGCGGCTCACCAAGGCCCAGCGCGGCCACCTCGACAAGGCCAAGGTGCCGCCGATGCGTTTCCTCCGGGAAATTCGCATCGAGGAATCGAAAGAGGAAACCAAGCCTGGCGATCGCGTGCTGGTGGACGGGTTCCAGCCAGGCGAACTGGTCGACGTCGTCGGCGTCAGCAAGGGCCGCGGCTTTCAGGGCGGCGTCAAGCGCTGGCACTACCGCGGCGGCGACGAAACGCACGGGTCGATGTTCCATCGCGCCCCGGGTGGCATCGGCGCCAGTTCGTTTCCCTCGCGCGTCTGGCTGGGGCAGCATTTTCCCGGCCATATGGGGCACGAGCGGGTGACCGCGAAGAATCTCAAAGTGGTGAAGATCGACGCCGAGGAAAATCTGCTGCTGGTGCGCGGCGCGGTTCCCGGCCCGACGGGCGGCTACGTGATCGTCCGGAAAACGAAGCGGAAAAAGTGACGAGGGCGAAATGCCGGTTGTAAGCGTGGTCAATCTCGAAGGCAAACCGGTGGGTGAAGTCGAGCTCGCCGAGGCCGTTTTCGGCGCTGCGGTCAATCAGCACCTGCTGCACGCGGCGGTTCGCTGGCAGCGCGCCGCGGCTCGCTCGGGTACGCACAAGGTGAAAACCCGCAGCGAAGTCCAGGGCGCGGGGCGCAAGCTCTGGCGGCAGAAAGGCACCGGGCGCGCCCGCATGGGCTCGATCCGGTCGCCGCTCTGGCGCCATGGCGGCACGGTGCACGGTCCGTCGCCGCGCGATTATTCCTATCGCCTGCCGCGCAAGATGGTGGTCGGAGCGCTCTGCTCGGCGCTTTCGGCGAAACTCGCCGAGGGCCGCCTCACCGTCGTCGACGGCTGGGCGCTCGAATCGCACAAATCCAAGGCGCTGCGCCAGATCCTCGATCGGTTCGATGAGACCGGGCGTTCGGCGCTGTTGGTGGCCGAGGGCGAAAATCGCAATCTCGAGCTTGCCAGCCGCAATCTCGATGGCGTCAAGTTGACCCGTCCGGCCAAACTCGGCACCTACGATGTTCTCCGGCACGAGCGGCTGGTGCTTTCCAAGGAAGCGGCGCTGCGGCTGGGCGCTTCGCTTGCCGGCAAGGCGCCCGCCAACGGAGGCGAGTGATGAGGACCGACGCATTCCAGATCATTCGCCGCCCGATCATCACCGAAAAGGGACTGACGGCGAAGGAAACGCTCCAGACCGTCGTCTTCGAGGTCGCGCCGCAGGCCACTAAGACCCAGATCAAGGAAGCGGTGCAGAAAATCTTCAAGGTGAAAGTGGCCGCGGTTCGCACCGCCAACTTTCACGGTAAATTTCGCCGGCGCGGAGCGCGCGGCGGCTACCGGGCGGATTGGAAAAAAGCCTACGTCCGCCTGGCGGCCGGAGAAAAGATGATTGAGTATGCCGAGAATCTGTAAATCCGCTGTTTCCAGCAAGCGGGCGGAGGGCTGAACGATGCCCCTGAAAGGGTTCAAACCGTACACGGCTTCCCGCCGGTTCCTCACGGTGCTCGACAAGACCGAGATCACCAAGGACCGGCCGGAAAAGGCTTTGCTCGAGCCGCTCAAGCGCTCAGGCGGCCGCAATAACCACGGCGAGGTCAGTTCCTGGCATCGCGGCGGCGGCCACAAGCGCATGTACCGCCGCATCGATTTCCGGCGCGACAAAATCGGCGTGCCGGCGCGCGTCGCCGCAGTCGAGTACGACCCCAGCCGCTCGGCGCTCGTCGCGCTGCTCCATTACGCCGACGGCGAAAAGCGCTACATCCTGCGCCCGATCGGCCTCGAAGTCGGCATGGCGGTCCTGAGCGGCGCCGAAGCGGATATTCTGCCTGGCAACTGTCTGCCGTTGCGCAATATTCCGCCCGGCACGATGGTTCACAATATCGAGCTCTATCCCGGCCGCGGCGGCCAGATGGTGCGCGCGGCGGGCGCCGCGGCCCAACTGCTCAGCAAGGAAGGCGATTTCGCACTGGTGAAGCTGCCTTCGGGCGAAGTTCGCCGCATGCGCCTCGAATGCATGGCGACGATCGGCCAGGTCGGCAACGTGGATCACGAAAACGTCACGATCGGCAAGGCCGGCCGCTCGCGCTGGATGGGCATCCGGCCCACCGTTCGCGGCGTGGTGATGAATCCGGTGGATCACCCGCACGGCGGCGGCGAAGGCCGCGTGAAGGGTAACCACCCGCAAACGCCCTGGGGATATCCGACGCTTGGCGGCAAAACGCGGCATCGGACCAAGAGCGATCCCTACATCGTGCAGCGGCGCAAGCCCTGACCGAGGAGTGTTGAGAAGAGATGCGATTGGCGCGAAGAACGACAAAGCGAACCGCCCGGACGGCCCGGCGCAGGCGTTCGGCTGCGCTCGCGGCCGCTCGCGTGCCGGCTCGTCCGCCCTCGCGCAAGGCTCCGGCTCCAGTGCCCACCGTGCTCTACCGCGTGTGCAAGCCGGGCTGGGCGGTGGTCGCGGAAATGCTGCCCAGCGCGCCCGATACGCGCTTCGTTTGCCCGTTTTGCCCGCGCTCGCACCGCGTTCCCGGTCCGGTGCGCGGATTTCGCCGGGTGCGGCGGCCGCAGTGGCTGAAGCTGCGCCGGGTTTTCGAGTAAGGGGTTTTTGATGGCGCGTTCACTTAAGAAGGGACCATTCGTCGACGAGCCGCTGTTCCGCAAGGTGCAGGCGCTCAATCAGACGAACGAAAAGAAAGTGGTGAAGACGTGGTCGCGGCGCTCGACGATCCTGCCGGAAATGGTGGGACACACGATCGCCGTGCATAACGGAAGGAAATTCATTCCCGTCTACATCACCGAACAGATGGTCGGGCACAAGCTCGGCGAATTTTCTCCGACTCGCAGTTTCCGCGGCCACGCCGTGCACGCCGCCATGGAAAAGGCCGCCGGCGTCGCCGGCGCGCCGGCTCCGGGCGCCGCTCCGGCTGCCGCGCCTGCCGCGGGCGGTGCCAAACCGGCGGGAGGGCAGGGCTAAGCGATGGCAACCGAGCCGATGGCGGTCCCGCAGCCGCTCGAGGGAGTGGCGATCGCGCGCTACGTCCGCGTGTCCCCGCAGAAAGCGCGCCTGGTCATCGATCTGATTCGCGGCGTCGGCGCCGAACGCGCGCTCACGCTGCTGCGCACCGCGCGCAAGCGCGTCGCCCGCGACGTCGAAAAAACGCTCCGCAGCGCGATCGCCAACGTCCAGCGCAAAGCTGAGGACGCCGGCAGTTCGCTCGACGTGGACCGTCTCTTCATCAGCCGTTGCTCGGTGGATCCCGGGCCGGTGCTCAAGCGGTTCCGCGGCGCTCCCTTTGGCCGCGCCCATGGTTACGTGCGCCGCACCAGCCATATCCTCGTCGCCGTCGCCGAACATGCCGGCTCGGCCGTCGAACGCACCCAGGCGCCGACGACCACCCGCGGAAAGATGCGGCGCGCGCTCGAAACCGCTCGCCAGCAGCAGAAGGTGCAGGCGCGCAAGAAGGAAAAGATTGAGAAGAAATTGAAGAAACGGGGGAAGAAGAAGTAACTATGGGACAGAAAACCCATCCCTATGGTTTCCGGCTTGGCTACAACAAGGGCTGGCGCTCGCGCTGGTTCGCCCGCCGGGAATACGCCGACCTGCTGCACGAGGATATCCAGCTGCGCGAACGCCTGAAGAGCCGTCTCGCTTCGGCCGGCGTCAGCGCGATCGACATCGAGCGTGCCGCCAACAAGCTCGTCGTGCGCATCTTCACCGCCCGACCGGGCATCATCATCGGCCGCAAAGGCTCGGAAATCGAGAAGCTGAAAAATGAAGTCCAGCAGCGCACCAAGCGCGAAGTTCACATCGACATCCAGGAAGTGCACCGCCCGGAACTCGATGCGCAGCTCGTCGCCGAATCCATCGCGCTTCAGCTCGAAAAACGCGTCGCCTTCCGCCGCGCCATGCGCAAGGCGGTCGATTCTGCGCTCCGCTTCGGTTGCAAGGGAATCAAGGTGCGCGTCGCCGGCCGGCTGAACGGCGCCGAAATCGCGCGCAAGGAATGGTACCTGCAGGGCCGGCTGCCGCTGCAGAATCTGAGCGCCGATATCGATTTCGGCTTCGCGCAGGCCTACACCACGTACGGCGTGATCGGCGTCAAGTGCTGGGTCTATCGCGGCGAAAACCGCCCCGACGGCCTCCACTTGGAAGAGCCGGTCGCCTGAGGCCGGGGCAAAAGGGAAACCGCCATGTTGATGCCGAAAAAGGTGAAGTACCGGAAACAGCAGCGCGGCCGCCGCAACGGCAAGGCGTGGCGCGGCTCGTCGCTCGCCTTCGGGGAATACGGCCTGAAAGCGCTCGAAAACGCCTGGATCACCGACCGCCAGATCGAGGCCGCCCGCGTCGCGATCACCCGCTTCATCAAGCGCTCGGGCAAACTCTGGATTCGTGTGTTTCCCGATAAGCCGTTCTCGAAAAAACCGGCGGAAACCCGCATGGGCAAGGGCAAGGGAGCGGTGGAACGCTGGGTGGTCGTCGTCAAGCCGGGCCGCATTCTGTTCGAAATGGCCGGAATTGATCGCGCGACCGCCAAGGAAGCCCTGGACCTGGCGGCGCACAAGATGCCGATTCCCACCGAATTCATCAGCCGTGGCGGGGAGGCGTGATGGCGTCGAGGATAGAAAAGTTTCGCGAGATGGATACCGAGGAGCTCGACGTGCAGGAACACGAGCTTTCCGAGGAATTGTTTCGGCTGCGCTTCCAGATTGCCGCGGGCCAGATGGAAGGCCTGAAGCGCTACCGCGAGGCGCGGCGCGACCTGGCGCGCGTCAAGGCGCTGCTCGGGGCGAAGGGCGTGGCCCGGAAGGGAACTCATGGACGCTGAAACGCAACAGGCCGCGGCCACTCGCCCGCACGAGAACCGGCGGCAGACGCTGGTCGGCGTAGTCACCAGCTCGAAGATGCAGAAAACGATTGTCGTGCGCGTCACCCGGACGGTGCAGCATCGCCTGTACCGCCGCGTGCTGCGCCGCGTCAAAAAATATTACGCTCACGACGAGCACCAGCAGGCCCGGCCGGGCGATACCGTCCGCATCGAGGCTACCCGCCCGATTTCCCGCCTGAAACGCTGGCGGTTGGTGGAAGTGGTCTCGCGGGCGAGCGGCTGGCGGGGGGAGTAACAATCCATGATTCAGATGCGCACATGGCTGACGGTGGCCGATAATTCCGGCGCCCGGCGCATCACGTGCATTCTGCCCATCGGCGGCGCGACCGGCCTCAAGGCCGGACTGGGCGACGTGATCACGGCGTCGGTGAAGGAAGCGGCTCCCGACAGCAGCATCAAGAAAGGCAAGGTGGTGCGCGCGGTCGTCGTTCGCACGCGCAAGGAGCACCGCCGCCGCGACGGCACCTATATCCGCTTCGACGACAACGCCGCCGTCCTCATCAACGAAGCTGGCGAGCCCGTCGGCACGCGCGTCTTCGGGCCGGTTGCCCGCGAATTGCGCGAAAAGAAGTTCACCAAAATCATCTCGCTGGCCCCGGAGGTCTGGTAACCGTGGCGACGAAAACGATGCTCCGCCGCGGCGACACCGTGCGCGTGATGACCGGGCGCGATAAAGGGAAGACGGGGAAGATTCTCAGCATCGCCGGCGGCCGGGTCACCGTCGAGCGCGTCAATATCATCAAGCGCCACACCCGGGCGAATCCGTCGAAGAACGTGCGCGGCGGGATCGTCGAAAAGGAAGCTTCGATCGACATTTCCAACGTCCTGGTCGTCTGCCCGGGCTGCGGCAAGCACACCCGCATCGGGCGCAACCTCCTCGCCGACGGCACCCGCGCGAGGATCTGCCGCCGCTGCGGCGTGAATCTGGATCAGTGAGCCGACGATGAGCCGCCTGCACGAACGCTACGTTAAGGAAACAGTTCCCGCGCTGATGAAGCGCTTCGGATACAAGAACCGCATGGCGGTCCCACGCCTGGTGCGCATCACCGTCAACATCGGGATGGGCGAGGCCACGCAGAATATCAAGCTGCTCGACGTCGCCGCCCAGGAACTCGGCCAGATCACCGGCCAGAAGCCGGTCATCACCCGCGCGAAGAAGTCGATCGCGAATTTCAAGATTCGTAAAGGCATGCCGATCGGCACGATGGTCACGCTGCGTGGCGAGCGCATGTTCGAGTTTTTCGACCGCCTGGCGAATATCGTTCTGCCGCGCGTCCGCGACTTCCGCGGTTTGCCGGCGAACGCTTTCGACGGCCGCGGCAACTACACGATCGGGTTGCGCGATCAGCTCGTGTTTCCCGAAATCGATTACACCCGGGTGGACAAGGTGAAAGGACTGAACGTCTGCCTCACCACCTCCGCCCAAACCGACGAGGAAGGGCGCGAGCTGCTGCGGTTGCTCGGGCTGCCCTTGCGAAGCTAAAGGAGAACGACGTGGCGCGAACCTGTCAGTTCGCCAAGACGCGCAAGAAACTGAAGTACAAGATTCGCATGCGCAACCGCTGCCGCATCTGTGGCCGCCCGCGCGGATTCTTGCGCAAGTTTCAGATGTGCCGCATCTGTTTCCGCTCGCGCGCGCTGCGGGGCGAAGTCCCCGGCGTGATCAAGGCGAGTTGGTAGGAGCTGCCGATATGGTGACCGACCCCATCAGCGACATGCTCACCCGGATCCGCAACGCCGCCCGCGGCCGCCAGCCGCGCGTCGAGATCCCGTGTTCCCGCCTCAAGGTGGAAATCGCGCGGATCCTCAAGGAAGAGGGCTACATCTCCACCTACAAGGTGGTCGAGGAATCCAAGGCGAAGAAGACGCTGCGCGTTTTCCTGAAATCCGCCGGCGGGCGCCGCAACGCCATCAGCGATCTCCAGCGCGTTTCGCGCCCCGGCCGCCGCGTCTACGTCGGCAAAACGGAGATCAAAGGCATCATGGGCGGGACCGGGATCAGCATCCTGAGCACCCCCCGCGGTTTGATGACCGGCCACGCGGCGCGTCGCGCCGGCGTCGGCGGTGAAGTTCTCTGCGAGGTCTGGTAACGTGTCGCGCATCGGCAGAAAACCGATTCCCGTTCCCGCCAAGGTGAAGGTGGATATCGCCGAAACCTCAGTCCGGGTGGAAGGGCCGAAAGGTAAACTCGAGGTCGTCGTGCCGCGCGGCATCCGGTTCGAGCGGCAGGGCGAAAACCTGGTCGCGCTCCGCCAGAGCGACGAGCAGCGCGCGCTGCACGGACTGGCCCGGGCGCTTGTCGCCAACGCCGTCACCGGCGTACACCAGGGGTTCAAAAAGGAAATGGATATCGTGGGCGTCGGCTACCGCGCCGAAATCAAGGGCCGTGCCGTCGTCTTCAGCCTAGGCTATTCGCACCCGGTCGAGTTCCCGATTCCCGCCGGCATCGATATCACTGTGGATCGCCAGACCCACGTCACCGTCATCGGTGCCGATAAGGGCCTGGTCGGCCAGGTTACGGCGAACATCCGCAGCCTGCGTCCGCCCGATCCCTACAAGCAGAAGGGCATCCAGATCGCCGGCCAGCGTTTGAAGAAGAAAGCGGGCAAGGCCGGCGTGAAGGCCGGAGCCTAACGAGTAAAGGGAGGATTCGTGGCCGTTGTACCGATTCGCAAGCTCACTCGTGGCGCCCATCGCCGCCAGGTGCACCGGCGCGTCCGGCGCCGCGTTCGCGGCACGCCGGAACGCCCGCGCCTCGCGGTCTTCCGGTCCATGCGCCAGATTTACGCGCAGGTGATTGACGATCAGGCCGGACGCACGCTCGCTGCGGCCAGCTCGCTCGACGCCGAATTCCAGAAGCAGCTGAAAACCGGCGGCAATCTGGCCGCCGCCAAGCTCGTCGGCAAGCTCATCGGCGAACGCGCCCAGGCCGCTGGCGTCCGCCTTGTGGTTTTCGATCGCGGCGGCTACCAGTATCATGGACGCGTGAAAGCGCTGGCGGAAGCCGCGCGCGAGACAGGACTCGGGTTCTGACTTATGTCCAAGAACGTACTGAAACAAGCGTTGTCGGTTCGCAGGCCCGTCGAAGTGAATGCGGCGAGCCTCAAGGATCAGGTTGTCTCCATCAACCGCGTGACGAAAGTCGTCAAGGGCGGCAAAAACCTCAGCTTCAGCGCTCTCGTCGTCGTCGGCGATCAGTCCGGCCACGCCGGCTTCGGCATGGGCAAGGCCCGCGAAGTGCCCATGGCCATTCGCAAAGCCATCGAGCAGGCCAAAAAGAACTTGATCCGCATCAACCTGAAAGGGTCCACCGTCCCCTATTCGGTGGTCGGGCGGTTCGGCTCGGCCCGCGTGCTTCTGAAGCCCGCGCCCGAAGGCACCGGTGTCATCGCCGGCGGCCCGGTCCGCGCCGCGATGGAAGTCGCCGGCATCGGCAACGTGCTGACGAAATCGCTTGGCACGTCCAACCCTCATAACGTCATCAAGGCGACTTTCGACGCCTTCCTGCGGCTCCGCAACGCCTCCGAAGTGGCCGAGGTGCGCGGCAAACAGCAACAGCCGCAGACGGCGACGGCATAGCGAGCGCGACGATATGGCCAGAGCGAAAAAATCCGCATCGAGCCGGCCGCAAAGCCTCCGCATCCGCTGGGTGCGCAGCGCGATCGGCCATCCCATCCACTTCCGCGAAACGATCCGAGGTCTCGGCTTGCACCGCCTCCATGAAACCGTGGTGCGGCCCGATACACCGGCCATTCGCGGAATGATCCTCAAAGTGCGCCACCTCGTCGAGGTGACGCCGGAGACCCAATCGTGACCGAGAACGAATCCTCCTCCGTCAGCCTGTCGAATCTTCATCCGCCGGCCGGCTCGCGCCACCGGAAAGTGCGCGTGGGGCGCGGCATGGGCTCGAAGCTCGGCAAAACCTCCGGCCGTGGCAATAAGGGCGGCAAATCGCGCAGCGGTTTCCGCATGCGCCGCGGGTTCGAGGGCGGCCAGATGCCGCTTCACCGCCGCTTGCCCAAGCGCGGCTTTTCGAATATTTTCGGCCATGATTTCGCTGCGGTGAACGTAAGCGACCTGGGCCGCTTCGCCGCCGGTGAAACCGTTACGCCCGAGCGGCTGCGCCAGGCGGGTCTGGTGCGCGAACGCTCGATGCCGGTCAAAATTCTGGGCGATGGCGATCTGAAAGTCGCTCTCACCGTCCAGGCCCATGCATTCAGCCAGTCGGCGCGCCAGAAAATTGCGGCCGCCGGCGGCAAGGCGGAACTCGTCGGATGAGGAAGCTCGGCGAAGCCATTCGCAATATTGTCCGCACGCCGGAGCTGCGCAATCGCGTTCTGTTTACTCTGGCGATGCTGGCCGTTTATCGCGTCGGCTCCTTCATCTATACGCCCGGCATCAACACCAGCCTGCTCCAGCAGCTGTTCGCCGAAACGCAGGGCTCGGTCCTCGGCCTAATCAACCTGTTCAGCGGCGGCAACCTCAGCCGCATGTCGATTTTCGCGCTCGGCATCATGCCGTATATCACCGCGGCCATCATTCTGGAAATCATGGTGGTCGTCTGGCCGTACCTCGAGCGCTTGCAGAAAGAGGGCGAGCTCGGTCGCCGCAAGATCACCCAGTACACCCGCTATCTGACCATCGTGCTGAGCGTGTTCCAGGGCTTTACCATCGCCCTGACCCTCCAGCGCCAGACGTTTTCCGGTGAGCCGCTCGTCTATCATCCCGGCGTCGGCTTCACCCTTATGACGATCCTCACCCTCACCGCCGGTTCCACCTTCATCATGTGGCTGGGCGAGCAGATCAGCGAGCGGGGAATCGGCAACGGAATGTCGCTCATCATTTTCGCCGGCATCGTCGTCGGCCTGCCCGGCGGCATCGGCGACCTGTGGAGCAAGATGGAGAACAAGCAGTGGGGGCCGCTGACGCCGGTCGCCATCGTCATGCTGCTCGTTCTGTTCGCCGCCATCATCGCCTTTATCGTCTACGTCGAAAGCGGCCAGCGCCGCATCCCCGTCCAGTACGCCAAACGCGTGGTGGGCCGCCGGGTGATGGGCGCCGAGATGACCTACCTGCCCCTGCGGGTGAACTCGGGCGGCGTGATTCCGCCGATTTTCGCCAGCTCGCTACTCACGTTTCCGCAGACGATTGCCCTCTTTTTCCAGCACAAATCGAAATTCATCGATTCGGTCGGACAGGCGCTCAGTTGGGGCGAGCCGCTCTACACGCTGCTCTATGTCGCGTTGATTATTTTCTTTTCGTTCTTCTACGTTGGCATTGTTTTCAATCCAACCGAGCTGGCCGACAATATGAAGAAGTACGGCGGGTTCATCCCCGGCATTCGTCCGGGCCGCCACACGTCCGAATACATCAGCCGCATCCTTACCTATCTGACGTTTGTCGCGGGCTGGTATCTGGCGTTGGTCTGCCTCTTGCCGGAATGGATGATCGCCGGTATCCACCTGCAGCACCTGCCGGTGTGGCTGGGCGGGGCATGGTTCGACGCCCACGCGCCGCTCTGGTTGCTGCAAGGATTGGGCATCACGTTTTATTTCGGTGGCACTTCGTTGCTGATCGTCGTTGGCGTCGCCATGGACACGGTTCAGCAACTCGAGGCGCAACTCGTGATGCGGAATTACGAGGGTTTCGTGCGTCGCGGCCGGCTTCGGAGCCGGCGGTATTAGCGTGGCCGCGCCGGATCGTACCGTTAAAGGTTTGCGGCGTCCGGTGATTCTGATGGGTCCGCCGGGCGCCGGCAAGGGAACGCAGGCGAAGCAACTGGCCGAGCGCTACGGCGTGCCGCACATCTCCACCGGAGATATGTTTCGCGAGCACGTCCGGCGGGGAACGGAACTGGGCCTGAAGGCCAAGGCGGTGATGGACCGCGGGGAACTGGTTCCCGATGAGATTGTGGTCGCGATGATCGAGGAGAGAATCGGCCGGCCCGATTGCGCCGTGGGATTCGTGCTCGACGGCTTCCCGCGCACCGTGCCGCAGGCGATTTCGCTCGACGAGCTTTTCGGCCGCGCCGGAAGGCCCGAGCCGGTGGTGGTTCGCATCGAGCTCGATCCGGCCGCCGTTTTGCGCCGTCTCACCGGCCGCCGGGTGTGCAAAGTGGGTGGAGAGATATACAATATCTACGATCACCCACCGAAGACGCCGGATTGTTGCGATAAGGATGGCGGCGAACTCGTGCAGCGCGACGACGATCGCGTTGATGTGATTCAGGATCGTCTGGCCGCCTACCGGGAGCACACCGAGCCGGTGTTCGAGTATTACCGCCGGCGGCGGGCGGTCGTCGAACTCGATGGTTCGGCGTCGCCCCAGGCGGTTACGCGTACGCTCGTCGAAACGATTGACCGGGAAGAGGCACGTGGCAGTCATCTGTAAGTCCGAGGCGGAACTGGAAAAGATGCACCGGGCCGGCCTCGTCGTCTGGAACGTGCTCAACGAATTGAAGCAGATGGTCCGGCCGGGCTTGACGACGATGGATTTTGAGAACTACGCCGAACGCCGCGTGAAGGAGCAGGGTGCTAGGGCCGCGTTCAAGGGCTATCGCGGATATCCTTGCGTGCTCTGCACTTCGGTGAATGGCGAAGTGGTGCACGGCATTCCGTCGCCCAGGCGCCGCATCGAGGAGGGTGATGTTCTCTCGCTCGATTTCGGAGCCGAACTCGACGGCTATTACGGCGACGCCGCCGTCACCGTTCCGGTGGGAACGATTTCGCCGGAACTCGAGCGGCTGCTGCGTGTCACTCGCGAATCGCTCGACAAGGCGATCGAGCAGGCGCGCCCGGGAAACCGCTTGAGCGATATTTCGCACGCGGTGCAGAGCTGGGTGGAAAATCACGGCTATTCCGTGGTTCGCGAACTGGTCGGCCACGGCATCGGCACCCGGATGCACGAGGATTTGCAGTTGCCCAATTATGGAGAGCCGGGCCGCGGCCCGCGCCTGCGCGAAGGTATGACGCTGGCGATCGAGCCGATGGTCAATATCGGAGGGCCGGCGATTCGTATTCTGGACGACGAATGGACCGCGGTCACCGCCGACGGCAGCGATTCGGCTCATTTCGAGCACACCGTCGCGATTACTGCGAACGGGCCGTGGATCTTGACTCGTCCCCGGGAAATCCAGGGACCAAGCTGGTAGGGGTTTCGATAGAAACGTGAGAAAAGCATCGGGGCAAAAACAGCACGACCGGCGGCGCGAAGAGGTCGAAAGCGCCAAGGAAGACGCGATTGAGGTCATGGGCACCGTCATCGAGCCCCTTCCGAACGCGATGTTCCGCGTCGAGCTCGATAACAAGCATCAGGTGCTCGCTCATATCTCCGGCAAGATGCGCAAGAATTTCATCCGCATCCTCGCCGGTGATCGCGTTGCCGTCGAGCTCTCGCCCTACGATCTGACCCGCGGCCGCATCGTCTACCGGTACAAGTAGCCGGCGGACGACGGTCGGATGGAGAAACGGAATGAAGGTACGGGCCTCGGTAAAAAAGATTTGCGATAAATGCAAGGTCATTCATCGGCGCGGCGTGGTGCGGGTGATCTGTTCCAACCCCAAGCACAAGCAGCGCCAGGGATAAGGGGGCGACGTGGCTCGCATTGCCGGCATCGATCTTCCGCCGAATAAACGCCTGTGGATCGGCTTGACCGCCATCTACGGCATCGGCCAGGTCCGCGCCCGCGCCGTGGCCGATAAGGCCGGCGTGGACTGGGCCAAGAAAATCAAGGATTTGACCGAGGACGAGGTCACCCGGCTCCGCCAGGTGATCGAATCCGAAGGCCGGGTGGAAGGCGATCTCCGCAAGGAGATCCAGATGAATATCCGCCGGCTGATCGAAGTCGGCAGCTATCGCGGCTATCGTCATCGCCGCAGCCTGCCGGTTCGCGGCCAGCGCACCCATACCAACGCCCGCACCCGCAAGGGTCCGCGGCGCGGCGCGGTCGCCGTGAAGAAAAAGGCCGTTTTGAAGAAATAGGACGGAGGAGACGACTTGGCCAAGGAACCGCAAACTCCCGCTCCCGGCGGCCCGGCGCCAGCGGCGCCGGCGAAAGCCTCCCGGCGCAAAAAGGAATTCCGGCGCAAACGCGAAAAGCGCGTCGTGCCGCATGGGATCGTCTACATTCAGGCGACCTTCAACAACACCATCGTCACCATCACCGACCCCAACGGCCGCGCCGTCTGCTGGGCGTCGGCCGGCTCGATCGGTTTCAAGGGCTCGCGCAAGGGCACACCCTACGCGGCGCAGCAGGCGTCGGTTTCCGCCGCTTCCATCGCGCGCGAGCAGTACGGCATGAATTCGGTGGACGTCCGCGTGAAAGGCCCCGGCTCCGGCCGCGAGCCCGCCGTACGCGCCCTGTCCGCCGGTGGTTTGCGCATTCATTCGATCAAGGACGTTACGCCGATTCCGCACAACGGCTGCCGGCCGCCCAAGCGGCGCCGCGTGTAGCCGATCGGGAGTTTCGAGGAGGAAACGAAGTTGGCCTTGCAACGTGAAGGAGTCTGCCGCCTCTGCCGCCGGGAGGGCACCAAGCTCTACCTGAAGGGCATGCGCTGTTTTACGGAAAAGTGCGCCATCGAGCGCCGCAATTTTCCCCCCGGGCAGCACGGACAGTCGCGCCGCGTCAAGCTCACCGGCTACGGCCAGCAGTTGCGCGAGAAACAAAAAGTAAAGCGCACTTACGGCCTGCTCGAGCGCCAGTTCCGCAATTACTTCGAGAAGGCGGAACGCGCCAAGGGGCCGACCGGCGAAAACCTCATCATCATGCTTGAACGCCGGCTCGATAACGTGGTGCACCGGATGGGCCTGGCAAGTTCGCGCCCGCAGGCGCGCCAGCTCGTCTCCCACGGCCACGTCCAGGTCAACGGCCGCAACGTCAACGTTCCTTCGTTCCTGGTTTCCGTCGGCGACGTCGTCGTCCTGCGCGACAAAATGAAGGCCAACGCTATGGTCCTCCAGGCCCGTGACGTCTCCCAAAGCCAGGCCATCGCGCCCTGGCTCGAAATCGACCGGGAAAACCAGCGCGCGAAAGTCGTCGCGTTGCCCAAACGAGAAGACGTGCAAACGCCGTCCGTCAACGAGCAATTGATCGTCGAGTTGTATTCGAAGTAGTTCGCCGAACGCATGCGTGCCCCCGCCGCAACGTTCGGCCGCGTCAGGGCGAGCGAGGCCACCGGGTTGTTTTCCGCCTTCGCTCCCGGGGCTGGGTTCTTTATCGCGGTCCGTAGACAGGCTTTCCCGCCGCTCGGCGGGAGGAGGGAATAGCAATTATGTGGAAGGGATTTCAACGACCGAAGCGCCTGGTGGCCGAGCTGGAAACGCTCACCGACCGCTATGGAAAATTCACCGCGCAGCCGTTTGAGCGCGGCTGGGGCACCACCGTCGGCAACAGCCTGCGCCGTGTGCTCCTCAGCTCCATCGAGGGCGCGGCGATCACCGCCGTCCGCATCGAGGGCGTTCTCCATGAATTCTCGCCGATTCCCGGCGTCGTCGAGGACGCGACCGACATCATCCTCAACCTGAAGCAGGTCCCACTCAAGCTGCACGGTGACCTGCCCAAAACGATGGTTCTCCGCGCCGAAGCGCCTGGCGTGGTCACCTCCGCGATGATCGAGGAGGACGCCGATATCGCCGTCCTCGACAAGAACATCTACATCGCCACCGTCGGCGAGGGCGGACGCCTGGTCATCGAAATGCGCGTGCGCAACGGCCGCGGCTACGTTTCCGCCGACCGCAACTTCGACGAGGATCTCCCGATCGGCTACATCCCGATCGATTCGGTCCATTCGCCGGTGCGCAAGGTCAATTACATGGTCGAGCAGGCGCGTCTCGGCCAGATGACCGACTACGAAAAGCTCACCCTCGAAGTCTGGACCAACGGCGCGATCACGCCGCAGGATTCGATCGGCCTCGCCGCCAAGCTCGTCAAGCACCACATGAACATGTTCATCAATTTCGAGGAACAGCCGGAAATGCCCGAGGAAGCCGGCGAATCCTTCTACGATCCGCGTATCGAATATCTGGATCGTTCGGTCGAGGAGCTCGAACTGTCCGTCCGCTCCTACAACTGCCTGAAAAACGCGAATATCCAGTCCATTCGCGAGCTCGTGCAGAAAACCGAAGCCGAAATGCTGAAAACCAAGAATTTCGGCAGGAAATCGCTCACCGAGATCAAGGAAATCCTCAATAAAATGGGCCTCGGCCTCGGCATGAAATTCGACGACCAGGGCCGCATCATCTGGCCGCCGCTTCCCAGCCAGACCGCCGTGCCCGCGCCGGAAGAAACGCCGGCGCCCTGACGCATCCATGCAGGATCCCGCGGGCGCGCTCGCCGCGCCCCGGACAAATTTCGGCGCTTTGAGCCAAAGGACCGCGAACCATGCGACACCGCAAGGGTGGATCGAAACTCGGACGGAATCCGGCGCACCGCCGCGCCACGCTGCGCAATCTCGTCACCAACGTGATCGAGCGCGAGCGCATTCACACCACGCTCGCCCGCGCCCGCGCCGCGCGCCCGCTCGTCGAGCGCGTCATCACCCTCGGCAAGCGCGATAGCCTCCACACGCGCCGCCAGGCCGCCTCGTTCCTGATGAGCCCGGCCGCGGTGAAAAAACTCTTCGCTGAAATCGCCCCGCGCTTCGCCCAGCGTCCCGGCGGCTACACGCGCATCGTCCGCGCCGGTTGGCGCCGCGGCGATAACGCCGAAGCGGTGATTTTGGAACTGGTCGGCTCCGAACTGAAGATCAAGGAAAAAGAGCCCGAAAAGAAGGGCCAAAAGGGCAAGCCCGAAGAAGCAGAACCCGAAGCCGAAGAAAAAGAATAGCTCCGTCTTCGCCCGCCGCGCGGCTGGCTAACCCCTGTCGTGCGCCCCATCGTCTGCGATTGTTGTCGGTCCCCCACTCGGGGCGGCCCGCTTCACTCGTCCCGCCTTTTTCACATCAAGCCGCGCATGCGGTGCCCACGTGTTCCTGCCCACTCCGGCTCATGGCCGATCCCGTGGGCCGGGACCGGCCATTCGTGTGAGCCGTGTCGCGCCGGCGTTGGCGTGGCGAAGGCGCGACGATCCGGATTGGCTTAGTTGTCGAGCCGCAGCCGCACCGCCGTTGCCAGCAACTCCGCGCTGCTGGTCCCGTTTTCAAGCAGCGCTCCGCTCACCGAAACGTTCTGAGTCGTCGAAAGCGAGCTGAGTCCGGCCACGTCTTCAAACTGCGTGTTGCCGTCCGTCTGCACCAGGATCTGCGTGATGCCGTTCGCGGTGAAAAGCGGCGAGAGGTTCGTCAGCACAAACGTTCCGTTGCCACTGTCCACCGATTGAATCGTGCCGGAAAGTTCCGAGGCTTCCAGCGTCACCTGACTCGTGTTCATCGTTACGCTGCCGTTTGAGGTGGAAAGTCCGGAAACCGCCGCCGAAACCTCCTGCCCGACCATCAGGTTGGCGAAGCCGGCGAACGTGAGGCCGCTCGGCAGGTTGATTCCGCCCACGCCCAGGTTGAAAGTCGCGCCCGAACTGACCGTCACCATCACCGGCAGTCCCAATCCGAGCGTCGCCGAATCCTGGCTGTCCTGAATGTCGTTCAGCACCATCTCAAACTGGTTCTGCGTCGCGTTCACCGATACCACCATGCCCATCACCGCGGCCGTGTTCGGCAGCGCCACCGGGTCCACTTCCGTTGCCGTCAGCTGGCCGTTCGCCATCTGTGCTTCCACTTTCACCACCTGGCCCGGGGCGAGGCAGCCGAAGTTGTTCGCCGCGCAGCCGGCTTCCGCAAAGCCGAATTCGGTGTTGCTCGTCGTCAGGATCGTGTCGGTTTGGTTGTTGAGGCCCGTCTGCAGCGTGAAACTCTGGTTGGAAGTATCCACCGTGCCGACCACGCCCACCAGCTCCATGTCCTCCTGGCCGTCGCTTCCGTTCTGCATGCTCGAGTTCGCCGAGCTGACCGTCACTGTCGGCGTCACCGAAAGGTCGCTTTGCACGGAGGAGTTGATGTTGAAATCCAGCTGAAGCGTGACTCCGCTCGTCGCCGAAAGCGTCAGCGGAAACAGCGGGCTCGAACCCACCGTCACGCTCGCCTGGTTCAGCGCCGGCTGCAATTCGCACACCTGACCGTTCGCGCAACTCGTTCCGCCCACGGTCAGCGTCGATCCGGTGTCGTTCAAAATCGTTATCTGGGGATTGGCAAAGGTGACGGTCAACGAGCTGTAGGTGCCCGCCGGAACGTTCGTCGAGCCCAGCAGCGCCGAACTGGTTTGCAGGTGCTCCAATTCGATTTCGTCGGGAGCCGACATCAGCGATACGGCCTGCCCCGAACCCGAGGGCTGCAGCGAAGCGCCGGTGATGTGAATTTCGAAACTCAGAATGGAAACGCCCGTCGGCGGCGTGTCGTGAATCGTCATGCTGACCGGAGCCAGACCGGCGCCGCTTGGACTGGTGGAAGTGGAATTACTACAGCCGGCCAGAAAAACTGCCAGCGTCACGCCGAGAGCGAGCGTAAGCCAGGTGCGTCCGCCCATGGAGAACCTCCCAAGGTATCCGAAGTTTGTCGAGGCCCTCTGGGACGCTTCACATTCCGATGCCGCCGCCCGGCTTTGGGGTTGTTCACTGCCTGCGCTGTCTTGAAAAATACGTCAGCGCCAGCCCTCGCGGCGCGCGAATTTCAGTTTCGGAATTTCAATTTTCGTGTGGGGAGGGAAAAACAGCGTCGGCCCGCGGCGAACGCGCGTTGGCTGGCCTCGCTCGTATCGGCTATTCCAGCTGGTAGTTGGGCGGTTCGCGCGTGATGACGACGTCGTGCACGTGGCTCTCGCGCAGCCCCGCGCTCGTGATGCGCACGAAGCGCGCCGTTTCCGCCATTTCCTCGATCGTTTTCGCGCCGCAATAGCCCATGCCGCTGCGCAACCCGCCGACCAACTGCTCGACCAACGCGGCCAGCGAGCCCTTGTACGGCACGCGGCCTTCCACGCCTTCCGGCACAAACTTCCCGCCCGCCGTCTGCCCGTAGCGGTCCGCCGATCCGGCTTCCATCGCACCCATCGAGCCCATGCCGCGGTACGCCTTGAAGGTGCGTCCCTGATAGAGAATTGTCTCGCCCGGTGCTTCCTCGGTTCCTGCGAACAGGCTGCCCAGCATCACCGCCGACGCGCCCGCGGCCAGCGCCTTGGTGATGTCGCCGGAAAATTTCACGCCGCCATCGGCGATCACCGGCACTCCGCTGCCATGCGCCGCTCGCGCGGTGTCCAGAATCGCCGTCATCTGCGGCACGCCCGCTCCGGTCACCACGCGCGTCGTGCAGATCGAGCCGGGGCCGATGCCCACCTTGATCCCGTCGACTCCCAACGAAATCAGCTCGCGCGTGCCTTCCGCCGTCGCCACGTTGCCGGCCACCAGTTGCACGTCCGGGAGCCGGTGCTTGATCGCCCGCACCGCGTCGACGACGCGCTGCGAATGGCCGTGAGCGGTGTCGATCGCCAGCACGTCGGCTTTCGCTTTCACCATCTCCAGCGCGCGTTCCAGGAAATCGCCCGTCGCTCCCACCGCCGCGCCCACGCGAAGCCGGCCGTGCTCGTCCTTCGCCGCGATCGGAAATTCCAGTTTCTTCTGAATGTCCTTGACGGTGATCAGCCCCTTCAGGTGGAAATTCTCGTCCACCACCAGCAGCTTCTCAATCCGGTGCGTTTGCAGCAGCTTTTCCGCTTCTTCCAGCGTCGTGCCCACCGGCACCGTCACCAGGTGCTCCCGCGTCATCACCGCGCTCACCGGCTGCTCTAGGTCGCGCTCGAACCGCAGGTCGCGGTTCGTCAAAATGCCCACCAGGCGCAGCCCGCGCGTCACCGGCAAGCCGGAAATCTTGTATTTCCGCATGATTTCCAGCGCCCGGTGCAACGGCGCTTCCGGCTCGATCGTCACCGGATCCACGATCATCCCGCTTTCCGATCGTTTCACCTTGTCCACTTCTTCCGCCTGACGATCCAGCGCCAGGTTCCGATGAACGAATCCCAGCCCGCCCTGCCGCGCCATCGCGATCGCCAGCCGGCTCTCGGTCACCGTATCCATCGCCGCCGACACCAGCGGAATGTTCAGCGCGATTTTCCGCGTCAGGCACGAGCGCGTGTCCACTTCCGCCGGCAATACCGACGATCTCGCCGGTACCAGCAACACGTCGTCAAACGTCAGCGCTTCCGGAATCGGTCCGTCAACCATCCTGGCTCCTTCGCTTCAGGAATCCGGGTCACGGATGCCAAAACGCCGTCCCCAATCCCGCCCAGCGATTCGGGTGTTCCGCGCCGCTCGTGTCCGGCGCTGGCGTTCATCCCCTCTGTATGAAAAAAAGCCCTGCGCGCCTTTTTTCGCCCCTAAAAAAGCCATAGCCCAGCGGTTGTCCGCTGGGCTCGTCTTTGGGAACCGAAATTCGGCACGTCCATATCGGTAATCTCGAATTCTATTGGTTGAGCGCCAAGGGCGTCAAGCAGGCCCAGCCACCACGGCCGGGTTTCGCCCGGGCCCTGCTTCGGCCGGGCCTCAAGCGCCCCATCGCTAGAGGTGGAACCCTGCTGGCAGCAGAGCGACCCGCCGCATAAATCGGCCGGAGGGCCTATTGACAGTTTGGAACAGCAGCCAAACGGACCCTCCCTCTTTTTATTACTTTGCATCTAATACTGTTTGAGTAAATGTAGAAGGTTCACGGGCCGCTTCGGGCTCGACCCGATTCTCGGCCGGAGGCAGCGATGATGGCATCGGCGATTCGGCGAAAGATTCTTTCCGTCGTCCCGGTCTTGACGGCTTTTCTGGTTCTCGGCGCATGTGGTGGAGGGAGCAACAGCAGCACGCCTCCGCCGCCCGTGCCCGTCATCCAGAATCTCAACGATTCCACGCTGCCATCGAGCCCGGTCGGCTTGCCTCTCGAAATTGGTGGCACCGGCTTTCAAAGCGCGCCGGGGCAGGTCAATTTCACCCAGGGCAGCCTCACCGCAACCGTCACTCCCAATGCTTCCGGCTGGTCCAGTACCGGCATCGTCGTTGACATTCCTTCCGGCAATGGCACCACGAATTTCACGGTTCCCGGCACGATTTCCGTGAGCGTGACGACGACGGGTGGGACGAGCAACAGCTTGAATCTGACCCTCGTCCAGACCGTCAACTTCGCCGTCAACAATCTCACCTGGACCCAAACCACCGCCCTTCCCACTGCGATGAGCGGAATGGGTGCGGTTGCCGTGCCCGGCAGCGCCTCGGGTAGCGCCTTTGTCGTCGTGGCCGGCGGCTACGATGGTACGAAGAACAACACCACTGTGCTCGCCAATACGATCGCGCCCGCCGGCACGCTGGGTGCCAATTGGAACGCCATCACCACCAATCCGCTTCCTTCGCCACGAGCCTTCGCGGGCATGGCGGAAGCCGATCCCGGTAATTCCCTCGTCTCCGCCAATTCGCGTTTCATCTACGTGATCGCCGGCCAGCAAACGACGACGGATCTCCCTGGCGGAACGAGCACGGTCTTTATGGCCTCGGTGGATCCCGGCACGGGCATCGTCGGCCCGTGGACCCAACTGGCGAACAATCTTCCGGTTTCGCTCGTCGGTCCCGGCGTCACGCTGTTCAACGGCTACGTCTACGTCGTCGGCGGTCTTCAGACCAGCGGCATTCCTTCCTCCGCGGTCTATTCCGCCCCCGTGAATTCCGATGGCTCTCTTGGCGCGTGGACCACGTCTCCCAATTCCTATTCGGTCACCGTCGCTTTCCCTTCGGTCTTCGGATTCGGAGGCAATCTGTACGTGGCCAATGGCGATAGTCAAAACGAGACCAATCCCAGTCTGGCCGATATCGGCGGCGTCACCAATGTCAATTACGCTCCGGCCATCTTCGGCGCCGTCGGCGCATGGACGTCAACCTCATCCACGGTAAAGAATCGTTCGAAGCAGATCATCTGGCTTTCTTTCGGCCAGATCATCGATGCCGAGGGTACCTACAACGGAACGCCCAGCTGCTGCGAACTCGAGCACACCACCGTCGATCCCGATAGCACGCTCGCCGCTTGGAACCAAATTACCAATTCGATCAACGAACCCGGCGCCAACGTCTACAACGCGGCCGCGATCGTCAGCCCGCTTCTTTCGCCGTCGAATACCCCGCGCTTTCTCCTGCTGGGCGGAGAAACGTTCGTCCAGTCCGGCGCTACTTTCCCGACGAACCCGCTCAGCGCCACCGTCTATGTGAACAACGCTCCTTGATCCTCCGCCTCGCGCGCGGCCGCCCGGGCGCGCCTGCTTTGCGCATTGACTTGGGCGCGCTCGCCGTTTAGCATTCCCCTGTTTTCCCCAAGGGGAAGCGGGGCGCCAGCCCCCGGAGGAGCGACATTGGCGGAATGGCAATACGCGCAAGGGGACCCGGCCGAAGAGTTGGCCATGCTGCACATCTTCTCGATGAAGAAGCGCCAGCCCGGCGGCGAAGTCACGTTCCGCATCACCGTGCGCGAATTCGCCAGCGCTCCCACCGGCCATCGCCAGCGCTTCTTCGCCGAAGCCGATAAATCCGTCAATCAAAAAACCGCCGCGATCGTTCCCTGCGGCTGGGGCGATTCGGTGCTCGCCGCTCTCTCCGACTGCCTGCGGATGATTCGCCAGTTTCCCTACGAAGGCGAAGATTTGGACTAGCCGGGCGCGATTCCGTTTTCACTTGACCCGCAGGCCCGTTCGCGATAGGTTCCCTGTCATTCACTCCCTTTCGCGAAGTGGGCGGCGAAGGGAAGGTAACACTCTCGGTGGAACTCGAGCGCAAGGAGATTCAGCCGGGCATCATCGCCTTAGAAATCAAGGGTGAGGTGCGCACCAGCGCCGATCGCGGCCGCCTCGCCCAGGTTGTCGACGACGAAATCGCGAAGCACCAGCGCCGCATCATTCTCGATCTCTCCCACATGAACCTGATCGACAGCGCCGGCGTCGGCACGATCGTCCTTTGCTTTTCCCGCCTGCGCAAGTCCGGCGGTGAGCTTCGTATCTCGGGTCCGAAGGGCATGGTCGAAACGGTCTTGAAACTCACCCAGATTCACCGGGCCATCCGCGTTTTCCCTTCCGTCGCCGAGGCCGCCAGCGATTTCCCCGTTCCCGGCGAATCGCCCGCGCCTCATTCCTGAGCGCCATTTCCCGATTTGTCTCCCGCCGCCTCTGCCTTTACGATGAATCTTCACGCTACGTTTTTAGGGGAAGGGAACGTGTCCGAATTTCACGATTTCGCTTCGCTGTGTCTAGGCCGGCATCGGCCAAAACAAGCTCTACCCCCCGGTTTCGGCAAAGGATCCGCGCAGAATCGCCGGCGAAATCGAAACGATCGTTTCCGCCAACGCCACGCTGGCCCAGTATCACCGGGAACGCCACGCGCTGCTCTCGGCCGATTGATCGCGGCGTGCAACGTCTTCTAAAAGGATCCAACCTTGAGCGGCGTCTTTCATCACCACCTGTTTCTCAGCGGCCCCGCCGGCCGCCTCGAAGCGATGCACTGGACCGTTGCCGAGCCCAACCCTCCCATGGCCGCGCTCGTCTGCCATCCGCATCCGTTGTTCGGCGGCACGATGCACAACAAGGTGGTGTTTCAGGTCGCGCGCACGCTCCACGATCTCGGCCTACCTGTTTTGCGCTTCAATTTCCGCGGCGCGGGCTTGAGCGAAGGCGTTCACGATCAGGGCCGCGGCGAACAGGGAGACGTCCGCGTGGCGCTCGATTGGCTCGCCGGAAAATTCCCCACGAAGCCGCTCCTCATTGCCGGTTTCAGTTTCGGTTCGGTCGTCGGTCTGGGCATTGGCTGCGCTGATTCCCGCGTCACCGATCTGGTCGGTCTCGGCCTGCCCTTGAATCGCAACGGCATGGAATTCCTGCGTTCCTGTGCGAAACCCAGATTATTCCTTCATGGGGAAAAAGATCAGTTCGGCGAAGTGGACAAAGTCCGCAAATTCGTCGCGTCGCTCCCGGAACCCAAACGTCTTTTCATCGTGCCCGGCGTGGATCATTTCTTCACCGGAAAGCTCGACGAAATGGGCCGCGCCCTCCGCGACTGGATGCTCGAGCGCCATCCGCGGCTTGCCGCGTCGGCTTCGCGTCCCGATGCTGATTGACTCGTCGCCCCTCACAAACGCGGTCCGATCGCATCGAGGCAAATCACCCGAGTAGAGCGAGCGGACGATTTCCCTTGTTCGCGCAAGCTCCGCCGGAACGGGCCGGCCGAACGCTCTCACTTCTTCCCGCGTCCCGTGTGCCCCGCCGGAGGGCCCGGCGGCAACACCTTTCCCGATCCCAGCACGCGCGCGCAGCCGCGCAGAATCCGCCGGTACGGCCATCCGCCGGCCGTCGCTTCACGAAAGAAAATCTCGCCCGTGCGTGGTTTTCCGTAAAACCACCGCGCGAGCAGCGACAGATGATCTGCCAGCGGCCCGGAATTGGCTTCCGGCTTCGCCTCGCTTTCCAATTGCTCGCGCAGCATCGTCTCCACCGATCGCGGCAGGCTCGATAGCTCGCGAAAATCCAGGAAAAACGGCTCCGCAATCCATCCGCCGCGCACGGCGAATACAGCCACCGAGCCTTCCCGCGCCGCCGGCTGCACCACCGCCGCGTTCAAGTCCTCGATTCGCCGCGGCAATTCCGGCAAATGCCGCAAAATCGCCGCCACTTTTTCCTCTTTTTTGTGTGCCAGCGCCGCTCGCTCGAAATCCTCCGCGCTCGCCGCCTGTTCGCGTTCCTTCTCGAATTCGCCCCGCAGCGAATCCCCGCGTGAAGCGAGAAAATCAGCGAGACGCCCCGTTTCCGCGTCGTGTTCCTCTTTCGTGCACCCCGCGTAGCACGGCGCCAGGCACATTTTCATTTCCGAATAGATGCAGCCGGGAAAACTCGGATCGCGCCGGATGTGAATGTGACATCGGCGCACCTTGAAGAGCACCAGGAACTCGCCGGCAAACTCCTCCGCCACGCGCCGGCTCGGAAACGGCCCGGAATAAAATCCACCGTCGGCCGAAATCCGCCGCGCCGCGTAGCAGCGGGGATATTCATTCGCCAGATTGATTTTCAGAAGCGCCGGAGGGGCCAGCCGCATCCGTTCGTGGTAGTTTTTCGGAAAAATCCGGCGCGCCTGCTCCCACAGCGCGAGCGATTGCTCGAACGGCGATCCGGTTGCACGATACCGCACCCGCTCCGCCTTTTCCCGCAGATTCAGCCGCGGCCGCCGCTTCGGCATCTCGCCCGGTTCCCGTTCCTTCG
>JAKAOH010000195.1 GCA_021812285.1 Acidobacteriota bacterium | reverse complement strand
CATCGCCCAGATGTGGAGATTGGCGTAACCGTTGTGGAATTTCGGCGTCCACGGCAACGAGTGAATCGCCGGCGTTCCGGACAAGTGGTGATAGATGAAAACCACCACTTCCGGTATCGCGTCCGGATGGTCGTAGGGCGCGGGCGTGCCCAGGAAAAACGGGTTGCCCGTCTTCTTGTGGGCCAGGCGCAGGAAACCGTAGCCGTCGGGAAACGGCAGGTGAAACGTGAAGTACGCCAGCCGCGGGTTCACCGCATGGTGCGGGAATACCGGATTTTCATGGTAGTGAAGTTGGTCGAGCGTCGGACGCCCGCCTGGCGTCACTCCGGTCAGGCTGAGCGCCGTGCCGCGGTGAATGGCTCGTTCCTGCTTCCAGTTCCCCGCCTGGTAAACATGGCTGTTGTCCGGGGCAATCGGAGCGTACAGGGTGATTCCCTGGTTCGCTTGTCCGACGTCCACAACGAACATGCCGTGGATCAAAACGTTCAGCGTTTGCGAGCCCGGTGCAACCGATTCGGAAGCCGAAAACTTTCCCCAACTCCTCGGTCCCAAAGCCGCCATCGCGGTGCCCGCCCCGAGTCCCAGGAGAAATTCACGCCTACCAAGTTTTCGCATTCCTTCCCTCCACGGATGAAATTTCTCCCGCCCGCCCCATCCCTCTACCGGCCGTAGACGCTGAACGCGGCCCAATAATAAGGGTGAACCGTAGCTGGAGTCCGACGAACCTCTCGGGCCGCCTGTGCGAGCGCCACTGCCACCCCGTCGCCCGCCAGCAGCCCTTTGTAAAATTTTTCCATGAGCCCGGTGGTTACCTTCGAATCCACGTTCCAGCGGCTGGCCACAACGTCCGGCACGCCGGCCAGCAGAAACGCGCCCACCAAACCTTCGGGATCCACCAGCGCCGCGCCTTCGCCCGATGCCGTCGAGCAGGCGGAAAGCACCGCCAACCGGCATTCGCGCAGTTCGCGCGAATCCATCTGGCCGGCCGCGAGCACGTCGGCGCCTCGGCCGCGCTCGGTTTCCGAATCCGCTCCCGTCGCTTCCTTGCCAGCCGCGAGCAAGAGTCCCGTTCGGCCGCCTTCGGCAAGCGCGTGGCCGGCGAAATGTAAAATCTGCGTTTCCGGCAGGGCGCGCAGCACCGCTTCGGCCGAAGCCGCGCGTCCCGTCAGCACCGTCGCCTGGCGGAAATCGGCCGCGACGGCCCGCGCTTCGCTGTCGGCTTCGGGCAGCGGGGGAAAGAGCGACGCCCACGCGCCCGCGATCGCCGGCGCGCCGATCGAAAGCAGGCGATCGTCGCGCGTGAATCGCTCGTTTCCGCCACGCGCGCTTCCGTAGCCAATTCCCGGCGAAAACAGAATGGCGAATCGGCCGCCCAGATAGGCGCCCTGCGGATTCACCAGCGCCGCGAGCGGAATCTGCCCGATCGCGCCGTCGGTTTCGAACGCAATCACGCGGTCCGAACTCAGCTTTTCCGCGACCGGCGCGATCAGCCAGCCGTAAAGCTTTCGCCCGTCGCTTCGCAGCAAAGGGAGATTGGAATGCGGATCGGCGCATTCGCGGCCGAACCGCCGCGCCGTCCGGTCGAATTCGCGTTTCGGCACGGCGACCCAATGCGCCGCGATTCCGCGGTCGTCCAACGTCCAGATTTCGATTCCGTCGCGGAACTGCGCGTAGCTGACGACGGTTTCTTTTCGCAAGCGGGCTTGGCGGCTGCGAATCCATCGCGAGAGATTCGCGCGCAGCCGAGCGAAATCCGCGGCGTCGGACGAAATTTGCGCGGACGGCGGCATCGCCAGAAATCGTTCGGCGGAATCGCCGGCTTTTTCCTGCGCGCGCACCGGACCCGAACGGTACCACTCCCACAATCCCAGCGCCGCCACCGGATCTTTTCGCCCATCGAGTTCCGTGCGAACCAGCCCGCGATACACGCCGGCGTACCACCTGGTCCAGGAAACGCGGTCGGCGCCGCTGCGCAGCGAAAAAAGTCCGCGCTCGGCGATCGCCGCCGCATCCAGCAGCGAATCTTCGGCCTTCGCGACGTTTCCTTCGGCCAGATACGCTTCGCCCAGCGCGCGGAAATAGTTCGGGGCAAACGCGGTGTCCGTCGCCCGCTCCACCTCCGGCCGCATCCGCAACAAACGATCGAGCGCCCGCGCCGGCTCGCCCGTCTGCACCTCGAAATCCGCCAGGTTGATCTGGCAAACGCCTTCGTAGGTGACGATGCTCGGATCGGGGGGCAGGCTCGCGAAAAGCGCCGACGCGCGCTCGAATTCCTCCCGCGCGGTCGTTCGGTCGCCCGCCAGATTCGCCAGCGTCGCCAACCGGAATCGAGCCGTCGCTTCCCACGAGCGGTTCGGCGTTTTGCGGATCATCCCGACGCCTTCCCGCGCCAGCGCCTCAGCCACCATCCAGTCGCTCGAGTCTTCGGCGTCGAAGGTCATGTCGGAAAGGAATTGATAGGCGCGGATGGGCGGGTAGTTTCCGCTCCAATATTCCTTGAGGCCCATCCGGTCTCCGCGCCAGGCGGCGCGATAGTCGTCGACGTCGGTGGCGAATCCCGCCTGAAACCCGATCGCGCGCAGATAGAGCGCGCCGTAATCGCTTTTGCGCGCCACGTTCACCGCCCGGCGCGTCGCCTGGCGAAAGCCCGTCAAATGCCAAAGAATGTTGTCGCAAACCGCCTTTTCGAGCAGGAGCTGTCCTTCGATCCATGGATAGGGACGTCGGCCCAGCTCGTCGAGTCCCTTCTGCGCCGCGCTCAAACACGCCGTCGCCTGATTCGACTCCAGCTCGTAGGCGTACGCCAATTCCGTCTGCGCGCGCAGCGCTGCGGGATTCCGTGCCGCGCCGAGAAGTTTCACCGCGCGGCGCGCCTGTTTCCGGCCGTCATCGGGCCGGCCCGCTTCATTCAGGCGCACCGCTTCCGCGAGTGCTTCAAATCCGGGAGCCGTCGAGGGAGTGGAGGGTGACGCCAGAACGTCTTCGAGCCAGTGGTCGCCGTGCCTTCGGGCGAGTTCCTCCGCCAGACGTTCGAGCGCGGTTCGTTCGGCTTGCCGTTCCAGCGCGAGCGAGCCGGCGCGCGAATACGAGCCGGGCAGCCAGTTTTTGACGGCAACATCCAGCAGTTGTTCATCGGCCGAATTCATCGCGGCGCGCCGTTCTCGCGGCCGCTTCATTCGCGCGGCGAGCCACGCCGCCGCGGCGCGCGGATCCGAAGGCGGCAATTCCGCTTTCGGCGAGACGCTGAGCTGTTTTTTGAGACGATCCAGATGCAGCCGCGCGACTTTGGTCGCCCATTCGCTCGCAGGATCGAGCTTCAAATAGCGCTGCCAATCGTCCATGGCGAGCGGCAACGACCCGATGCGCTCGTAAACCAGCGCGCGATTGAACAACGAGACTTCGCTTCTCGGATCGAGCTGAAGCGCTTGGGAGAGATGTTGAGCCGCGGCCATGAAATCCTCGTCGCGTCCTTCGGTCAGCCCCATTTCGTATTCTGCCGTCGCCAGATCGGTCAGAATGGACGGCGAATCCGGCTGGAAACGCAACGCCTGCGCGAGCGTCGTTCGCGCCTGGCCGAAATGGCCTTCGACAAGCTGCGCGCGCCCGTCGAGCGCGAGCCACGCGCCGCTGGAGGGATGCGCCGCCAGTTGCCGCGCGATCAGCACTTCCGCCCGCAGCAGCGGCAGCGGGCGCGCCGCGCTTTCTCCGCGCTCGGTGGCCAACGGCGCGTACGAAGCGCCGGGAATCCGCAACTGCAAAACGCGATTCGCGCTATACGCCTGCGCCAGCAGTTGCCGCGCCGAATGTTCCGGCGTTCCCTGCCGTCCCAAAATCAGAAACGCCAGGAATATCGCCGCCGCAACTGCAATCGCTCCCGCGCTCCACACCCAGGTCCACCGTCGCCGCGCCGGAGCCGGGTGCGCCCGGCTCGCCGGTGTTGGCGCTGCGCCGGTCGCCAATCGCGCGGCCAGCGGCTGTTGGACGTCTTTGCGCGAGCTGGGTAGCTCGGCGAGCAGCCGCTTTTCCTCTTCGCTCAAGTCGTCGGAGAAATCTTCCACCGCCGCGCGCAGCAGCGGTCCGCAGAACGAGCATCGCGCGGCGTGATCCATCCGCGCCGAGGCTTCGCCGGGATCCAGAAGTCCCGCGGCCAGCCGCGCCCATTCCGATTCCGGCGGGCATTCCGGCGTTTTCATCCGTTCCTCGCTGACGGCCAGCCGCAACCCGTCCAGCTGCCCTTGCGCCGCGCGAAGCCGCGCCAGGCGCCAGCCGCATTCGCGGCAGACGGCCGCGTGTTGCGCCGCTTTTTCGAGTTCGGCATCGCTCGGTCTGCTTTCACCGGCTTCGACAAGCCGGTGCAGCAGATCGGGGCCGATATGTTGCTGTGGCTCGCTCAATGGCCCTTGCCTTTCTTTCCCTTGTAATTTTGAACGCCCTTTACCTTCCAAACCCTTTTCCGCGCAGCTCCGCCTAATCCCCCGACAGGCTTTCGCCCGGCGCGGCAGCTGCCGAGCCGCTTTCGGCCAAACTTTCGCGCAGCAGCCGCGTCACGCGGAAAATCGTGCTTTCCACTCCTTTCACCGTCAGGTTCATTCCGGGAAGTTCGGCGATCGTGCTGGCGCTCATTCCCACTTGGTAATAGAGGCGGAAAATGCGCCGGTCGCGCTCGCCCGTTGGCCCCAGACTCAACTCTTCCAGCCGCCGCTCGATTTCTCCCAACAGCGTCGCCTGCTCGATCTGCCGGCTGGCGGCCGGATCGGGCGGATCCTGCTGGAACAGGCCGGAGAGCGATTGGATTCCTTCCTCGCTGCCGCGCTTGGCCGCGTGAGTCCGCTTGAAATAATCGTGAACCACGCGTGCGGTGACGACTTTGAGGTATCCGAAGAAAGCTTCCGGATGGCGCGGCTCGAAGTCCCGGAGCAGGCGCCTGCGGTCGGCGCAGATTTTGACAAACGTCTCCTGCACCAGGTCCTCGAGGACCAGCGGCGAGGATTCTCCCCAACGGCGAGCGGTGCGCAGTGCAACACCGGCAATCGTCGGCTGAAACCGACGAACGAATTCTTCCCAGGCTCCGGGGTCGGCCGAATCAACGCATGCCCGCACCAGTTCGGTGGCTGCCAGGTTTTGATAGGGCATGTAAATCGCAGGGATTCTACACCCGCGAGCGCTGTCGCGGAACCGCGGTCTAGAACCATTCGCGCCGGAGTTTCCGGCCCGCGCAAACGCAGCCGCGCGGCCGACTCAACTGCTCGAAAAGGGATTTCTGCTCGCGTCGCGTTTGTCTCTACTACAGGGAGGGTCAATCCCTTGCGGTCAGGGGATTCCTCCGTAACACCCGGGGATGCCGAGTCGGAGGGAGGCGCGGGAAACCCGTTCGGTGGCTCGCACGGGTTCCTGGCTGCCTCCCTCCTCAATGCCTGGCAGCGAGGTGCGACGGGAGAAAACGGAGTTCACACGCCAACAGCCGGCACTACGCCTCCGGCAACAGGCTCACCTGCTCCGCCCAACTCCGCCATTCCGTCGCACCTCTCCAATCACGCTCCACGATCCCGGTCCCCTGCGAGCACACCCGTAGCTGCGCCTGTGCCGCCGCGGGAAAATCCCGTTCCTAATTATTCGTAATTCGCACCAGCACCACGCCGTGGCCCGGCACCGTCGCGGTGTAGCTGCCGTGGAACGTTCCCAGATCCTTCCGCTCCCACAGATCGCGCACCTGCTCGGTCGTGCCGACGCCGATCTGGCCGAAATGAACGGTGATCGGTTCGGGCGAAAAGCCCAGGTTGAACAGGCCAACCGCGCGCGAGCGGTCGGCCATCACTTTCATCCAGATTTGCAGCGGACCCTCCTGCCAGATGCGGTGGCCTTCGTTGCCCGCCGGATCCTGATCCACGGCGATGACGTCGGGATTGGTCAGAATCGCCAGAGTTTCCGGCGTCATTTTCGTCAAATCGTTTCCCGCAATCAGCGGCGCCGAGAGCAAGCACCACAAACTCATGTGCGTTTTTTCTTCTTCGGGCCGCATACCGCCGTTGCCGATTTCGAGCATGTCCGGATCGTTCCAATGTCCCGGTCCGGCGAAGCGGCCCAGGCCGTTCTGCTCCTGCCCGATCAGAATCATGCGGTCGTAGTGATCGGAAATATCGTCCGTGGTGCGCCACAGGGTCGCGCCCACCGACGGTCCCCACGACCAGACGCGCTGCAAGCCGTATTGGCAGAGGCTGTAAACGATCGGGCGTCCCGTGGCGAC
>JAKAOH010000194.1 GCA_021812285.1 Acidobacteriota bacterium | reverse complement strand
CGGGGCTGGGCGGCGGAGCGGCGGTCGGCAGCGGTTTGGCGTCGCGGAGGGTCTCGAAAGCGGCGTGATAGAGCCGCTGGCGAGTTTCCTCGCGATCGTCGGCGCGCGCGATATACCGAATGACGACGCTCAGACCGCCTTCGGTTGGGCGGACCGTCATCACCGCCTTGGCGGAGAAACTGGAGATGCCCGAGCCGGACATCGCCTGATTCCAATCCTGCTCGGCGAGGTTGGCGTTGCTCGCGGTTTCCTTTTCCGTGGCTTTTTGCAGGGCTTCGAGGAGGGGATAGGGATTGGGGCCGGCGGGAAGACCGACCTGAACTTCGTCCCAGAGCCACTGGCCGGCGGTGGTGAAATTGAAATAGCATCCTTCGATGGCGAAGCTGTTGATGAAGGCGACCTGGCGGCCCGTGGGATGGCCGGCGCCGGTCCAGTTTCCGGATTCGAGGATCACGGTGAAGATCAGGCCCACTTCGAGCACTTTTCCCTGCACGCCGGTGATCTGCTGGGCGCCATAGATTTCAACCCAATCGCCGGGCCGCATGCCGTTTGGCCCGATCAGCCGGAACCACCCGAAAAACGCGACGATGAAATCCTTGAGCGCGACCGCGAGCCCGGCGCCGACCAACCCGAGGATCGTTGCGAGTTGGCTGGGAGGACCGAAAATGATGATGAGGATGAGAACGGCGGCGACGCCGCGCGTGGAGAAGCGCAGCACCGAACGAATCGTGTGAAGGCGGGAGCGATCGAGCGAGAGCTTCGAGAAGAGGCGGGAAATCAGCAGATCCGCGACGACGGCGGCGAACAGCACGATGAGAATCCACAAGAGCGAGCGAACCAGCCGGTGCAGCGCGGCGTCGCCTTCGGCTTCGGCGAGCGAGATCCATTGCACGTAGGTGGCGATCAGAGCGCGATAGGCCTGGGTTTCGTGATCGTAGAAGCTCAGCGTGTCCTGGTCCTGGCGCAACTGGCCAATCGAGGAGAGTTCCAGAGCAGTCGAGGCGGCGGACTGGCCGGCGGATGATTTCGCCGTTTTGGCGGAGGGAGCGGCGGATTTCGTCTGCGCCGCGCGGACCTTGCTTTCGAGCGCGTTGTGATCGCGGGCGATCGTGGCGGCCTTGCCGACGGCGGCGGCGCGGGCGAGGGAAATCTGATTTTTCTCTTTGCGCAGGGTGTTCCACCGGCCGATCTGGACGAACAGGCTGCGGGGGACGGAAGCCTCGGCGGCCTCTTCCGCGGGCGCGGCGGCAGCGGTGCCTTCGCCCTCGGATTCTTCCCCGGATTTCCCGGAGGACTCGCTCTCGTGGTCGGATTTTTCACGGGCGGCAAGCATCTGCTGGAGCTGGGCTTCCTCGTCGCCGCCGGCGAGCAGGAGATCGCGTTTCGCGTCGGAGAGTTCGTCCTGGTCGAGCGAGAGCTGCGCCTGAGCGACCTGCAGGCGATTTTGTGCGCGAACCTGGGCAAGGCCCCGGGAGCGTTTCACCAGGCCGTTCAGGTGATTGACCTGCGACTGCTCGGAAGCAACCTGGGCCTGGGCTTGCGTGAGCCATTTTTCGGCGCGAATCGCGCGCGGGGTGGTGGGCGGCGGGGCCTGGGCGGCGGCCTGGAGCGCGTGCTGGAATTCCAGATCGACGATGTGATCGGAAATGCGCATGGCCTTGGCCCCGAGCGCACGTTCGCCGGGCGCGGACGCAAGAGCGGAGATTCTGCGCGCGGTGTCGTAGGCGCTTTCGTCGATCGGGGCAACGGGCGTGGCCGACGAGCCGGCTGCATTCTTCGCCGAGGCGGAAAGGGAAGCGCTCCGCGGGCGCGTGAAGACGAGCACGGCAACCGCCAGGCCAATCAGCCCCAGCAGAAGGACCGCCATCGCCCATTGGATCTTTTGGCTCATTCGTATGTTCTGATGGCAGGACAGTGTAACCGGCTGCCCGGCCCCGGGGGAAGAGGGATTGCTTCTTGCGCGTTTCACTTGCTCCCCGGCCCCGAGTGAAGGAAGATACCGGAGCCTGCGGCGCGGCCGTTCGACGGCCGTGCGCGGCGGTCGTGGGTGTGACACGGCGGAGGTGGAAACCGGGCCGCGAGCGTTTCGGCCCGGTGTGCGCGGCGCGATGCGCCGCCTCGCCGCCTGAATCCCGTTTGGTTTTCCTGGAGGCAATAATGAGCGAGCGTTCCGGCCGCGGGTGGGAGTGGAGCGGCATTTTCCTGGTTGTGATTCTGGCGTTGGCGGCGTGGGCTGTGCCCGGCCGCGGGCAAAACGATCCCGCGGGGAAAGCGAAAAAGAAGAACCCGCTGAAGGCGCTGCATTTCCGGTTCGTCGGGCCACTGGGCAATCGCGTGGCCGCGGTGACCGGCGTGCCGGGCAATCCGAACGTGGTGTACATCGGCGCGGCCGATGGCGGCGTTTGGAAAACGGAGAACGACGGCTGGACGTGGAAGCCGGTTTTCGATCGTGAGAATACGTCGCCGGTCGGCGCCCTGGCGGTCGCTCCCTCGGAACATAACGTGGTGTGGGCGGGAACGGGCGAGCCGTGGCTGATCCGGCCGTTCTGGGCGCTGGGAGACGGCGTTTATAAATCCACGGACGCGGGGCGGCGTTGGACGCGCATGGGCCTGGACGCGACGGGACACATCGCGAGAATCGTGATCGATCCGCACGACGCGAATCGCGTGTTCGTCTGCGCGATCGGGCAGGCCTTCCGGCCGCAGCATGAGCGCGGCGTTTTCCGGACGCTCGACGGCGGGAAGACGTGGCAGCAGGTGCTGTTCGTGAACGAGAACACGGGCTGCTCGGATTTGGCGATGGATCCGCAGGACCCGAACACGCTGTTCGCGGGGATGTGGCAGGTTTCGATCCACACGTGGAAGCTCGACAGCGGGGGGACGGGCAGCGGCGTCTACGTGACGCACGACGGCGGAGCCACATGGCACAAGATTACCGGACACGGAATGCCGGCCGCGGACCATCCGCTGGGCAAAGTGGCCGTGGCGATTGCGCCAAGCGATCCGCAGCACGTCTACGCGCTGGTGCAGGACACGACGCCGGGGCTCTACCGGTCCGACGACGGCGGGAAGAAGTGGACGCTGGTGAACCAGTCGCACGTTCCCGACGAGCGGGCGCCGTATTACACGAGATTCGCCGTTTCTCCCAACGACGAAAACCTGCTCTACTTCGTTTCCGTGGCGTACAGCTTTTCTCCCGATGGCGGGAAAACGCTGGTGATTCCGGGCTATGGCGGCAGCAAGCTGGGGCAGGCGTCGGCGGGAGGGGACAACCACGACGTGTGGATCGATCCGACGAATGCGAACCGGATCATGGTCGCGAACGACGGCGGCGTGAGCATCAGCAACGACCACGGCCGGAGCTTCGCCCATTACATCCTGCCGATTTCGCAGGTGTATCACGTGACCACCGATAACGACATTCCGTATCACGTCCTGGGCAATTTGCAGGACCGGGATTCGTTCCGCGGGCCGAGCCGCACGCTTTCCGGCGGCTTTTTCGGCAGCCCGATCACGCCGGCGTATTTCACAGCGACGGGCGGGTGCGAAGACGGCTGGGCGGTGCCCGATCCGAAAGATCCCGACATCGTCTGGTCGGGATGCGATAACGGTCGGCTGGACCGAATGGATTTCCACAACAAGACGGCGCGAGACGTCACCGCGTGGCCGGTCGCCGGACTGGGATGGGCGCCAAAGGACATGAAGTACCGCTGGCACTGGAATTTCCCCATCGCGATCGATCCGCTCGATCACAACCGCGTGTACGTCGGAGCGCAAGTGGTGTTCATGACGACCGACGCCGGCCAGTCGTGGAAAGTGATCAGCCCCGACCTGACCACCAACGACAAGAGCCATCAGGGTAATTCGGGCGGAATCAGCAACGACAACCTGGTGACGTTCGACGGTTCGACGCTCTACTCGATTGCGCCTTCGCCGGTAAAGGAAGGCGTGATCTGGACGGGCTCGGACGACGGACAGGTGAACGTGACCCAGGACGGCGGGGCGCACTGGACGAATGTGACGAAGAATATTCCAGACCTCGGCCCGTGGGGCACCATCTCCAACGTGGAACCCTCGCATTTCGACGCCGCCACGGCCTACATCGCCGTCAGCCGGCAAATGCTGGGCGATTACAACGCCTACGTTTACAAGACGGCCGATTACGGGAAGACGTGGACGCTGATCAGCGGGTCGGTGCCGAAATCGGTGAACAGCTCGGCGAATTGCATCATCGAGGACCCGGTGCGGAAAGGCATGCTCTACCTCGGCACCAACAACGCCCTCTACTTCACCAGGGACGACGGCGCGAACTGGACGCGGCTGCGGAATAATCTGCCGCCGGCTCCGGTGGAATGGGTCGTGGTGCAGCCGACGTTCAACGACCTGGTGGTGGGAACCTATGGACGCGGCGTGTGGATCCTGGACGACATGACGCCTCTGCGCGCGCTGGGCGCGGCGGAAGGGAAAGACGCGTATTTCTTCAAGCCGCGGCCGGCGTACCGGTTCCGCAATACCACCGATTCGCGGGAAGTGGAATCGGGCGGGCACGTGGTGGGCCAGAATCCGCCGTACGGAGCGGATCTGAATTTCTGGCTGAAATCGCCGGAAAAGAACGTATCGCTCACCGTGCTCGGCGCGGGCGGGAAGACGATCCGCACGATCGAAGTGAAAAAGACGCGCGCGGGAGTGAACCGCGTATGGTGGGATCTGCGCTACGCTTCGGGAACGAAAATCGCGTTTCAGACGGCTCCGCCGGACGCGCCGTGGGCCGATCCGCACCGGCGATACGTCACCTACGGCGCCGATATTCCGCCGGCCGGACCGGTGGTCGCGCCGGGAACGTACACGGTGAAGCTGAGCGCGGACGGGACGACCTTCAGCGAGCCGCTCGACGTACTGCCCGATCCTCATTCGCCCGGCACGCCGCAAACCATCGCGCAGCAGGTGAGTTTCCTGCTGGAAGCGCAAGGCGAAGCGAACGACGTGGCCGGCATGATCAACCACATCGAGTGGACGCGGAAACAGCTCGCCGACTTGCAGACGATGCTCGGAGCGAGCGGCGCGAAATACAAGACGATCGTCGCGGACGCGAAGCAACTGGAGGACAAAGCAATCGCGCTCGAAGGACAGATGATCGACATCCATAACACGGGCCGCAGCGAAGACGTGTTCCGTCACCCGATGGAGCTTTACGGGCGCATCTGCTGGCTGATGACGCCGCTCAACAACGGGCCGGGCAGCGGGCCGGGTGGCAGCGACCTGGGCCCGACGGCGCAGGACGTTGCGGTGAACGCCGAATTCAAACAGGACGTCGCGCGTGTGCAGGGCGAATTCAAACAGCTCGTGCAAAAGGAAACGCCGGCGTTCAATCAGGAATTGAAAGCGGCGCACATCCACGCGGCGATCGAGCCGTAGGCGACGGTCGGCCGCGAAACTTCAATCGGCTCCGGGCCGTGCGGAAAATCCGCGCGGTTTGGAGCCGTTTTTTTATCGGCTGGAATTTTTGGCGCGCGGGCGGCAGCGCTGGCGGGATTTGCGCGGGAGGTATTCGGGCGGGAACGGATGGCCGGGCGTTTCATTTTTCCAGGAGGCGGCGATAATCCACCAGCGCGTGCCGTCCCAGACGAGCGTGATGTCGTTGATTCCGTAGCGGGCCGTTTTTGGTTTGCCGCAAACGGCGAACTGGTTTGTGCTCCAGACCTGCGCGAGGTTTCCGTAGATCCAGGTGCGGCGGGCGATTTCGCGTTCGCAATCGGACTGCTTCGGCGCGTATTGGGAGAGCGCGGCGACGAGCTTCTGGATGGTAAGGACGTAGGTTGACGGTTTGCCGTTCCGGTCGGTGACGTCGACGAGCTGCGCGCCGGGAGCGAAGAGCGACTCGAACCGCGCGATGTCGCGCTTGCCGTTCGGGCCGGTGGAAATAGCTTTGTAGCTGGCGAGGACGATGGAATGGATGGAGCGGACGTCGGAGGGACGCGCCTTGGGCCACTGCGCGCTCGCTTGAGCGGAGGCGCTCGCGGCGAGCGCAAGCGCGGCGGCGAGAACCGACCCACGCGCGAGGAAGATCATCCACGCCGGCCCGGAACTGCTTCTCGACGATTTGGTTTGGTTCACGATCGCCTCCGACATTTATTGCTTTCGCTGCCGCCGAAATGCGCCGCATGAGAGCCAGCATCTTAGGCCGGGAGCGGGAGGGGGTCAATTCGCCTTTCGGCCGAGGGAGCGGAATTTTCCCACTGTTATTTGGGATGTTTCGGAATTAGAATTTTCTTGC
>JAKAOH010000193.1 GCA_021812285.1 Acidobacteriota bacterium | reverse complement strand
TGGGCTCCATCGCCCCTCCTCTCGGGCCTTCTTCAGGCCCCTTGTTTTACCAACCAGACCCTCTCCTCCTCAAATGTGCGAAAAATAGCGTACGTTATCCCGATTTGCCTTCCCCGATCACGAGAATACTTCTTCGGTCAATGGGAGGTGTAAGCTGACTGTCACCCGGAGCTGTAGTTCTCTCGGCGAAAGGCTGCGATCTTAGTTCAGCGTGAGTGGTTCAACCGAGATAATGCTCGATGGCCCATGGGTCAGATACGAAGGGTAGCTTCCTCGATACCCTAATAGCCGGGCGGGCGGGGTCAGGACACCAAATAGGATGCTCTGAACGATCCGCGGTGGATGGGTAAACTGGATCACATCAGCGAACTCCCGCGCAAAGACAGCAAGCTGCAGGAGATTTGGCATGCCCTTCTTGTTCACCTTCCCGTCTATCGCGAGCCCGAACGCATTGCGGATCATGGCCTCAAACCGGGCAGCCGGCCGCATCTCACATCGGACGACCGCTTCCTCAGGTCCCGCATTCCACCAGTCGTGAGGAGTTCCCGGCGGGGCGATAAGTTTAATCCCCGGTTCGGCGATCGATACCCGCCCCGCAAGACGAAACCCAACCCGACCGCGGAGCATGGTGAATCGCTCCTCCATCTTCGGGTGAATGTGCTCCCCCATCACCGCGCCGCCAGGCCGGACGGACGTGTCGGCGACCAATAGTTCGCCGCCTGTTGTGTCCGTGCCGATCCGTATGACAGATCGCTCACCGGTCACTGGGTTCTCGTACACTTCGCCAGCTTTCAGCATTTCCCGTCTCACTAACGGAGCGATCCTAGCACGTCGCGAATTCGCTGACTCTCGAAAAACGGCGCGACCGGAAGTTGAGACGGATGGACGTGGTGGAGCTGCAATGATGTTACCGGGCGAAACGGAAGCGGGCGGCGGCTAGTGAAACCGCTCGCGCAGCCGCTCGAGAAGCGACCCCGAACGCATGCGTCGCAGCGTCGCGGCCCAGCGGTCGTCCACGCGCAGTGTTCTCTGCATATCTTTCTCTTCCTGCCGCATCAACTCGAGAACTCTGGTGTCCTCGTCGTTCTCAAGCCAGTACCCATGCTGATTCTCACAGAACTCCATCTGCAGATCGTAAAACCGGTACTGGAAGCGTCTCAGGGGCGCGCCGCATTCGGGACACTTCGAAGCCGTCGGGACCGAGCTTGGAACGAGCGTGCCCTTATCATGCTCGCCGAAGTCGAAGGCCTCGTCCTCAAGCTCCTCCAGTTCCTGCCGCTGGAACCACATTCCTTTACAGGAAGGACAAGACTGCACAACGATTTTGTGCCGAACCGCGGATACCAAGTCCAAATTACAATTAGGGCATTTCAATGCGACCTCCGAGCGAAACGGAAGCTGTAACCAGGTACATGCTCCGTCCCGCACACTTTGAAGTCAAGGTCAGCTCCCTTTGCGAGGGGCCTGGGGCAGCGGGGAGCGGGAGAGCAAGTCGTGGGATGGCCTACCACGGGACGGCATATCCCCAGAAATTTGGGAAGTGTGGCGCTTAGCGTTCGGCGAGTTGCTCGATGGTCTGGAAAAATGCGGGGAAGGAAACGCCGACGCACTCGGCGTTTTGAATCGTCGTTTCGCCCTGGGCCGCGAGGCCGGCCACGGCGAACGCCATGGCGATGCGGTGATCGCCGTACGGCTCGATTTCGGCGCCGTGCAGCGGCCCGGCTGAGCGTCCCGCCACGGTGATTCCGTCGGGAAAGGATTCGGCGCGGCCGCCCATACGGCGGATATTTTCCACGAGCGCGGCAATGCGGTCGGTTTCCTTCACGCGAAGCTCGCGCGCGTCGAGAATGGTGATGCCGCGCTGGGTGAACGGTCCGAGCGCGGCGAGCATCGGCAGCTCGTCAATCATTCGCGCGGAGACGCCTCCGCTCGAAACACCGCCGTCGAGCGGCGCGTGGCCGACTTCGATATCGCCGCGCGGTTCGCCGCCAATCTTGCACTCGCCAGTGACGCGAATTTTCGCGCCCATCGAAATCAGGAAATCGAGCACGGCGGTCCGCGTGGGATTCAGCCCGACGTTCCGGAGGCGCAATTCGGATCCGGGCAAAAGCAGCGTGGCCGCGATCAAAAACGTGGCGGCGGAAAGGTCACCAGGAACTTCGAGCGAGCGCGCGTCGAGCGGCGACCCCCCGGAGACGGTCGCCATGCCCGCCGTCGCCGCAATGCGCGCGCCGAATTCCGCGAGCGCGCGTTCGGTGTGGTCGCGCGTGGCCACCGATTCGACGACCGTCGTCGAGCCTCGCGCGTAAAGTCCAGCCAGCAGCACGCACGATTTCACCTGCGCGCTCGGGATCGGCATCTCGTAGCGAATCGCCTCGAGTTCCCCGCCGCGAATCCGCAGCGGAGGGAATTCGCCGCGCTCGGCTTCAACGAGGGCACCCATGCGCGCGAGCGGCTCGACGATGCGTTTCATCGGCCGCCGCCGCAGTGAATCGTCGCCGGTCAGCACCGATTCGAACGTCTGGCCCGCGAGCACGCCGGCCAGGAGGCGCAGCGTAGTGCCCGAATTTCCTGCGTCGAGCGGCGCCGCGGCTTCGCGCAAGCCGTCGAGGCCGGCGCCTTCGATTTCGACGCGGCCATTTTCGAGCCGGACGCGAGCCCCGAGCGCCTCGATGCAGCCAAGCGTGCTGGCGCAATCCGCCGCGGGAGAATAATTTTCGATCGTGCTCGTGCCGCGCGCGATCGCAGCCAACAGCGCGTAACGGTGGGAAATGGATTTGTCGCCGGGCAACGACGTTTCGCCGCAGATGGTGCGAGCCGGCGTGATTTTCTGTTCGCTCATGCGCGGATTTTAGCATGCGGCCCGCGCCGGAAGCGGAAGGGGCCAGAGCGCGAGCCGCGCGGCGGCGCTGGTGGGAAATTTGGCGCGAGAGAGGTGCAAAGTGCGCAGCGCGGCCAACCCCAGGCGATCGAGACGTCCCTATTCTATTGTTCGGAAGCCAGTTAACGGAGCACCGTCCGTATTCTGCTGGCACGCGAATTGCAGTTCTTACCAGTGAGTGCGGGGCGCGGTTCGCAAGGCCAGCCCCCGCAGGGGAGTCGGCTCGACGCCGACAAAAACATTTCGAGCCACTTCCCCGGGACCATTTGCGGCTGCCTCCGACCTCGATCGCCAAATAGGGAGGTGAGCGCAATGGGTATTCATACACTTCCCGTTGTTCTGCCGCCGGAAACGAAAAAGCCGCAGCCGCGCAAAATCGAGCTCGGCGCAGCGCCGGCGAACGACGCTTTCCTTGACGCCATTCTGCATTCGCAGCTCGAAGAGAAAAGGCGGAGCCCGCTCGATTGGCTGGTTTCGGCGATCGTTCACACATTGCTGCTCGTGACGCTGCTGCTTATTCCGCTGTACTTCACGCAGAAACTCAATCTGATCGAACTGCAAGGCGCGTGGCTGGTTGCGCCGCCTCCTCCTCCGCCACCGCCGCCGCCCGCCGCGCCTCGCGCGGCCACCAGCCAGCCGCCGAGTTTCGTGCACCACGGAGAACTGGTCGCACCGACGGCGATCCCCAAAAAAGTGACCATCGTGAAGGAATCCGCGCCGCCGCCGGAACTGGGCGGTGGTGTTCCGGGAGGGGTGGTTGGCGGCGTGCCGGGAGGACAGATTGGCGGAGCGCTGGGCGGGATTCTCGGCAGCGTGAAAACGCCGACCGCCGTTCCGCCTCCGCCAGCCGAACGCGTGCAGCGGTCGAAAATTTTGCGCGTGGGCGGCAACGTGAAGCCACCGAGGCTGATTTATTCGGTTGAGCCTGTCTATCCGCCCGTGGCTAAAATGGCGCGGATTACCGGCACGGTGGTGATCGAAGCGGTGATTGACGAGCAGGGGAACGTTGTTCGCGCGCAGGTGCTGAGCGGAAATCCCATGCTGGTTCAGGCGGCGCTCGACGCCGTCGCCAAATGGAAGTATGAGCCCACGCTCCTGAATGGCCAGCCGATCGCCGTCGAAATGAAAGTCTTCGTGGATTTCGTGCTGCGGGACTAGGTTGCGGACCGGGCCTGTGCTCCGGCAGCGGGCAGCAGCGAATCGGCCTAGACGCCATGAAACGCGGACAGGATGCGCCACACGCTGTGAAAAAATCTCCCCGAAATTCTCCCAAGGAAGTGGGCGAGATTCTCCGACGTGACGATGGGAGTTCCCGCTAAAGGAGCGCGGGGAAGCCGTACGCGTACCTGGGCTCATCGGTTATGGCAAGTTCGGTGGTGGGTCACTTTGGCTTGCTGTTCGGTCTGGGCTCAAGGCCGCGTGGTGGAAGCAGGAGTGCCTGTGCCGCTGCCAAAGTGCCTCATTACAGCAAGTTCGCGGGGCTTGTTTCACTCCCGATGTTTAGTTTAGTATGTCGGACACTGGCAGGCCTGCGGACATACAAGCGAGGTGCTTCGGAGAGGGAGAACTTCGGCACCTGCGCCTGTTGTTGGGGACAAAGCGGAGGCGAGGCAGGAGACGTGCGTTTTGCTTGCTTCGTTGATCTCTCTCTCTTGAAGTTGCAGCCGCGGCCTGAAGGTTTTCTGCAAACGGCATAGCGTAAGCCCCGAGATGCGCTCGACGAGACCTGCGTGGGGGATGCGCTTCTTGGTGAAGAAAACGGGAGGGGGAGCTGGCGGAACGGGTGTGACGTTCTCCGGCATTCCACGGACGAAATCCTCGAAAAAATAATGGGGGGAGAAAACCTATGAGAAGGATCCGGCAGCGGATGTGCACGATCGGAATCCTAGCGTTTTTGTGCGCCGCAGGCGGCATGGCGCCGCAGACCCTGGCGGCAACCTTGTGCGTGAACGCGAAAAACCCCGCCTGCTATGCGACGATTGGCGCGGCGGTGTCGCATGCGGTTTCGGGAGACACGATTCAGGTGGCGCCAGGGACCTACCATGAGGACGTGGTGATTGGTATTCCCCTTACACTGATGGGAGGCAATTCCGCGAACACGATCGTTGATGCCACGGGTTTGGCCAACGGCATCTATATCGACGGCCTGGATAACGCGGGACTGAGTGGCGTGACCGTCTCCGGATTCACCGTCCAAAACGCGAACTTCGAGGGCATCCTGATCACAAGCGCCTCCGACGTGACCATTCAGGGGAATCGCGTCATGGGCAACGACACCAGTCTGGTTTTCGCCACAACGACGTGTCCCGGCCTGCCGTCTTTCGAGACGGCCGAAGGCGAGGATTGCGGCGAGGGGATCCATCTCTCCGGCGTCACCCAATCTTCCATAACCGACAACCTGATTCAGCGAAATTCAGGAGGGATTCTGATCAGCGACGAGACAGGCCCGACGCATGACAACCTGATCGCCAAGAACGTCGTCAAGAACAATTCGTTCGACTGCGGAATCACGATCCCTTCGCATCCGCCCGCCAACGGGTTGAATGGCGGGCACCCGTTTGGAGTTTACGACAACACGATCCAGCAGAATACCGTTCTCCATAATGGCGGCAGCGGTGTTGGCGCCGGAATCGGCCTGTTCGGATTCCTGCCCGGCGCCCGCGTCTCCGGCAACCTCATCTCGAAAAACGTGATCACTGGCAACGGCTTGCCCGGCGTCACCATGCACGCCCATTCGCCCGGTGAAAACATGAATGGCAACACGATTACCGGGAACTATATATCCGGAAATGGGCCCGACTTCGCGGATGCCGCCACGCCGGGACCGGCCGGAATCAACCTGTATATCAACGTGCACGGCGCGCCCGGACCGTCGGGGATCGTGGTCACGAAGAATGTAATCAAGGACGAGGAAGACGACGTTGTGGTGCACGCGCCGGAAACGGTGGATGTGCAGCGGAACAACCTGAACGGCGTCGGCGACATGGGCGTCGTGAACCTGGGAACGGCAAGCGTGGACGCTTCGAACAACTGGTGGGGATGCGCCGGGGGTCCAGGTGCGTCCGGCTGCTCGGAAATGCAGAGTGCGAACGTGACGGCGACGCCATGGTTATCGTCGCCGGCGGTTCCGAACGGCTCCCCGCAAGCGCAATAGTGAGATAGGACCCGCTTGGGGCGCGTCCCATCGCGCCCACGGGCAAACGATCGGCGGCACATGGGGCGGGTTGGAGACGTGGCCTCTTGGCCATTGCTCGTCGGCGATAGGTCGCGCGTGAGCGTCTTGCGCGATCGCCGCCCCATGCTGCGGTAGAAAATGCAGCCTAGCGCGAAAGCTTTGCGTATTCCGCCTTGGCTTGCTGGAGCAACGCGAGATGGGGATCGGCCGAGCGCCAGAGCCC
>JAKAOH010000024.1 GCA_021812285.1 Acidobacteriota bacterium | reverse complement strand
CCTCGGGCTACATCTGGAAAAACGGGATCGGGCCGCAAAGCGAGCGGCCGAGGCTGTGGGACACCGCGTGGCAGGAAGTGGAACCGAACCAGTTCGGCACTGACGAATTTTTGCGCTACTGCGAGAAGCTGAACGTCGAGGCCTACCTGACGGTGAACATGGGCACGGGAACCCTGCAGGACGCGGCGGATTGGGTAGAATACTGCAACGCGACAACAGACACCAAATGGGCGAACGAACGGCGGAAGAACGGGCATGCGGCGCCATACGGCGTGAAATATTGGGGTTTGGGAAACGAGGTTTACGGCGGCTGGCAAATCGGGCACATGGACGCGAAGGATTACGCGGCGAAAGCGGAAAATTTCGGGGAGCTGATGCGCGGCGTGGATCCGACGATCAAGCTGGTGGCCGTCTGCGACACGAGCGCGCAATGGGACGTGACCGTGCTGGAACAGTTGGCGCGCGTGGTGGATTACGTCTCGCTGCACCATTACGGCGGGAGCCTGGACACAGCGAAAGAGATGCAGGACGCCTACTTTTTCCAGCGGCAGCTCGAGGCGCTCGAGGGCCTGGTGACCGCGGTGATGACGAACGTGAGGAAAAAAGAGCCGGTGCTGATCGCCGCGGATGAATGGAACATCTGGTTCCGGTCGTGGTACAAGCGGGGCGACCGTCACGAACTCGAGGAAATCTACAATCTGCGCGACGCGCTGTGGACGGCCTCGGCGCTGAACATTTTCCACCGGATGTGCCGGTCAATAGGACTGGCGAACGAAGCGCAACTGGTGAACGTGATCGCGCCGATGATGACGAACAAAGACGGCCTGGTATTGCAGACTACTTACTTTCCGTTCCAGCTTTACGCGAACCATTCGGGCGATGTGGCGCTCGACGCGTACACGCGATCGGAGACGTTTCCGGGAATGCCGGAAACGCCATATATGGATATTTCGGCGACGACGGACGCGGCAAACAGCAAACTGACCCTGGCGCTGGTGAACCGGCATCCGACGGCGGAGATCCCCGTGGAAATCGAGATCGCGGGATTCCGGCCGAGGGAAAGCGGCGTTTTTTACGAGGTGAATGGGCCGAGCCTGGATGCGACGAACACCTTTGCCTCGCCGCATAACGTGGGTGTGCGGCAGGGCAAGTTTTCGGAAGCTTCGAGGAAATTCCGGCACATTTGCCCCGCGCACTCGCTGCGCGTGTTGCTGCTTGAAAGGGCGTAAGAGTCTGAGGCTGCGTGGCCCCTACGATCGCCGTCCCCCAGCGGCGAAGCCACTTTGGGTCGCAGCTTGCGGCACGGCTGAAGCCGTGCCCTTATCAAGGATGGAGTCGTTGGATGAGGAGACGAACCCCGTCGCGAGCCGTGCTGGTACGGTTGCGAGCGGAAATCAATCGCGCGCCAAGGCCGCCGGAACCCGTTCGCGGAGATGAAATGCGAGGTGGCCGTTTTCGAGCGCGGCACGGACGAGCGAAATCGCGGCGCAATTATCAATCAGCCAGTCGGGCCGAGCGGCGCGCAATTCCGGCTCGGCCATGGTGGTGCAGAGCGCGGCTACGCGCGCGCCGGCCGCTTTGCCCGAAGCAACGCCGGCGGGAACGTCTTCCACTACGATGCAATCGCTCGGGGAAAAACCGAGAAGTTCAGCTCCCTTTTGGTAGGGATCGGGCGCGGGCTTGCCGTGGATGATGTCGCTTGAGGAAACGAAGCACGCGGGACGCGGCAGGCCGGCAAAACGCAGACGCACCTCGGCCAGCGGGCGCGTGCAGGACGTGACGATGCCCCAGCGGCCCTTGGGGAGGGAGTGAAGCAATTCGAGCGCGCCGGGCAAGGGCGCGACACCTTCAAGATCTTCCATTTCGCGCCGCTCGATTTCCCGATTTTCGGCCAGATGATCGGCGTCGGGAAGATAATCGCGAACGGTGGAAAGGCTGGGCCGGCCATGGGCGCGGCGAACCACTTCCTCCGGATCGAAACCGCGTGCGATCGCCCAGGCACGCCAGACGCGGGCGACGGCAGACGTGGAATCAATCAGCACGCCATCCATATCGAACAGGATGGCGCACGAAACGACGCGGGTCAGGTTCTCTTCGGACACTTTTGCTCCTGGTTTTGCTCCCTCTCAACAGTGCCGTAGAAATCGCCCGAGCGCAAATGGGGCTGGGCACGACGACGCAGGAGCAAACACACGGGTTGGAGGTGTGGGCCACGCTGGGCGGCAATCCGCGGGTTCGCCGGCACAAGTCCCGTGGGAATCTGGGGTCGTGATCCTTGCCTGCCTTTACCATGGCTGACTCGAAACCGTGCTATCGTGAAGATGAGTGTGCCGGCGCGCGGAGACCGCGATTCACGGCGTGTGCGAACGGCTCAAACGGAAGCGGAGCCGGATGCATGCGCTTGGGTGTCGCAGCGAAATCGCGTGACGAACGGCGCGGCGTCCTATGGAATCCGTTGGCTGCCGCGCAAGCCGTTGCCACTCACTCCGCTCCGCGCCTTTCTAGGCGGGGAGACTCTGTATGCCGTGAGGAGGAAGGTGATTTCCCCGTGCATCATTCTTCGGTTGAAGTAAGGCCGCGTTCGCTGGCTTCCGTCACAACGAGGCAATTCGCCGTCAGATTTGCTTGCAGAATCTTGAGCGCATGGCGTTCCGCATACCTACACAGTGAGCGCAAGTTCTGGCAAGGAAAATTCCCTGCGCAGGCAAAAGTTGAGCACCCGCTGTGACCCCTTACCCGACGATCATTCAGGGCGGCATGGGCGTGGGCATCTCCCATTGGCGGCTAGCCCGGGCGGTGTCGCAACTTGGACAACTCGGGGTCGTTTCCGGAACCGCTCTGGACGTGATTTTCGCCCGCCGCCTCGAGGAAGGCGATCCCGGCGGCTACATGCGCCGCGGCCTCGATCATTTTCCTTTCCCCGAGATGGCCGAGCGGGTTTGGCGAGCCTATTACCGGAGCGGGGGAAAGTCGGAGAACGGTTCCTACAAAACCCTTCCGATGCACGCGAAAGACGACGCTCGGGCGCTCCGGGAGCTCTGCATCGCGGCGAACTTCGTGGAAGTATTTCTTGCCCGTGAAGGGCACGGGAATCCGGTGGGAATCAACTACCTAGAAAAAATCCAGATTCCACACCTGCCTTCGATCTACGGCGCGATGCTTGCCGGCGTGGGATACGTGCTGATGGGTGCTGGCGTTCCGCTGAAGGTTCCCGGCGTGCTCGATCGTTTCGTGAATCACGAGCAGGCTGCCTATCCGCTGACCGTAACGGGGGCGCAGGAAACCGCGGACACGATGATGACCTTCGTTCCACGGGAATTCATGGAGCGGGATCTTCCACCGCTGGCGCGTCCGCAGTTTCTGGCCATCATCTCTTCGAATACTCTCGCCGCAACCATGTTGCGAAGGGCGAACGGGAAGGTGGACGGATTCATCATCGAGGGACCGACAGCCGGAGGGCACAACGCGCCGCCGCGGGGGAAGCTCCAGCTGGACAAAGCCGGTGAACCCGTCTACGGAGAGCGCGACAGAGTCGACTTCGAAAAGATCCGGGAACTGGGTTTGCCCTTCTGGCTGGCGGGAGGATATGGGTCGCCCGTGAAGCTGCGCGAGGCCCTCGCGGCCGGCGCCACGGGAGTCCAAGTAGGCACCGCATTCGCGTACTGTTCGGAGTCCGGATTGAGGGACGATTACAAGCGGGCAGTCCTGAAGAAGGTCTTATCGGGAGATGCCCGCGTATACACCGATCCCGTGGCATCTCCCACTCGGTTCCCGTTCAAGATTGCGCATCTGGAGGACTCGCTGTCCGAGAAGGAAGCGTATTTGGCCAGGCCTCGCATCTGCGATCTCGGTTATCTGCGCGAGCCTTATTACACCGATTCGGGCACGATTGACTACCGCTGTCCGGCGGAGCCGGTGTCGGTTTACGTCTCGAAAGGCGGGGAGCCGGAGAACGCGGTGGGAAGAAAATGCCTGTGCAACGCGCTCCTGGCGACGGTGGGACATCCGCAAGTGCGGAACACGAAGTACGTTGAGAAAGGCCTGGTAACCTCCGGAGATGACCTGAACGGGATCACTCGGTTTCTGCGGCCCGATGGGGAAACGTATAGCGCAGCGGACGTGGTGACAAAACTGGTGAACGGCTGACTGGCGCCGCGGAAAGCACGAGTCGCGGACGGTGGAAAGACTGGGCCGGCCATGGGCGCGGCGAACCACTTCCTCCGGATCGAAACCGCGTGCGATCGCCCAGGCGCGCCAAACGCGGGCGACGGCCGGCGTGGCATCAATCAGCACGCCATCCAGATCGAACAGGATGGCTCGCGAAACGACGCGGTTCACGTTCTCTTCGGACACATTGGCTGCTGGTTTTGATCTCTTTAACAGAGCCGTAGAAATACGCCGGGTGCAAATGCAATGCGAAGGCTTCATGATGCCTGGCATGGCCTGCAGGCCGATTTCGCGTCCCCGAGCCTCGCTCATCTGGTGCAGGTACGCTCCGCATCGCCCATTATATACCTTGACAGGCATATACCAAACGGAGTATATCCATGGCGTGGAATCCGTATTTGAAATCATTGCAGAACCCAGTCGCCGCGCGATCTTGAGTCTGCTGGTCTCCTCGCAACAGTCGGTGGGAGAGATCGAGCGCCGGCTCGGGATGCCGCAGCCGAGCGTATCGAAGCATCTGCGAGTGCTGCGCGAAGCAGGATTCGTGGAATCCACGGTGGACGCGCAGCGGCGTCTTTACCGGCTGAAGCCTGAACCGCTGCGTGAGGTGGAAGCCTGGATCGAGCCGTTCCGGCGGTTCTGGTCGGCTCACGTGGATGCTCTCGAACGCCACCTCGACCGCATGTATCCATCCACGCCAACAAAAAGGAGGACGAGGAGGAAAAAATGACCGACCGCCAGGAGTACGAGCCGGGACCGGCCAGCGGGGCGAGGATAGAAAAGGACGGAGAGAACTGGACGCTGGTCCTCGTGAGAGAACTGCGCCACTCGCCGGAAATAGTCTGGCAGGCGCTTACCGACCCGGCGCATCTGCACGAATGGGCGCCCTTCGACGCCGAGGGGAGCCTGGGCGCGGTTGGAACCGTGAAACTCACCTGGGTGGGAGCTCCGCAGGCTTCTGAAACAAAAGTGACGCGAGCCGACGCTCCCGAGGTGCTTGTGTACAACTTTGGCGGCGGCGACGTTCGATGGGAACTCGAAGCCATTGCCGGTGGCACGCGGCTGACGCTGTGGCACAGCATCGATCGCCGCTTCATTTCAATGGGCGCCGCCGGGTGGCACATTTGCTTCGATGTTTTGGATCGTCTTCTCAGCAGAACTCCCATTCCTCGCATCGTCGGACCCGGTGCCATGAAATTCGGCGGCTGGCAGCGATTGAACGCGGAATATGCAAAGCAGCTCGGCGTGGAAATACCCAGCTGGTCACAGCAGAAGCCGTAAGCCGCGATGACAGCCGGGACGCGACGGCTATTCGGCGGCGATGCGGAGGAGGGTGGGCAAAACATCGCCGAAGGCGGTGCCTGCCTTTGCCCGGCCGAAATCGAAATAGAGGCGCTTGTAGAGAGAATAGAGCTGATCGTAGACGATCTGCGCTTCCGGCTGCGGCTCGTAGATGGCGTAGGGCGGGCACAGGCGCTGCTGGGCGGATTCGATCGTGGGGAAAACGCCTGCGGCGAGGAACGCGAAGATGGCCGAGCCGAGACTGGTGATTTTGGCTTTCGGGACCAGCACAGGACGGCCGAGAACGTTGGCGTAGACCTGATTCAAAACGGGATTCGTTTGGGGTATGCCGCCGGCGTGGATCACGCGCTCGATGCGGGTGCCGTGCTCGGCCATGCGTTCCAAAATGACGCGCGTGTGGAAGGCGGTGCCTTCGATGGCGGCGAAAAGTTCGTCTTTCGCGGTGTGCTGGAGATTCCAGCCGAGCGTTACGCCGCGAAGGCTCGCGTTGACGAGAACGGTGCGATCGCCATTGTCCCAGGTGAGGCGAAGAAGACCGGTCGAGCCGGGACGATAGGATTCGAGACCCTTGCTCAATTCGGAGACGGACGTGCCGGCGCGGCAGGCGATCGCGTCGAAAATATCGCCGGTGGCGGAAAGGCCGGCTTCGATGCCGGTGTGAGCGGGGTGAACGCTTCCCTTCACCACGCCGCAGACGCCGGGAACCAGGCGCGTTTCGCGGGTGATACCAATCATGCAGGTGGAAGTGCCGATGACGTTGACGATGTCGTTTTCGCGGACGCCGGCGCCGATGGCGTCCCAATGGGCATCGAACGCGCCAACGGGAATCGGAATGCCGGCGCGCAGGCCGAGCCGCTCGGCCCAGGCGGCGGATAGATGACCTTCGATTCTGTCGGATTTGGCGAAGGAGCTATCGAGCTTCGCGCGAACGCCAGCCAGTAACGGGTCCACCTTCACGAGGAAACTTTCCGGCGGCAAACCGCCGAGATCGGGATGCCAGAGCCATTTGTGGCCCATGGCGCAAACGCTACGGACGACCTCCGCGGGATCGGTGACGCCGGAAAGCGTGGCGGCGACCATATCACAATGCTCGAAGGCGCTGGAGAAATGGGCGCGTTTTTCGGGATTGTGGCGCAGCCAATGGAGGAGCTTGGAAAAACCCCATTCGGTGGAATAGACGCCGCCGCACCACTCGATGGCTTCGAGATGCTCCTGGTGGGCGAGGGCGGTGATTTCGGCGGCTTCGGCTTTGGCGCGATGATCGCACCAGAGGTAGTACTCGTCGAGCGGGACCATGCCCGCTCCAACGGGAATGACGGACGAACCGGTGGTATCGAGGGCGATTGCGGCGACATCCTCGCCAGGGACGCCAGCCTCGCGTAGCGCCCCGCGCGTGGCGGCGGCGAGCGCGCGCATGTGGTCGTCGTGGGACTGGGTGGCGAACTCGGGATCGTCGCGGCGGCGATGGAGCGGGATTTCCTCGACGCCGGAAGCGAGGATTCCGCGCTCGCTATCCACGAGCGAGACGCGAACGCTCAACGTGCCGAAGTCTACGCCTGCGACAATCGCCATGACCGGGACCTCTGGGGCTACGCGTCGTGCCGGTGGATTTGCCAGCCGAGGTAGCGCGTGGCGGCTTCGTGGACGGCGCCGGAAACCGAAGAAAGATTGGCGGCGACGTGGTGCTCGAAGCCGTTTTCGCAAATGTAGCGGAGCAGGTGCTGCAAACGCGGAATTTCCACCACACCGGCTCCGCCGAACGTTTCGAGCGGATCGTCGGTGAACGCGCCGCTGCCGAGGTAGCCGCGAATGCGGCCGGACCGATCGTCGGTGGAGAAGCGCGCGAAGGTCATCGGGCCGGATTTCACCAGGCCAACGCAAGTGCCGTAGGTATTTTCCTTGCCGACCGTTCCGGCGATGATCGCCTGGTAATCCATTTTGACGTTGCGGAGGAAATGCTTCGGCAGATTGCTGCAATGAAAGCAGACGGCCTTATCGGGGTGGTCGCCGTAATTATTGTTCCAGTCGAGCAGGGCGCTGGGCGTTTCCGAAGCGAGGCGAAGAGCGTGCATGCTGAGCGCGCCGCAGATATCCACTTCGCAGGCGCTCGAATGCAGGCCGTCGCTCATCATGCTCATGACGGTGCACGGAACGACGCCGAGCTGCTCCTCGATGGCGGTCCAGCACTGAACGGCGCTGATGGTGAGATCCGAATGGCGCATCCATTCGTCCACGACGACGCCGAGCTTGGCCATTTTGAGCAGGGCTTCCTTCGGGACACCAGCGGTGGCGACGTAGCGCTCGATGGCGGCGAGTTTCGCGGCGACAGCCTCGTCATCGTCCTTGCGGCGGGCGATGCGAGCGAGGATTTCGGAAAGATCGAGAGTTTCGACGGAGATGCCCGAAGCTTCCAGGAGCTTTTCACTGTAGCGAACCGTCTGGAACGCGGCGGGACGCGCGCCGATGCTGCCGATGCGAAGACGGCGCAGGCCATTCGCGACCCGGCAGACGGCGGCGAACCAGGCGAGGTCTTTCTGGAACGAATCGGAGTCCGGAGCGACAGTGTGACTGGCCGTGAGCGAGAACGAGATGCCGTATTGCGAAAGATTATTGCAGACGGACATTTTGCCGCAGAAACTATCGCGGCGATGGGCAATCGAAAGCTTAGAAGGCGTATCGGGCGTCGCCTGAATGAGGACTGGAACATCGAGGCGCGCCATGCGGAGGGTATCGGCGACGGCACGTTCGTCGCCGAAATTGGGCAACGTCACAATTACGCCCGAGATTTCGTCGGCGCGGGAACGGAAGAGGGCGGCGCAACGCTTGGCCTCTTCGTAGGATTCGACGGCGCCGTAGCGGCTTTCGGAGGGATCGAGCACGACGGCCTGGTGGCCAGCGCGAGCGAGAGCGTCGAGCATTTCCTTGCGGCCGGATTCGGCCAGATGGCCGGGGAAAAAGCCGCGATTCCCCACGAGCAGGCCAAACGTCATTTCCTTGTTCTTCTGCGTCGTCATCAGTGCCTCACTTGCTTGAGAGGCGCCCCACCCACGGCCAGATTATGAAGGCACGCGGAACGCCATAGAAACCTTTTCTCGTAGCACCAGCTGTAAACCACAGCCGGCGCTTATGGAACAACTCACCCGTGCTCCTTCTTTCCCTTTTGGACCTGACCGTAATAGGCGCCGGTTCCATGCTTGCGGAAAAAATGCTTTTCATGGAGCGCGGAAGGAATCGGCGCGGCATCGGGACTGAGCGCCAGGGTGAAATAGGCCATGCGCGCCACTGCTTCGAGAACGACGGCGTGGTGCGCAGCGGAAGCGGGATCCTTACCCCAGCAGAACGGGCCGTGTCCGCGGACGAGAACGGCGGGCATTTCGCCGGGATCGAGGGATTCGAAGGCGCGGCAGATGACGGTTCCGGTCTGTTCCTCGTAGCCCGCGGCGATTTCGGACGAAGTGAGATGCGCGGTGACGGGAACGGGGCCATGGAAATAATCGGCGTGAGTGGTGCCGAAACACGGAAGCGGACGGCCGGCCTGGGCCCAGGCGGTGGCAAATTCGGAATGGGTGTGCACGACGCCGCCGATGCCGGCGAACTGGCGATAGAGAACCAGATGCGTGGGCAGATCGGACGAGGGGCGGTATTCACCCTCGACGATTTTGCCGGAAAGATCGGTGACGACGAGATCGGCTGGTTTGAGCGTTTCGTAGGAGACGCCGCTGGGCTTGATGACAACGAGGTTTTCCTCGCGCGCGATGCCGCTGGCATTGCCGAAGGTGTAGAGGACGAGGCCGCGGCGAACCAGCTCGAGATTGGCCTCGAGCACCTCTTCGCGAAGTCGTTGCAGTTTCATGAGCCGAAAGAGCCGATTGCCCTGATTTTACAAGTGAGCAAACGTTTTCTCGAAAGCCCAACGCTACTCAACGCATGGCCGGTTGTCAACGTCCCACCCGCCGGTTTTATCACGCCGCTAGCGCGGGGAATCCCCGCCCGGCCGGGACCGGGAGCGGCGCGACCCTCCGGCGACAAGCGCGGTGGAATCGCGCAGAACGAGGCTGGTGCGCAACACGTATTCGGAGCCATTGGGCGAAGGCGTTTTCCGCTCGACGTCGGCCAGCAAAGCATTGAAGGCGAGCTGGGCGATTTCCGTCTGGGACATTTTGACGGTGGTGAGCGGAGGAATCACGAACTGGGCCAGGCGAATATCGTCGAAGCCAATAACCGAGAGATCGCGCGGGATCCCGATGCCTTCCTCGTAGCTTTGGCGGAGGACTCCAATGGCCGTCATATCGTTGGAGCAGAGGACAGCGGTGGGACGCTGGCGGAGCCGGGCGATTTCGCGAAGCGCGGCCATCCCGCCCTCGAGCGTATGATCGCCCTCGATCATGTAGCGCGGATTGGGCGAGAGGCCGATTTCGCGGATGGCGTCGATGAAGGCTCGGCGGCGAGCCATGGCGGATTTGAGGCTGAGCGGGCCGGAAATGAAGGCGATGCGCGTGTGGCGCAGCGCGGCCAGATGCTGAACCGCCTGGCGAATGCCGTTGAGATAATCGATGCGGATATTGCTGACGAGGGGGAGCGGAGGGCCAACGTCGATGAAAGCGAGCGGGACCTTGCGCAATTTCAGGTCGTCGAGCAGCGGCTCTTCCAGGCCGAACGTGACGATGGCGACGCCCTCGACGCGGCGCTCGATCATGCGGCGGACGGCGAGCGCCATGCGAGCCGGGTCGTGGATGGTGGACGTGACGAGGATTTCGTAATTGTGTTGGACGGCGACGTTCTCGAATCCCTGGATGATTTCGGGGAAAAAAGGATTGGTGATTTCCGAGACGATCAGGCCGAAGATGCGGCTGCGGCCGGAGACGAGCGCCCGCGCCTGCGTGTTCGGGTAGTAGCCCATCTCCTCGATCGCTTTCCAGACGCGGCGGGAAAGCTCGGGCGTGACGCTGGGAACGCCGTTGATAGTGCGCGAAACTGTGGCGATCGAGACTTTGGCCTGACGGGCGACTTCATGAATGTTCAAGGGGCCGTCTCCCACCGAGCGGCCGGCCGCTGGAGGTTTCCCGGCGGTTTGCGGAGATGAAACGTTTTCCCGAGGGGGCCGCTGCGTGAGATTGTGCTGAGTCGGCCGAGGGTTGTCAATCGCGGCGGGAAAAGAAGCGAAGGCGGGGTCTTCGGTCACTTCTTCGATCCGCGGCGCCAGGGGGCGACCGGCCAGATGCAGACGACGCCGGATAGAGTGAGGACCGCGCCCCACCATACGTTGGCGTGGAGCGAGGCGAGGACGACGGGATGGGCGGGCGGATGAAAAAGCTGGTAGAGGCCGGCGGCGAAAATCAGCACGCCATCCACCAGCAGGCAGATGCCGATGAAAAACCAGATCGAGATCGAACCGTCGCTTTCCATCGTCCTCACCAGAAAATGACGTTGATGGCCACGAAGACCACGGCCACCACAATTGCCCAGAACATCGGTTTCTGAAGCAAGGGAACGTTTTCTTCGCTCGGGATATCGGTGGCGCCATAGACGAGGCCGGCGAGCTCTGCTTCGGGCTTGGGCGCGGTGAAATAGCTGACGATGACCGTCACCACGACGCAGATGATCCAGCTCCAGAGCGCGCGATAGATATCGGCGGCGAGCGGTTTCGCGTTGATGGAAAGCGCGAGATAGCGCACGGCCGAGGGATCCTGGCGTTCCCAGGCGAACATGCCGGCGGCGGAGGCGGTACCGAGCAGCAGCCCCCAGAACGCTCCCTTGCCCGTGGTGCGTTTCCAGAGCATGCCCAAAATGACGGTGCCGAAGAGTGGCGCGATGAAGATGCTGAAGAGCGCCTGAACGTAGTCCATGATACTGAGGAATTGCATCACGAAATAGGCGGTGCCAATGCTGATGAGAACGCCGAGAATCGTGCACCAGCGGCCCATCTGAACGTAATGGCGGTCGGGAGCTTCGCGGCGAATCAGCGCTCGGTAAATGTCGTAGGTCCAGACGGTGGCGAAGGCGCTGACGTTGCCCGCCATGCCGGACATGAAACCCGCAATTAGAGCGGTGACGCCCAGGCCGAGCAGCCCGGGCCCGCAATAGCGGACGAGCATGAGCGGGAGAACGGCGTTGTAGCTCTTGGCTCCGCCGGCGGCGAGACTGGCTCCGGTGAGATGCGGAAGAACGACGAGGCCCAAAAGGCCGGGAAGAATGACGATGAAGGGAACGAACATCTTGAAGCCGGCGGCGATGATCGGGGCCATTTTCGCCGAGCGAAGATCTTTCGCGGCCAAGACGCGCTGGACTTCGAGGAAATCGGTGGTCCAGTAGGCGAAGGAGATGACGAAGCCCTGGCCGAGCACAACGCCGATCCAGTTGACGCCCATCGGGTTGTGGAACGAACCGAGGTAGCGCCACAAGTGAACGTACTGGACGGAAGTGTTGTGAATGATCTGGGTCTTGAGCTGCTCCCAGCCGCCGGCTTCGACCAAGCCGAGAATCGGAATCAGGAGCGAGCCGGCCCAGATGAGAACGAACTGAAGGACTTCGTTGAAAATCGCCGAGCGCAAGCCGCCGAGAGCCACGTAGATAGCCACGGTGACCGCGGAAATCCAGATGCTGAAGCTCATGTGCCAGCCGAGCACGATGTTGAGCAGGAGAGCCATCGCGTACATGTTGATGCCGCTCATCAGGATGGTCATGAAGGCGAACGAGATGGCCGACAGGGCGCGCGTGGGCTCGTTGAAACGGAGCTTCAAGTAGCCGGGAACGGAGTGCGTCTTGGAGATGTAGTAGAACGGCATCATAACGATGCCGAGGAACAGCATCGCCGGGACGGCGGCGATCCAATAGGCGTGCGCCGCCAGAATGCCGTATTCGTAGGCGGCGGCGGACCAGCCCATCAGCTCGAGCGCGCCGAGATTGGCGGACATGAAGCTGAGACCGGCGATCCAGGCGGACATTTCGCGCCCGGCCATGAAGAAATCCTCGCCGGTTTTCGCGCGGCCCTTCAGATAGAAACCAATGCCCAGAACGAGAATGAAATAGAAGGCGACGATGACCAGATCGATCGGCGAAAGATGCGCCAGGCGAGCGGGAGCGGCGGCGAAGGCCGCGAGGGCAATCATGCGAGATTCATTCCTGCCCTCCGCGAGAAGCCGAGCGGGAGAGCGGAAGAGGAAGGTATAAGAAAAAGCCGGGGGCGGTCAAGGGTTGCGATGCTGAGTTCCGCAGTGAGCAAGAAGCCGCAGGCGCACAGACGGAAAAAAACGCGGTTCGAGGAGATGAACACGTTGCGACCGTGCCTCCTTTGCTCCGGCGGCCGGCCAGGGGCCTGGGAAACGCTGGGACCTGGCTCGGAACGATGGGCGATGCATTCACGGGAGACCGTTGAGAATAGGTTCCCGTGAATGCATCACCGGGCGAACTAACTCATTCCGGGCTCAGAATTCAATGTTGGCGCGGAGCTCGATCACGCGACCGAACCCGCCATTCTGATAGCCGTATTCGTTGATGACGTTGGCCTGTCCGAAGCCGGCGGACTGAATGTTATTGAACGGGTAGTAGTTGAAGATGCCCCAGTTCGGATGGTTGAAGGCGTTGAGCAATTCCGCCTGGAAGACGAAGCGGATATTCTCGCGAATGGGCGTGGATTTGGTGATGGCGAGATCCGTATTGGAGAAGTGAGGCCCATAGAGCCACGTGTGATAACCCATCGTGCCGGGCGTCGAGTTGGGCGTGATGTACTGCGGATTGGCGCCGCCATTCAGCAGGTAATTCGGATTGATGCCGTTGGCGTAGGGGCCGTTCACCGGGTAAACACCGATTCCGCTCTGGAGTTGGTTGTTAGTGAGGCCGCTGTAGATCAGGCCGCCCGGAGCGAAATCGTTGTAGGTGTTGTAACCGCCGGTAAGAGCGAACGGCACGCCGGTCTGGTAGGTGATGATCGTTCCGACGTTCCAGCCGCCAACCACGCGATTCAGCATGCCGTTGGCGTTGCCGAGGAAGGCCTTGCCGCGGCCAAACGGCAGATCGTAGGTGCCGCTCACGTGGACGACCTGGCGGATGTCGAACGAGGCCGGGCCGTAGTTGAGGCGGAGATTGCGCATGGTGAACTCGGTGCCGGAACCGGTCCAGTTGTCGTTCGGTTCGACGCCGAGAGCGTGGCTCCAGGTGTAATTCGCGTCGAATTCCATGCCGTGCCAGGTGTTCTGGCGGAAATCAATCTGTAGGGAGTTGTAGTTACCGTAGCCGGCGTCGTTCATCAGGCCGGTGCCGGAACCCGAAGCGTAAGGATTCGCCTGCCAGAAATTGATCGGGTAGCCCGCGCCCGCGCCCGTATAGCCAAGCTGCGTGGCGCAAGGCGTGAAGGACGCGCCAACCATATTGCAGAAGTAGGGCGCGTTGCCAAAGATGGAATCGAGCGTGCCGGCAAAGGCGCCAACGTTGCCCTGGTTCAGGAAGTTGATGAACTGGCTGTTCGAATAGTCGGCGGCGGTATAGGGCGAGCTTTCCTCGCTCGAAAAGGCCGCTTCGAAGATGGGTAGCGGCTGCTGGCCGGAAAACCCGTTATCGGCAAAGGTGCCGGGCATGTTGTTGGCCGTGTTGATCGCAAGATTGGTCTGCGCTGCCTTGAATTCCGTAAGGAAGCCATTTTCGAAGATGTTGGCTTCGTTCGGATTCTGCGCGATCCATTCGTGGACCGTGTGATGGCCCATGTAACGGATGGAAAGCACGTTGTTCTGGCCAAGTTGGCGCTCGATGCCAAGGTTCCATTCCTGGAGGTAGGGCTGGCGGATGTTGTAGTTGAAGCCGTTGACGCCGGCGCCGAACCAGGTCTGCCCGGACTGCGGGAAAACGTCCTGATACTGCTGGATGTTGTAGAAGAACGGCGGGAGCGAATCGCCCAGCGAGAGGCTGCCGGGTTGGAAGGTGCCGGTGCCGCCGCTGGTGGAGGGGTTTAGCGAGAAATACTGATAGAACGCAAAGCCGTAGTTGGAGGCGGCGTCCCAGTAGTACTGCTGCGGCTCGCTGAACCGGCGGATATCGAAGCCGGCGCGGATCACGGTGTTGCCGTGGCCGGTGAGATCGCCGAGGAGACCGGACATGTGGCGCGGATTCCAGGCGATGCCGATTTCGGGCTGCGGCGTGACGTAATAGTTCTGATAGGCGTTGGTGCGCGCCGCGAGGACCGGATTCTGAACGCCGTTCAGAACGCCGGGCTTGAAGATGTCGCCGACGGCGGTAGGGCCGTAGACGTTGGCCATATCCGCGCTGTGGTAGGCGCCGGTCAAGTCGTGGTTGGCGCCGACGAAGTCCCAGCGCAGACCGTAGTTCACGGTGACCGTGGGCTTGAAACGCCAGGAATCGTGGATGTAAAGGCCCCAGGTGGAAGACAACTCATCAAGAGGGTATTCGCCCACCGTGGTGCTGTATTGATGGGTCTTCAGATTGAGCGGGAAGCCGCTGCCGCTCGGGCCGACGTGGCTGATGCGGCCAACGAGCGTGGCGTAAAGGGCTTCGGCGTCGCCGCGGTCGAAGCTGGAGGCGTTGGCGAAATAGCTTTCAAAAGCGTTGAAGGCCGGATCGCCGCTGACCAAGCCGAGGTTGTAATTCAGGATGCCATCGGGCGGGTTCCAGTAGTGATCCTGCTCGCGCCAATAGGTGATGCCGTAGGTGACCATGTGCGAGCCCTTCTGCCAAGTCATGCCATCGCTGAAGTTCACGACGGGGTAGTAGGTGGTGACGGGCAGGTTGAAATTCTGGCCGGAGGTCCCAAGCGCCCAGTTAACGATGGGATTCGTTAGATAGCCGCTGGAAGCGCCGTAGGAATACCAGTTGGCGTTGTAGTAGTAACCGCCGCGGAACTGATTGATCAACGTCGGAGAAATCGTGTAGTCGATGCCGACAGAAGCGGTGTAGGCATTCGACTTGTTCGACGCGCCGGTATCGGCGAAGGCCTGGCCGGGGAAGAACGGAGGGGCGGCGCCAGGCTGATTGTATTTCGTCTCGGTCCAAGCCACATCCATGCGCAGCTTTGAGGAGAGGTTGTAGTCCACGCGAACGGTCGGATAGTAGTAGGTCTGGGGCGAAGGAACGAACCAGCTGATCTGATTAACGTTGGGATCGCCGGTGGTGGAAACCTTCCCGCTCGTGAGAATGCCGTTGATTTGCGTGAGCTGCGAAGCGACGTTGCTGTTCACGGTGGTCGGCAGGTTATTGGGCTGGGCGACCTGGCTGAACAGGTTCACCTGGGTGCCGTTCGATTCGGTGAAAATTCCCTGCTGCGCGAGCGGAGTGAGGATGCTTGCGGACTGCGTGTAGCCGCCGGGCTGCTTCGACATGGCGAAGCTGCCGAAGATAAAGAGCTTGTTCTTGAGAATCGGGCCACCGAAGGAACCGCCGAAATCGTTGAGGATGAAGTGATTTTTCGGCAGGCCGACTGCGTCGTTGAACCAGCTGTTGGCGTTGAGCCAGGTATTGCGGAAGTCCTCGTACACGCCGCCGTGGTAAGCGTTCGAGCCGCGGCGCGTGACGAAATTGACCTGCATGGCGGAGATGCCGTAACCCTGGCTGGAGTTCAGATGGCCGGTGTTTACGGTCATTTCCTGAATATCTTCAAGGCGGGCAGAGGGGCCGGGATAGGCGTTGCCGGCGAACTTCATGCGAGTGGTGGAAGAGACGACGCCGTTCATCGTATTGCCCTGGGCGATGAGCGGGAGGCCATTCCAGGTGCCGTCGGCGATACCGACCGGGTTCGCGAAACCGGGCGTGAGGAAAGAGAGGCTGGTAATATCCCGGCCCTGGAGCGGGAGATCCTGGAGCTGCTTCATATTAATGGTGGTGGAAATCGAGCTGCTGGTGGTATGGAGCAGCGGCGTGGCTTCGGCGGAGACCACGACTTTGTGGGTGCTGGTGCCAATCTTCAAGCTGAGGTTGATATCGGTCACCTGGCCGGCCTGGACGGTGACTTTGCCGAGAACCTGCGTTTCAAAGCCGGACTTGGTGGCTGTGAGGCTGTAGGTGCCAATCGGCAAGCCTACGAAACTGTAGGTGCCGGCCCTGGTGGTGGCGCCTTTGCGGGAGGAGTTCGTGGACAGGTCAACCAGCGTCAGGCTGGTTGCGGGGACGACGGCGCCGCTGGGATCGAGAACGGTGATAGCGACCGAGCCGACCGTACCGGCCTGCGCCAGAGCAGGCAAAGCCGACCAACCAAGAAACGCAAAAACAAGAGCCATCAGCGCGCCAAAGCGACAAGCGCGAAAAATGCTTCGCGACATCTCCTCACCTCCGGGAGAAACCCCCCCAAGCCCTTTAGGTTTAGCCCAACAGTGCCCAACGCGGCTGCCCCGCGCGCGCGGGCCGGTTCGCCCAATCGAAAAACCACGCTGAAACCAACCAATCCCGCCGCTGAAACCGGCGGGACGGGTTCCCGGTAACACACCCGGGAGAAAGATTCAGGTCGCGCGGAGTAAACGTTTACTCGTAATTGCCCCGCACATACCGCGCGCTCTTGTACTCCCGCAGCTAATTACTTGTCAAGGGTAAATTTTCAGAAAACGTTCCAAACCTTGCACTACGGTCGAACCGAAAAACCGGATTTTACAGGCAGCCGCGCCGGCGGCTTGACCGGGCCACGGCTGGGTGTTATAGGCGAAGCATCCTGCCGGTCCGCGCGGCGATGGCAGGCAAGGAAATGAGCGGCAAATGCAGCGGAGCGAGGTCTTGAAACCAGGCCAGCGGAGGCGACGATCCCGCCGCCGCGTTTTTCGTGCGGGGGTGGTTCTGGCCTTAGGGATCGGCCTGGGCCACTCTCAGCGAGGATTCGCGGCTGAGCGAGCGCGGCAGCAAAACCAGAATGGTTCCGCGAGCGGCGAAAATTCCGCGAGCGAAAAGCAGGCTCTCGGAAACGTTTCCCCGGACCCGGAAGCGAATCTGGCGGCGGGAATTCAGCTGACCGGCGCGGGGAAGTTCGCGGAGGCGATTCCCTATCTTGAGGCGGCTCGTGGGCGCGTGGACCCGGGGGAAAGATTCGCGGCGGATTTCGATTTGTCGCTGTGCTATGTGGCAGAGGGCAAACCGCGCAAAGCAATTCCGCTACTGGTGGAACTGAGGAAGAAGCAGCCGAACCAGACGAACGTGCTGAATCTGCTGGCGCAGGCGTACGTGGGCGCTGGCGAGGCGAAGCCGGCAATGGAAGCGCTCGAAGCCGCTGCGTCCGAGAATCCGAAGAACGAGAAACTCTACCTTTTCGTCGCCGACGCTTGCACGGCGAACCGCGAATACCGGTTGGGAGTGGACGTGACGAGCCTGGGGCTGCGGGAATTGCCGGATTCGGCTCGGCTTCACTACGAGCAGGGAGTTTTCTATTCCTATCTGGGCAGCGAAGGAAAAGCGGAATTGGATTTCCGTCAGGCCGTGGCGCTGGGCCCGGGAGAGATAATCGGGTTCATGGCCGCGGCGCAGGAATCGTTTCTCGAGGGCAATCTGCAGAGGACGATCCGTGCAGCGCAGGAGGGATTACGGTCAGACAAGGGGAATTACGTGCTGCTGGCGATTCTGGGAAGCGCGCTGCTGCGCAGTGGCGCGACGCCGGGCGAGCCCGCGTTCGAGGAAGCCTTCACGGTAACGCGCCAGGCGGTGGCCGAACGGCCGCAAGAAGCGGATTCGCAGGTGACGCTGGGCCGGCTCTACCTGATGGCGGGGAAAACGAAAAAGGCAATCGCGCATTTGGAAGAAGCCATGCGGCTGGACCCTGAAAATCGGGCCGCTTGCATGCAACTGGCGACGGCCTACCGCCAGAGCGGGGACATGGCGAAAGCAAAGAAGATGTTTGAACTGCTCGCTCGGCTGAACGAGCGCAAGGGAAATTCCGGAATGGGCGACGGACGCCCGGCGCAGGAAATTCCGCATCCGCGGCGGTAGGCGTTGAACGGCGAGCGGATCATGCGTTGCGGCGCGGAGGTCTTTCCGGGGATGACGGCGCGTTTGGCGGGAGCCGAGCAAAGGATGGCGAATGGCCGGTAGGACGAAACGCGGACGGTCAAATCTTTCGCGGCGGCGTTTTCTGGAGCTGCTGGGGTGCTCGGGGCTGGGCGGGGCGCTTGACACGAACCGGCTGTTGGAGTGGCTCGGCGGACTGGGCGTGGGAACGCCGCTGCCCGACTTTCAGGAAATTCCCGCGTCCCAGAGCGGCATCACCTGGCGGCACACGGCGGGAATTTCGAAGATGCGCTACGAGCCGGAAACGCTTGGCGCGGGCTGCGCGTTCCTCGATTACGACAACGACGGCTGGATGGACATCTACCTAGTGAACAGCGGCCCGTGCGATTTCTACACGCCGAAGACGCCGCTGCGGAACGCTCTTTATCGCAACAACCGGGACGGAACGTTCACCGACGTAACGGAAAAGGCCGGCGTCCAGGGCAACGCCTACGGGATGGGCGTGACGGTGGGCGATTACGACGGCGACGGCTATCCGGATTTCTACCTGACGCAGTACCCGCGTAGCATTCTTTACCACAACAACGGCGACGGCACGTTCACCGACGTCACGAAAAAAGCGGGCGTCGAAACGCCGGGATGGACGACGAGCGCGGTGTGGTTCGATTACGACAACGACGGAAAGCTGGATCTTTTCGTTTGTCATTTCGTGGAATACGACAAGGAAAAAAACGTTTTCTGCGGAAATTCGCTGACGGACCAGCGATGGTATTGCAAGCCGAACGTCTACCGTCCGACCAAGAGCTGGCTGTTTCATAACAACGGCGACGGCACGTTCACCGACGTGAGCCGGGAATCGGGGATCGCGAGCGCGCCGGCGAAGGCGTGGGGAGTGGTGGCCTGCGACATCAACAACGACGGGCTGATGGACCTGTTCGTTTCGAACGACACGGTGGCGAATTCGCTGTTCGTGAACCAGGGCAAAGGGAAATTCGAGGACATCGGGGCGCTGGCGGGAGTGGGATACAACACGTTCGGGAACGCGCGGTCGGGGATGGGCGTGGACGCGGCCGACTACGACCAGGACGGATGGGTGGACTTGTTCGTTTCGAACGTGGACCACGAAATGTTTTCGCTCTACCACAACGAACACAATGAGACGTTTCGCGACGTCGCGCTCGCGGACGGCATCGGCCGCAAAACGATGCTGATGAGCGGCTGGGGCGTGAAATTCTTTGATTACGACAACGACGGAAACATCGACCTGATGCTGTGCAACGGGCACCCGGACATCGATGTGAAGCAATACGCGCCGACGGTGAGCTACCGGGAGCCGATGCTGCTCTACCGGAACATCGGACGGGATTACAAGAGCGGGCGCTGCTTCGTGGACGTGAGCAGGCAGAGCGGGCCGATCTTTTCGCGGCGAATCGCCGGGCGCGGGATGGCGATCGGGGATTTCGACAACGACGGATCGGTGGACGTGCTGGTCGCGGTGAACGACGACGCGCCGATTTTACTGCGAAACAACGCGGGGCGCAAGAACCACTGGCTCGGACTGCGCCTGATCGGGAAAAAGGCGAATATCGAGGCGATCGGCGCGAAGGCGACCTATCAGGCGGGAACGCTGCTGCGGCACCAGTTCAAGGTAAGCGGAGGAAGCTATCTATCCTCACACGATCCGCGCATGGTGCTGGGGTTGGGACAAGAGACGAAAATCGACTGGCTGGAAGTGAAATGGCCGGGACCGGGAGGAGAAACTGAGCGCTTCACTGGATTGCCGATCGATCGCTACATCACGGTCGTGGAAGGCGAGAAAAAATGGAAATGAGGGCGCGACGCGCGCGCGGCGACGCCGTGCGTCAGTGGGATTGCGCCCTTTTCTGAGCGGCTTCGCGCTGCAGCGCCAGCTGGCGCTGGGCCGCTTTTTGCCGGCCGGTGCGCGCGTAGGCGATTGCGAGCTGATAATGGCCGGCGGGATCGCCGGGTTCCATCTTCACGTAGTTTTCCAGCGGCGCGATGGCCTGCGCGTACTTTCCAGCTCCATTCAGGGAAACGCCGAGACCGAGGAACGCTTCGGAAAACCCCGCATCGTCTTGCGTGGCATGGGAAAAATGGCCGATGGCCGCAGGCCAATCCTGCGCTTTCCAGGCGATATCGCCGAGCATGAACTCGGCCGCCGCGGAATGAGGGTCGACGCGGATTTCCTCTTCGAATTCCTTTTTCGCCTGGGCGGCGGAATCGGGCGTGGGCGATTCATCGAGGAGCAGAATGCGGCCGATGCGGTAATGAATGCCGACCGCAGAGGGATATTTTGCGAGGATGCGGCGGTACTCGGCGATGGCTTCCTGGAATTTGCCGTGGGATTCCAGCGATTCGGCCTCGAGTTGCATGGCCTGGGCGGAATTGGGCGCGGTGACGGCCAGATGGTGGGCGGCGCGATCGCCGAGAACGGAAAGATATTGCGCGGACAGGAAGAGCGCCTGCGGATCGTTCGGGAATTCGCGATGCAGCAGAGCAATGGCCCCGAGCGCGACATCGTCGCGGCCAAGGCTCATCGCGCAGCGCGCCTGAGCCATCGCGACGGCGTAGCGGTCGCGTTTCGCGGCGAGGTGAGGAAGCTCAGCGGCGAGAAGCGGCAGCGCACGGCGGCAATGACCGCCAGCAGCGAGATCGAGAGCGTGCTGGAGCGGAAGGACCGCAAGGGGCGCTTTCCGTGCCGTTTGAGCGAAAGCGTTTACAGGCAGAAAACCGCACGCTATCGCAAGGATGAGCCACCGGAGGGAAAGAGTCCGCATCGGCGAAAAGTATAGCATGGCGTTCGAACGGGGTTCGGCGCTGGAACGCGCGACTAGAGCGGCGGATGCGACGCGGGACCGCAGGCTTCCTCGATTTTCGCGGCGACGGCCAGCACGATTTCCTCTTCGTGCGGACGGCCGATCACTTGAACGCCGATAGGCAGACCTTCGGGCGAGCGGCCCACGGGAACGACAGCAGCGGGATTTCCGAGAAGGTTGAACCACTGCGTGTAACTGACGGCATCGAGATAAACGACTTCGCGGCCGGCGACGCTCCAGCGGCGTTCGCGATGGTGAAAGGCGGGAATCGCGCAGACGGGACACAGTAGCACGGGAAATGTTTCCATTTGCGCGAGGAAACGCGCTCGCACGGCGTCGCGATCCAGCAGAGCCGCTAGAAAAAAATCGAGCGTGAGCGGAGGCTCGGCCGCGACCATACCGAGAAATTCGAGAAGGATCGGACCGAGTTCCTTTTCGCGGCCCGCGACGAGCGGACCGAGCAGTAGATTTCCGGCGCGGCCGAAAAGCGTCCACCAAATTCGGCGCGCCTCTTCGAGTCCTTCGGGAAGAAACGGCTCGACAGCGAAACCCTGGGATTCGAGAGCCTTTGCGGCGGCGCGAACGGCAGCTCGGGTTTCGGGAGTGACCGGGATTCGGCCATCTTCCTCAAAGCAGCCGATTCGCAGGTTTTGCAATTCGGCTGGGGAGGGCCAGCGAACGGGAACCGGAGCGGCGTAAGCATCGCCGGAATCGGGACCGGCCATGACACTGAAAAGTATTTGGAGATCGGCAACGGTGCGCGCCATCGGGCCGACGACGCCAAGCGCGGCGAAAGGGCCGGCGGAGGGCGGGAAATGACCGGTGGCGGGAATGCGGCCAGGAGTGGGCTTCAAACCGCAAATGCCGCTGAAATGAGCGGGAACTCGTATCGAGCCGCCACCGTCGCTGCCGACGCCGCCGGCCGAACAGCAGGCGGCAATGGCGGCGGATTCGCCGCCACTCGAGCCGCCGGGCGTGCGCGAGAGATCCCAGGGATTGTTCGTGCGGCCGTAGAGCGGATTATCGGTTTCGTAGGCCATCAGGAATTCGGGCGCATTCGTATTGCCAAGGAGAATCGCGCCGGCCTCGCGCAGGCGCCGAACGAGCGGCGCGTCGGCGGAGGGAACGATGCCGGCGCGGATGCGCGTGCCGGCTTCGGTGGGATAACCAGCGACGGCGATGCTGCTCTTGATCGTGAGCGGAACGCCGTGAAGCGGGCCGAGCGGCTCCTTCCCCGCCAGCGCCGATTCGGCGGCTTTCGCCGCTTTCCGTGCGCCTTCCGCGTCCACAGTGACGAAGGCGTTGAGCAACGGATTGAGCCGCTCGATGCGGGAGAGATGAGCCTCGACGAGAGCGACCGGCGAAATCTTTCGCTGCCGGATTCCGTCGGCCATTTCGGCGGCCGACAGAGAAGTGAGATCGCTCACGGGCGTCCTTCACCCGCCGAACGGAATTCCTCAAGACCGAGCGAAGCAGCTCCGGCAAGCGCCGATTCGGCTCCATAGCGCGCGGCGACGATGGGGATTTCGCGATAGCGCGGACTCACGGACCAGGAGCCGAGCGCGCGGCGAATTCGCGGAGAAAACGAGAGCATCAGCTTTCCCATGCCGCCACCGACGACGATGACGTCCGGCTCGAGCAGATCGACCATATTGCCGAGCCAGATGGCGAAACGATCGGCGGATTCGTGGAGGATTTCGAGCGCGAGCGAATCCCGGCGGGCGGCCGCGCGCGCGACGATTTCGGTGGTGACGGAGGATATCTTCCCTTGGGAAAGGCGGAACAGCAGTGAACTTCGCACGGCCGGGGAACGAAGTCTCGTGCGGGCGCAGCGAGCGATAGCGGTGCCGGAAATATAGGTTTCGATGCAGCCGCGCTTGCCGCAGCCGCAGAGGGGTCCGCGAAAATCGATCGAGACGTGACCGCCCTCCGACGCGGCGCCGGTGCGGCCGGAATAGACTCGCCCGTCGAGGACAATACCGGTGCCCACGCCGGTGCCGAGCGTGACGTAGAAAACGCTGCGATAGCCGCGGCCGGCGCCCCAGACCGCTTCAGCGAGCGCGGCGAGATTCGCATCGTTGCCGATGAAAACTGGCATGCGATAGCGCCGCTCAATGCGGCGGGCGAGCGGGAAACTGCGCCAGCAGGGGATATTGGCCGCGCGAGTAAGCACGCCGCGCGCGGAATCAACCCAGCCGGGGACGCTCACACCGATGCGGCGAACGCGGCGGGTAAGCGGATCGCGGAAAACCGCATCGAGCGCGGCGAAAACGGAGTCGAGGCCTTTCTCAGGCGTTCCGCGGGCCGCCATGGGCGCACGAGCGGTAAGCACAATTTTACCGCGGGCGTCGGCGAGGCCGGCGACGACTTTCGTGCCGCCGATATCCACTCCGAGCAGAAGTTTTCCTGAAGTGGCGCGAGAAATGGATTTCCCTTTCACTTCAATCCTTTACCGGCCATGACGGAAACGCGGCCCCGCGCGCGAACGAACGATCGATGGGCGCGGGTGAGACCACGGCAAATGATAGGGAAAAAATGGCGGTAATACCACCCGCGAAATGAAACCGGCGCGGCAAGGCAACCCGCGAACGGGAGAATGCACGGAATTTTTCACACAGCCGCGCGCGCATCTGGCGCGGATAGCGACAACTCAGCGGAAGCGGCGAATCATAAGCGTGTGGCGGCCCGAACGATAGAGACCGAGAACGAAAACGGTGGCTTTGCCCTTGGTCGAGTAGATGACCTGGCGCATGCGCAGCAGCGGAGTGCCCCGCGGAACAGCAAGCAACTCGGCGGTGCGGGCGTCGGCGGGAGTGGCATCGATTTCCTCGTCGGCGTAGGCGATTTCGACGCTGTAATCGCGCTCGAGCGTGGTGAACAGGGAGACGTGGTCGAGCGGGGTGCGGACAAGACCGCCAAAATCGGCCTCGGAAAGATAGCAGGTTTCGAGGGCGAATGGCTCGTCGTCGGCTTGGCGGACGCGTTCGACTTTGATGAGGCGGCTGACGGCGGGGAGCGAAAGGCGCGCGGCGATTTCCGGTTCGTCGTTGACCGTGCTGGAGAAGACGATGCGGGAACGTGCGGCGAGGCCGCGGCTGGCCATCTGCTCGGTGTAACTCATCAGTTTGTTGAAATGAATTTTCGGCGGCGCGACGAACGTGCCCGATCCGTGGCGCCGCTGCAGGATTCCCTCGCGAGCGAGATCGGCGAGCGAATGACGCGCGGTCATCAGGCTGACCTTGTGCATCCGAGCGAGTTCGCGTTCGGATTCGACCATGTCGCCTGGCCGAAGATCCCCGGACTCTATTCGATCGAGAATCGCCTTCTGGATCCTCTTGTAGGCCGGCAGACCGTTGCGTTTCGTCAGTTTCATTCGAACTCCAGATTCCTTGCCCAGGCGAGAGTATACCGTCCGTGCCGCGGGCGCGCCTGCCAGCAGGGGAACGGGGGAAACCGGCGCTTGAAAGGTGCTATAGGTCCGCTATAGAGCACGTTGGGCCAAGTGCTATAGAGCTGTCACGCGCTCCATAACGGCACTGGCATGAGATTACCATGGTATTCACAGGTGCCAAGTGATTTTTTTACTTGACAACGATGGGCATGTGCTATATAGCTCTTGACCAGCGTGGAGGCCGGGGCGAATCCCACCTCGCGTTCATTGTTTCCACTAGGAGGTATCCGTGAAGACGATACACGGGCCATGGAGGGGCGCCGTCCGCCTGGCGCTGGGCATATTGGCCGGGGTGCTGGCGATGGCGCCGGTGGCGCTGGCGCAGCTGGCCACGGGCTCGATCACTGGGGTGGTGACCGATCCTTCCGGGGCGGCAGTGGTGGGCGCAAAGGTAACGGCTACGAACATCGCGCAGGGGGTTTCGTTCACGGTGGTGACGAACGACTCCGGCGTGTACAACATTCCCAAGTTGATACCAGGGACCTACGAGGTGAAGGCCACGGCGACGGGGTTCGAGACGGTGGTCCACTCCTCGTTTAACCTGACCATCGGGCAGGTGGCAAACCTGAACTTCCAGATGAGGGTGGGCGCGGTGTCACAGACAGTGAAAGTGACCGCCGGGGCGCCGATCCTTCAGACGCAAACGACTCAGGTGGGCACGCTGATCAATGCGAGGACGAACGTGGCGCTGCCGCTCGCTTCGCGCAACTACATTCAGCTAACGCTGCTGGCGCCGGGAACGACGAACCCGAATCCGGACACGATTCGGCAGCAGCAACTGATGCCGAGTTCGGGACGTCCGTACATCAACGGGAACCGCGAACAGGCGAACGCCTTTTTGATCGACGGAATCGAATCGACCGAAGACAACAACAATGAAATAGGCTACCAGCCGCAGCCAGACGCCATTCAGGAATTCAACCTGATCACGCAGAACGATCCGGCGCAATACGGGAACTACGCCGGTGGCGTGGTGATCAGCACCATCAAATCGGGCACGAACGAGTTCCACGGAGATGTTTTCGAGTTCCTGCGCAACGACAAGCTGGACGCCAATAGCTGGGCGAACGACATTCAGAGCGATTACAACAACCGCACGAACAATGGGCTGGGCGTGGTGAAGAAAGCCGCGCTGCGCTGGAACGAATTCGGCGGGACGATCGGCGGCCCGATCATCAAAAACAAGCTGTTCTTCTTCGGCGATTACGAAGGCTTCCGCAACGACACGCCACAGACGACGGTGGGCTATTCGGTGTTCACCGACGCAATGAAGGCGGGGAATTTCGGCATATTGTGTCCGGGCGGATTCACGAACTCGGGCACGACTTGCAGCGGCGGAACGCAACTAGTGGATCCGAGCACGAAGCAGCCTATCCCCTATGACAACATGGCCAACGATCCCAACGTGAGCGAGAGCTCGGTGGCCCAAGCTCTGTTTGCTTCGAAATTCTATCCCACTGCTTCGATTCAGAATCCGGGTGGGGTGAGTCAGGCGAACTTCTTTGGGCAGGTGGGCAGCCAGATCAACGACAACCAGGGCGACCTGCGGATCGACTATACGATCTCGAACAACGACCGGCTTTTCGGACGCTATTCCGAAATGCGGCTGACGAATCCCTTCACCGCGACCTACCTGCTGGGCTCGGCTGCATCAGAAAATACGGAAACGGCGAGGAACTCCGTGCTGGACTGGACGCACATGTTCGGCAGCACGGTGGTGAATGACGCCCGGTTGGGATTCAACTACATTCTCTACAATCAAGGGCCGCCGGTGAGCAACGGCACGCTGGGTAATCTGGGCGCGCTGGTGGGCATCAACGGCGGAAACACGAACGGGCCGGGCATGCCGGAGATTGACTTCACCGACCAGTCGTCGGTGGGGAACCGGACGCTGATTCAAAACTTCGGCACGACGGAAATCGTGGCGGAGGACAGCCTGACGCTTACTCGCGGCGTGCACACCCTTGACCTTGGCTTCCAGTTCTGGCGTTTCCGCGAAAACTACAACTATTCCGGAAACGACGGGATTCTGGGGCATTTTTCTCCCACTTCCATTACGGGGTCGGACCTGGCCGATTTCTGGCTGGGGATGGTCGGCACAGGCAGCGGGCGCGGCGCGCCGCCGCAGGAATTCGGGATGCGCGGAAACATGATCGGCGCGTATTTGCAGGATAACTGGCGGACGACGCCCACACTCACGTTGAACCTGGGGTTGCGGTTCGAGCTTCACACGCCGTTTTACGAAGTGCGCAACCGGCAGGTGAATTTCGGGCTGTACAGCGGGGCAATCGAGCTGGCCGGGGTGAACGGGAACAGCCGCGCCCTCTACAACTCGTATCACGGAATCGGTGACTATCAGCCGCGAATCGGGCTGGCGTGGTCGCCGGCGGCGTTGGAAGGAAAAACGGTGTTCCGCGGCAGCTACGGAATATCCTCGTACCTGGAAGGAACCGGCGCGAACCAGGCGATGACGCTCAATCCGCCGTTCAGCGGTGCGACCGCGGCGATTACTTCGCTGGCGGACATCGCCAACGGTTTCCCCTCTCCGACGAGCACGTGCACGGTGGTGCAAGTGGAATCGTCAACCGGATACCAATGCTTCCAGGGGACGAACCTGCGGGTGTGGGATCCGAACTTCCGGCCGGCTCTCGTGCAGCAATATAACGTGACGATTCAACACCAGTTCAGCGACTCGACCACACTGCAGGTAGGGTACGTGGGGCAATACGCGACGCACTTGCTCAACCTGATGGATTACAGCCAGCAGCGGCTCGTGACGCCGGCGCAATATTCGAGCTTCGGCCCCGGCGCAACGATGACGGCTCCGGCCGTGATCGCACCGAGCCCCTATCTGGCGGGGAACCCGAACCTGGACCAGTATTTCGGCCCGAACGGGAACTGGATCTGGGGTTCGGCGACGAACGGGAAGGCGCGCTACGACTCGCTGCAAGTGGTGCTTCAGAAACACATGTCGAACGGCTTGCAGGGGCAGGTGGCCTACACCTACTCGAAGTGCATGAGCAATTCCGGCGGGTACTACGGAACGTGGGGCGACACGCAAACCTCGCACGGCGTGGTCGGCTGGCAGAACGTCTACGATCCGCAAGGGGATTGGGGACCCTGCTACTACGACACAACGCACAACCTTTCGAGCTACTTCATCTACGACCTGCCCTTCGGCCACGGCAGGCAATTCGGCAAGAGCATGAACTCACTGGAAGACGGGGTGATTGGCGGCTGGTCGCTAAGCGGACTCGTCGCCTTGCACACCGGCTTCGCGATGACCACGACGAACGCGTGGTGGGATCCGTCGGGAACCGGCGGGCTCGGCGGCGCGTTCGAAGACCAGCGGCTGAGCTGCCTGGGACCGGTGCAATACGACCACAGTTCGGTGGCGGGTGGCCCGGGCATTCAATGGTTCAGCGGGGGCAGCTTCATGAGCCCACTGGCCGGAACGTTCGGGAATTGCGGCGTGGGCGATCTGCGCGGACCAGGATATGCCGACCTCGACCTCGCCTTACGGAAGAGATTCCCGATCGGAGAAGGCAGGCGC
>JAKAOH010000192.1 GCA_021812285.1 Acidobacteriota bacterium | reverse complement strand
CTCGCCAATCCCAAGCCGAGCGCAGATCGGGTCGCCCAGGCATGGAGCCGAACCGCGCGGGACCATTTCATCGCGTCCGGTCTCATAAATCTTCACGAAGGTGCTGCCATCCTTGTGCTGCCGGCGGATGGTCTCGACGATCTGCTCGGTATCGTTGGCGTAATCCGCGTTGCCCAGCACATGCTGCGCGGGATTGAAGCCGATCGCGTCCTCGTGGCCGCCCAGAATCGAGATCGCCATGCCGCTGATCCGCAGCCGCGGCCCCGGAATGAGTCCTTCGTTGATGGCCTTGCGCACGGCCGTGTCCGCCGGACCGGCGCCTTCGGTACCCATGTCGCGTTCCGAGGTAAAGCCGGCCATCAGGTCGGCCCTGGCCGCCAGCGTGGCCTGGATCGTGCGCTGCGGGACGGACTCCTCGACCGTCTGCAAATCCTCGGCCTTGTCTGGATGAAGGAAGAGGTGCACGTGCGCATCGATCAGTCCGGGCATCAGGGTGGTGTCGCCCAAGTCGATCATTCTTGCGTGAGCGGGATGCGGCACGGAGGTGCCGACGGCCCGGATCCGGTCGCCTTCCACCAGCACTTCGCCGGGACTGATGATCTTTCCCGGCACCACTTCAAACAGACGCGCCGCGTGCAGGACGATCGGCTGCTGACCTTTCGCAGGTCCCCTGTTTTGCGCCCGCGCCGCATTCGCCGCAGCGCCCAGCGCCGCCAGAGCCCCAAGCAGAAAACCGAGCTTCCTCATGGATACCTCCCATTGGCTTCCCTGAATAGTAGACCCGATAGGGGTCGGGAGCCCAAGGGGAACGTGACTCACAGGTCGAGACGCGAGAATTGCGGGCGGCAAAGGATCGGTTCTCCGCTGGCGCATCCGTAAGGCCATGGGCGAAACCTGGACCACCCTCTTTGAGGTTGAGGCTCTGTCAGAAGGCTCGCCAACTGGCCGGCTGCTTGCACCTGTTTTGGGCGTCACCTAAGGGAAGGTTTTCTCCTTCCTTCGTTTCGGCCAAAGCCCGCTTCGTGAATCGCGCGGTGGAATCTGGTTCCACCGACCAGCCGACGGCAATCGGCATGGGGTTATGGCGATCCCCGTGCCTTCAACGATGAGAACTCCTTTTGTGACGCGCTGGTTAGGATATAGCCGTGGTTCTCGCCGAGCCGATGGTCCTTGATCCACCTCTCGGCGGTGTGGTTGTTTTGGCCTACGAACGTTCCCCAGTCGGGTTCAGGCAGGAACTCGTATACGCTGAAGCCCAGCGCTAGGAGCGCGCCGTCGCCCCGTATCTCGAATGACTCGACACCAAGTACCGCAATCCCATGCTTTGTAGCGGCGTCGATCGCCTCCAGAGTTTCGGCATACGGGAGTATCCGCTCCTCCGACCCCGCACTGACAACGGCCCTGCTCCTGAGCTGTGCGGGCAGGACCAGGTCCAGGTCCGCAGGGCGCTTCCCCGCGCTAGGGCCTGGGCCCAAGTGGCCCCACACTGGCGGGTCTGCTCTTCCTGCTGTATCGCTCATGCTGCCTCCAGCGGCGGACAACGTCAGGCGAGTATCCGCGATTTAGCCGGTTCACTTTCTCACGGCGCGTGCGCATCGGGATGATACATCGCTTCGGTCCTCAAACTCTCTGGATAACCGAGGGGTGCTTGCCAGCGGCGGGGCGATCAACTGCGCGTTGACAACGACTTCGTTCTTATCGAGGGACGCCCGCCGTCTGTGGCGATACGCTAGGTGCCTACGGACGCCGAGGGGCGGCGCACTAAGATCGAGAGGCTGGCTGAGGCGGCGGTGGTCCACAGCAGCGCCTTAGCCAGGTTCACGGCTAACAGCACTCCCACGGTCGGAGGCGGAATTAACCTCACAGCGGCAAGCGACAGTGCGCCCGCGAGTGCCCCAAATACAACTCGGTCCCAGAGGAATTTCGACCTAAGCGCGATTGAGGCGCTAATGAAAATCGCACATGCTAGGCCGAAAATGAGAATCGGCCCGCCGCCTCCTGGGCGGTGTCCAGCAGGCGCTCCGACCGACAACCAGGAAACCACGCTCCCGTACAGGCTGCCCAGAAAAACCGCGAGAAGTATCCATCGGTTTCGAAGTAGTCCCTCCTGCTCGCTCATGGCCTAGAAGGCTCTCCGCTGGGGCAGGCGACGTAGGATTTTGCGACCATACGCGGCGTGTGGCTGCGGTCCAGCCGATCCGCTTTTTCACGGCGCATGCGCATTGGGATGATACATCGCTTCGGTCCTCAACGTCTCTGGACAACCAAGCGGTGCTTCCCAGCACATCCACGATCGGCTGCGCCTTGAAAACGCCTTTGTTCGTATCGAGGGGCACCTAGCGATCGAAGACCAGATACGAAGGTCCGGCTTTCTAGCCTGCGTTGTCGTCGCGTTGGCCCACGGCGCTGGGGGGCGCAGAAGCCGGAGCCCTAGCACGATGGCGACCAGCGCCATATTGGTTCCGACGAGCACGGCGAGGGGGATCCCGCGGAAACAGTGCAGGCCAAATCTCGTGGGCAGCCCAAAGTCCAGGCCCAATAGGGCCGTCGCAGCGTACACGCCCAAGTGCTTGCTACGAGGGACGGTTCGGAGGGGCCGCGCGTGATATCTCCGGCGGCGGAAATAGCCCCAGGTCAACATACCCGCGGCCCACATAGACGCGAGGAATAGGACGGAGGCCCAGTCTCTCATGGTAGCCATTGTCTAATCTCCCCTGGCGGTAGCCGTGGTCTAGCCTGTTCATTTTTCCACGGCGCGTGCGCATCGGGATGATACATCGCTTCGGTCCTCAAACTCTCTGGATAACCGAGGGGTGCTTGCCAGCGGCGGGGCGATCAACTGCGCGTTGACAACGACTTCGTTCTTATCGAGGGGCACACGACAATTTTGCGGAATCCGCACCCTTTGCGAACAGCGCAAAGAGTGCGCCGCCCGCAAGTGCAAAGTCAACTCGGGCTGGCGACCTGGGCCGACTCGGGGGAGGGCCGCGCTCACGACACGATCTGCGAATGGCGCTGAGCCTGGCCGGCCGTAGGCTGGAAGCACGCGGCGACAGGCCCCTTGGTTTGCTAACGACAAACAAGGGGCGCACGACCTGCAAACGCCAAGGTGTATGCTGTTTTGGCGAAAGAAATCCCCGGCTGGATCATTCCGTTTCGGTCTGCGTGGTGAACGGCAAACGGCGGCACGGCCATCATGCTGAATCGTTGCAAGCACGGTTTCTTCGTCGCGCTGATTATCGGCTGGGCGCTCTGCGCGGGTGCTGCCGGCGCGGGCGCGCAGATGCGCCAATCGGCTTCGACCAAACCGCACGTCCCTGTCCTGCGGAAGCGGACGAACCTTGTGCTGGTTCCTGCGCTCGTGACGACAAAATCCGGCAACCTCGTTTTTTCGCTCACTGCGGACGATTTTCTGCTCACCGACAACGGCATTCCCCGAATGCTGAAGCTGGTGCCGAACACCGATCTGGAGCCGCTCGCGCTGGCCGTGGTCGTCGAAACCGGTGGAGGCGGCAGAATGCATCTGCGCGACTATCGCGATCTCGAGCCGGTGCTGGCGACCGCGATCGATGGAGTGCCGCATCGCGTCGCCGTGATCGCTTTCGGCGGCTCGCCGCGACTTGCGCTCGATTTCACGCCGGACACCGCCAAAGCGGCGCGCACGATCGCCGGGCTTCACGCCGCGGGGCCGGGAGCGGACATCCTCGATGCGCTCAATCTCGCCATCATCATCCTGCGCCGTGAGCCGCCCAGCTACCGCCGAGCGATCCTGTTGATTTGCGAAACGGCCGGCACCAATAGCCAGGCCACGCTCGAAAGCGTTTTACGCAAAGTGGACAATACCGGCACGGAAATTTACGCCGTCGCGTTTTCGAGCGCCAAGGCGGCCATCGCCAACCAGGTGGCACAGCAGCGCCAGCCTTACGGCCCGGGCGGATGCATGGGCGAAGGTTCGCACCCCGACGCGCACGGGAAGATCGCGCGGAAGGCGCTCGATTGCGCGGGGGATCTGCTCCCGCCGATCGAATGGGCGCGGCTTGCGTTTCGCGCGGCGCATGACAAAGTCAGCCGAAATGTTCCCGAGACCGTTGCGCGACTCACCGGCGGCGAATATTTCGCGTTCAAGAATCGAGTTACACTCACGCGCGATCTGCTTGCCATTTCGAACGACATTCCCAACTATTACGTTTTGACTTTTCGTCCTCACACGCCGGCGCCCGGTTTCCACGCGCTCAAACTTACCGTGAAGGACGAACCGGGTCTTCGCGTGAACGCGCCCAGCACTTATTGGGTGGAACCGGCGAGCGCGGCCCGGCGGAACTGAGGTCGAGCGCCGCGCTTCCCGTTGGGCGGATAGAGACGCCGGCAGGCCCGATGAGAGGCATCGGGCTGCAGAGCGCGGATGCCGGTGCGAGACCAAGCCCCTATAATGGAAATTTGGCTATGACAACCCAATTGCTAGTGTCATATCCCAGAAATGGCTGCAAAATGCCCCGGGCAGCTTCAGGGGTTGAAACCCCTGACTTGTCAGCGGGTTGAATGTCGGAGCTGAAGCTCCGACCCCCGAGAACAAATGCCGCTTATTGTCGGGACACGAGATTAGCAGGCTGCGGAAAAGGCTGGTGGGGAAGGGCCCTGGGCGTTGCGGGGATTGTTGCCCGCGCTGAGGGGAATGAACTTGGATTGCGAGCACAGCCAAGAGTGGCTGTGCTACTCAGTGTCTTCGGCAAAGGGCTAGGCTAGTGGTCCGATGAACTTCGAACTTTCCAGCGCGTTTTCGCCTCGCGGCGATCAACCGGAAGCGATCGAGCAGCTTTCGCAGGGGATAACAGCGGGATTGCCGCATCAGGTGCTGCTCGGCGTCACCGGCTCCGGCAAAACGTTCACGATGGCGAAGGTGATCGAGCGGGCGAATCGGCCGACGCTGGTTCTGGCGCACAACAAAACGCTCGCCGCGCAGCTCTATCACGAATTCCGGTCTTTTTTTCCGCGCAACGCCGTGGAATATTTCGTCAGCTATTACGATTACTATCAGCCCGAAGCCTACATCGCCGCTTCCGACACGTACATCGAAAAAGAATCCACGATCAACGACGAGCTGGATAAGCTGCGGCTAAGCGCCACGCGCTCGCTTTTCGAGCGGCGCGACGTGGTCATCGTCGCTTCGGTTTCCTGCATTTACGCGCTCGGCGATCCCGAGGAGTATTTCGCCATGCTCCTGACGCTCGATAAAGCGCAGGGACTGGCGCGCGAAGCGCTACTTCGGAAGCTCGTCGAGCTGCAATACGATCGTTCCGAGGAACTCCGGCGCGGCAGTTTCCGCGTGCGCGGCGATCAGATCGAAATCTATCCCTCCTACGAAGACGTCGCTTATCGCCTGGAACTCTGGGGCGACCGCATCGAGCGCATTCGTCCGATGGACCCGCTCACCGGCCAGGTCGTGGGCTCCTCCGAGCCTTCGCGCCTGACGCTCTATCCCAAATCCCACTACGTCATGCCGCCCGAGCGGCGCGAGCGCGCGATCCAGGGCATCTTGCAGGAACTCGATTGGTGGCGCGGGGAACTCGAGCGGCAAGGGAAAATCGTGGAGGCGCAGCGCGTGTGGCAGCGCACGCGGTTCGACGTCGAAATGATGCGCGCGATCGGCTATTGTCACGGGATCGAAAATTACGCGCGCCACATGTCCGGCCGGTTGCCCGGCGAAGCGCCCGCGACGCTGTTCGATTATTTCCCGTCCGATTTCCTGCTCTTTATCGACGAATCCCACCAGACCGTTCCGCAGCTCCACGCGATGTATCACGGCGATCGCTCGCGCAAGGAGACGCTCGTCGAATACGGTTTCCGCCTGCCGTCCGCGCTCGATAATCGCCCGCTCACGTTCGAGGAATTCGAGCACCGGGTTCGTCAGGCCGTCTACGTTTCCGCCACGCCCGGCCCCTACGAACTCGAAAAAACGCAGGGCGCGTTCGCCGAGCAGGTGGTTCGTCCCACCGGCCTGCTCGACCCGGAAATCGAGGTGCGTGCGGTGCGCGGGCAGGTGGACGATCTGCTCGAGGAGATTCGTCTGCGCGCCGAACGGAAACAGCGCGTCCTGGTGACCACGCTCACCAAACGCATGGCGGAGGATCTGGCCGAATATTTCACCGAAGTCGGCGTCCGGTGCCGCTACTTGCACTCGGAAATCGATACGCTCGAGCGCGTCCGCATCCTGCGCGATCTGCGCCGCGGCACTTTCGACGTTCTCATCGGCATCAATCTGCTCCGCGAAGGACTCGACTTGCCCGAAGTTTCGCTGGTCGCCATTCTCGACGCCGACAAGGAAGGCTATCTGCGCAGCGCAACGGCGCTCATCCAGACGATCGGCCGCTGCGCACGGCATCTGGCGCGCCGCTGCAAT
>JAKAOH010000191.1 GCA_021812285.1 Acidobacteriota bacterium | reverse complement strand
GAAGCCGGCCACACTCAAGCGTTTCGTTCGCCTGCCCGCGTTCGAGGAGCATCTCGAACTGCATCGCCTGGATTGCCTTTCCAGCCACGGAAAGCTCGATACCTATGATTTCGTCCGCCGCTTCCTGGCCGTAACCCCGGCCGAGGAGGTTCGCCCGCCGCGCCTGGTCAGCGGGGAAGACCTGAAATCGCTTGGCCTCAAGCCCGGCCCTATTTTCGGCAGAATACTTGCAGCAATTGAAGAAGCGCAACTCGATGCCAAGGTCAAAACCCGCGAAGATGCGCTAGCTTTGGCCGGTGAAATGGCCCGGGAAGCACCCGGGGCCGAGCCAAAATGAGATGGGATGGGAAATTGTATAAGATACTGAATAATAATGAGTTATCTGTATTTTGGTGTTGCGGTACAGCCTTCGAATCTATTTGCGTAGGAAAGTTTAGCGCATTATACTAAACGTAAATGATGCGGATATTGAGTATGTTGTATCTTTCTCCCAGCCTTGCGCATCCAAACTTTTGGGCTCCTTCCCTGCTTGCTTGGTTCGAGCCCCCGGAGCTTTTTCGACATGCCTAAACCCTATCGGATGCCAGAAGAACTTCCCATTCTCCCCGTGCGCGATACGGTTCTGTTTCCCGGAATCGTTTTGCCGTTGACGATTGGGCGGGAGTCTTCGCTGGCGATGGTGAACTCGCTCGAGGGCGAGGAAAAGTTGATGGGCGTCGTCGCGCAGCTCGATCCGCGCGTCGAGGATCCTGGCCCCACCGATCTTCACAGCGTCGGCACGCTCGCCAAGGTGCATAAGCTCGTGCGGATGCCCAACGGCAACATGGTCGCGTTCCTCGAGGGTCTCGACCGTTTCCGTATGAAGGAACTCGTCGGCATTCGCCCGTTCCTGCGCGCCACCGTCGAGCCGTTTCCCAGCATTTCGGGCAGCCCCGCGGCCGAGCAGGAAGCGCTGAAGCTCAGCGTGATCGACCTCTTCCGTGAAGTCGTTTCGCGCTCGCCCCAGCTTTCCGACGACCTCGCCAATACCGCCGCGGCCACCAGCGACGCCGGCCGCCTGAGCGATTTCATCGCCGGCAATATGCCCTCGCTCGCCACCGAGACGCGCCAGACGCTGCTCGAAACCGCCGATGTCGACATGCGCCTGCAGACGCTCGTCAAGGAACTCTCGCGCGAGCGCGAAGTCCTCGAACTCCGCACGAAAATTCAGGAGCAGGTCGAGGAGCAGGTCGGCCAGAGCCAGCGCGAATATCTGCTTCGCGAGCAGCTCAAGGCGATTCACAAGGAACTCGGCGAGACCGACGAAACCGCCGAGGCGGAAGACCTGCGCAAGAAAATCGACGAAGCACAGATGCCCGCCGAGGCCCGCAAGGAATGCGAACGCGAGCTGAAGCGCCTGCAGAAAATGACGCCCGCTTCGGCCGAGTACATGGTGTCGCGCACCTACCTCGAATGGATGACGTCGCTGCCCTGGAACAAAACCTCCGGCGCCGGCGAAATCGACATCCCGAAAGCCAGAACCATCCTCGACGAGGATCACTACGACCTCGAAAAAGTGAAGGAGCGCGTCCTCGATTACCTCGCGGTGCGCAAACTCCAGCCGAAAGCCAAGGGTCCGATCCTTTGCTTCCTTGGCCCTCCCGGCGTCGGCAAAACGTCGCTTGGCCGCTCGATCGCGCGCGCTCTCGACCGCAAATTCGCCCGCATCTCCCTGGGCGGCATGCACGACGAGGCCGAAATCCGCGGCCATCGCCGCACCTACATCGGCGCTCTGCCCGGCCAGATCATTCAGGCGATCCGCCGCGCCGAAACGAAAGACCCGGTCCTGATGCTCGACGAAGTGGATAAGCTCGGCCGCGATTTCCGCGGCGATCCCTCCGCCGCGCTCATGGAGGTCCTCGACCCCGAGCAGAACGTCGCTTTCCGCGACCACTACCTCGACGTCCCGTTCGACCTTTCGCACGTGCTCTTCATCTGCACGGCGAACTGGCTCGATCCGATTCCGGAGCCGCTGCTCGATCGCATGGAAATCATCGAGCTGCCCGGCTACACCGAGGACGACAAGATCCACATCGCCAACCGGCATCTGGTGCCCAAGCAGGCCGCCGATCACGGCCTGAAAGTCGGCGAGCAGATCGAATTCACCGACGAAGCGCTGCGCCGCATCATTCACAGCTACACGCGCGAAGCGGGCGTACGCAACCTCGAGCGGGAAATCGCCACGATGATCCGCAAGCAGGCGCGCCGCATCGCCGAAGGCGCCACCGACAAACTGAGCGTCACGCCGGAGGTCGTTCGCGAAAAGCTCGGCGTCGAACGCTTCCGCGTCGAGCGCGAAGTTTCCGATCGCGTCGGCAAGCCCGGCGTCTCGGTCGGCCTTGCCTGGACGCCCGCTGGCGGCGACGTCATCTTCGTCGAAGCCACCGCCATGCGCGGCGGACGCCAACTCACGATGACCGGCCACTTGGGCGAAGTGATGCAGGAATCCATGCGGACGGCTCTTTCGTGGGTTCGCGCCAACGCGCAACGCTACGGCATCGATCCCGATTTCTTCCGCAAGCACGATATCCATATCCACGTGCCTGCCGGCGCCATTCCGAAGGATGGTCCTTCGGCCGGCGTCGCCATGATCACCGCGCTCGTCAGCCTGCTCGCCGATCGCCCGATGCGGGCCGGCGTCGCCATGACGGGAGAAATCACGCTCAGCGGCCTGGTGCTGCCGATCGGCGGCATCAAGGAAAAGGTGCTCGGAGCGAAACGCGCCGGCATTACGGAAGTCCTGCTGCCGGCCGAAAACGAGCCGAACGCCAAGGAAGACCTGAAACCCGAGGCGCTGGGCGAACTGAAACTCCAGTTCGTCCACACGATCGACGAAGTGCTGGCGCTCGCGCTGGGGAAATTCGAACCGTTCGTCAAACATCCGCCCGCCATCCCTCCGGCCGGGCGGTCGCAGCCGGCTCAGCCGTCGCTGCAGTAACGGCAAAACGCTGTTTCCCCGAAGGGCGGGCCGCTTGCCGGCTCGCCCTTCGCTTTTTCCATTCCTTTCGGCCTTGCCGGCGTGGCGTTGCCGTGCGCGGCACACGCGCCTCTTCACTTGCAACGAACCACGCGGCAGGAATCCCGGCACTCTGGTATAAATCGGGTTTGTGCTGATCGCCGACGAAACCCAGTTGCTTGCCGCCCGCGCCCGCACCGCCGCCCGCGCCGTGGTGGGGCTCGTCCTCGAAGAGGAGCGCGCCGCGCGCTTCCTGCAGCGCTACGTCGCCGATTACCAGCGCCAGGGCGTGCTGGGCGAAGCCGAGCAGAAAGCCGAACTCCTCTCCGCGGTCGAGCGCGAATCGCTCCTGCTCGTCGCCTCCTGCATCGAGCGCGATCTCCCGCGCGCCACGCGCGCCCGCATCCCGCGCCACGCCCAAGCCGGTGCCGTCACCGGTTTTCGCCAGGCCTTCCTCACGTTTCTCGGCGGTTCGCTCGCCTGGGATGGCGACGAGCGCGAATCCTTTCGCCGCGACCTCGCCATGTACGTTCGCCTGGCCGAGCGCGAAGCCGACCGCGTCGGCACGCGCCCCGGCCACGCTCCCGCCGCCGGTGCGTTTGTGGATCGCTGCGCGTTTCTCCTGGATCCGTCCATGATGACGCAGGCCCGCGAAGCCGCCGCCCGCTACCAGGCCCAACTCGAATTCTGCGCCCAGGACGCGCTCCAAGCCGCCTTTCGCTCCGCCCCGAAGCCCGTGCCAGCCACGGCCGCTTCGCTTTCCGCCCCTCCACGCCCCGCGCGTGCGCGAACGTCCGTATCCCGCGCCAAGACCAGGCCCCGCAAGAAGCCAAAATCGAAACCGCGACCAAAATCCAAGCGCGCCATCAAACATCGCCCCAAGCCGTCGCGTTCGCCGCGCCGGCGAAAGTCGCGGGAGCGCCGGCCCGCATCAGCACACAAAAAGCGCGCTCGCCCCGTGCGGCGCGCCTCCGCTCGGCGGAAGAAGTAAATTCCGTTTTTCGCTTAGGAAACCTTGATTGCGGCGTTACGCCTGTACGCCCCGCGCTTACACTGTCACGCGTTCGATGCGAATGGTGTTAATGACCACATCCGCCTTGGGCCGGTCGTTGCGGTCCCGCGGAGCCTGGGAGATTTTGTCGGCGATATCCTGGCCCTCCACCACTTCTCCGAAAACCGTGTGGTTGCCCGTCAGCCAGGCGGTGGGCGCGACGGTGATGAAAAATTGCGAGCCGTTGGTGTTCGGTCCCGCATTGGCCATTGCCAGCCGGCCGGCGCGGTCGAGCGCGTGCGGCGAGCCTTTCGTTTCATCCTCAAAACGGTAGCCGGGCCCGCCCATGCCGGTGCCGCTCGGATCGCCGCCCTGAATCATGAAATTCGGAATTACGCGGTGAAAAATCGTGCCGTTGTAGAGCGGTCCGGGCCCTTTCCGCCCGCTCACGCGATCCTGCCAGTCGCGTTTGCCTTCGGCCAGTTCGATGAAATTCTGCACCGTTTTCGGCGCGTCGTTTTCGAACAGCCGGCAGACGATCCGGCCCAAATTCGTTTCGATCACTGCGTACGTTCCCGGTTGGCGTGCCATCGTGGCTTCCTTTCAACGTTTTTTTTGGTTTTTCCGTCTCTGAAACTCAAAACAATCGGCCGCTCGCGCGCTAGGGCGCGTTCGGCACGAACAATTGGCTGGTGCCGGCCGCCGCGGCCTGCTTGTTGAACGCCGCGACGTCCCGGTTCACGAACTCCGCGAACTGCCGCTCGCGTTCGGCCGCCTCGCGTTTGAGGCGCGCGAGTTCCGCGATCGCCGCCGGCGTCGGCCTTTGCGCGTAGCCGAATTCGAGCGCCATTCTCAGCCGCACCACGCGGTCGCGCAGGCTCGAAAGCCGATGCAGGTACGCCTTGCTGTCTTCGCGCGCCGCGCGGTTGTAAACCGGCTCTTCCAGCCGGTCCAGCTTCGCCTGCAACTGGCGCGCTTCGGCAAACAGCTCCTCGTACGCGGTGGATTTCGGATTCATCAGCAGCAGATATTCCAGCGTTTCCATCTGCTGGCGCAACGCGCTCATCCGGTTGATTTCTCGGTCCACCATCGTCAGCAGGTCGCGCCCTTCGAGCGCGGCCCGCGCCTGTTCGCGAAACGCGGCGACCGATGCGTGCGACCGCGGATCGGCTTCCACCTGCAGCGTCGCCGTTTCCCGCCGTCCGCCTTCGGAAAGCGTCACGTGGTATTGGCCTGGAGGCGCCTCCGGGCCGCCGCGCGGCCCGAAAAATCCTCCGCCGGTCTCGCCCGCCAGGCCGAAAAGCGGCGTCGGCGGATCGTAGCGCAGATCCCACGTCACCCGGTGGAATCCCGGCGTCGCCGGCCCTGCGAGCGTTCGCACCGGCTGCCCGGCCGCGTCGGTGATTTCGATCTGAACCTGATCGGGCGACGACGCGGCGCTGCGCGCCAGGTAATAATCCAGGGCGGCGCCAAAGGCCGGATTCGGCGCGGCGAAGCTCGAAAGCTCGAGCGGATGCCGATTGAAAATCGCCCAGCGCACCGCCGGAATCGGCGTGAAGAGCTTCATCGCCGGCAGCGATTCCCCCGCCGACTGTTCGAGCGGCGTCAGGTTGTCGAGCACGAAAATCCCACGCCCGTGCGTCGCCACCACCAGATCGTGCGTCGCTTTCTCGAATTTCAGATCGTAAACCGGCGTCGTCGGAAACCCGTTCTCCATCCGATGCCAGGGCCCGTCGTTTTCCGAGTAGAAGAGTCCCCCGTCCGTGCCCGCCACCAGCAGTCCGCGCCGGTTCGGATCTTCGCGCACCACGTGCACCGGCTCGCCGTCCGGCAGGTTCCCGGTGATGTTCTTCCACGTCGCGCCGAAATCGGTGGTTTGGAAGACGTACGGCCGGTTGTTTTCCGTTTCGTGGAAATCCACCGCGACGTACGCCGTGCCGGACGAAAACGGCGAAACGCCGATCTGCGAAATCCGGCCCCACGGCGGCAGATCGGGAATGTTTTTCGTGACGTTCCTCCAGCGGTGTCCCGCGTCCCGCGTCACCTGCACGAGTCCGTCATCGGTACCCACCCAGATCACTTTTGGATCCGCCGGCGAAATCCCGATCGAAAGGATGGTGTCGTAGGTTTCCGCCCCGCTCATGTCGAGTATTTCCGGCCCGCCCGTCACTTTCTGCTTTTCCTTGTCGCTCCGCGTCAGGTCGCGGCTGATCGGCCGCCAGTGCAGCCCCGCGTCGGTCGAGCGGAACAGCACGTTCGCCCCCAGATAGATCACCTTTGAATCGGTGGGAGCGACCGCGATCGGCGCGGTCCAGTTGAACCGGTACCGCAGCGCCGAGGGAGGCCGGTCGAAGACGCTGGGAAGGTACGGCCGCAGGAACGCCGTTTCATTCGTATCGCGATCCAGGCGCACGATCTCGCCGTTTTGCGAATCGGCGTAAATGTAGGGCGTGCCCGGCGCCGGTACCGCATACTGCCCG
>JAKAOH010000190.1 GCA_021812285.1 Acidobacteriota bacterium | reverse complement strand
TTGAATGTTGAATACGCGCCCAGGCCATCGCTCATGACCTGGTAAGCAAGGTTGTTGCTGTCGGTGTTGAACAGAGTCGAATTGACGTTGTAGCCGCAGCCAGAGCCCGAGCCGCCGGGTTTCGGGCGAGCCTGCGCCATCGCGGGCAGGAGCGTCCCGAGCGCCATGGCGAGGCTGAGCCAAAGTGCACTTCCGAGAATCTTTCGCATCTTCATTCGCTTTCTCCCTTTTTCAGAAGCGCGCGCCGATTGGCCGTGCGCTTTCCGATTTGGTTTTTCGTTCCCCGCTGCATCCCCCTAAAACGAAAAGGCCGCCGGCTCGTCCCGCTCGACGCGAGACGTGCCGACGGCCTCTGAGAGATTCAGTCAGCCGTATAAAGACAGCTCAAAGCTCACATCTTGCTATCCAAACTTAATCTTTTTCTTCGTGACCTCCGCGAGGACTGGCAATCCGTCTTGAATTTTCAGACAGTCAATCTCGCCGTGGCCGAGTTCCTGGCAAAAGCGGACAAAGGCCGACCATGCGGGATGCAACCGTTCCCGCGAATGCCCATCGCCGGCCTGATCCTTGCGTCCGGCGTTCGTTAGCCGGGCTTCGGAAAATCCATTTCCATTCGCCATGGCCTGATGTTCTCACCAACAAAATCTGGTGCGTCCTGCCGTGACCGTCCCTTGCTACGGCTTTGTGACCATAATCGAGAAGTTGACGTAATAAAGGCCCAATGGAGTCCCGCCAGAACACCCGTTGCAAGATGGTTTCACCAGTTCGCCGATGGCCGTGGGCTGGTTGATGTAAAGATCTTCCGCCGGCTGCCCGCTGGAATCCACCCCCGGCGTAATCGCCCAGGAATCGCAGAAGCCGTCTGCGCCAATCCCCTGGCATACCACCTGTCCCCACGTGGCTCCCGGCCAGCTGACCGGATTCATCCGAACGGAGTATTGGATCGTCCGGGAATAGAACGTGACGTGCAGGCCGCACTGCAACGTTTGGCCGATGGAAGTCATATCGCCGACGCCGATGCCGTTGTTTGCGCTGTTGCGGGCGCAATTGGTCATGACCAGGGCAGGAATGCTCACGAGCGGATCGCTCGGGTCCGTAGTCCAGCCCGAGGGCAACTGCTCTCCGCTCGAAACCGGGATCAGGCTTAGTTGAACCGTCCGCGACTTGGAATTGCTCAAGTCCAGTAGCCAATCGCAACTGTTCTGCTGGATCTCAGAGGTGACGGAATCGGTCTTGGAGTTCTTGTATGTCGTATAGGCGCCCAAGCCGTCGCTGAGAAGCTGGAAAGGACTGGGAAGCGAGCCGGTGAGGTTCGTGTCGACTCCCAGGATGTTGCTTGTGACGTTGAAGCTCACCCCGCTTGCGCCTGTGCCATTGCAGCTCGTCGGGGCGGAATTGCCATTTTGCGTAACCGCGAAAAGCCCCGTGCCTTTGCCGGTGCGTCCGTCTGAATTCCGGACAACGATATCGAAGCTGCCCACGAAGGCCGTGCCGGAAACGGTGATATTCGCCGTCAATTGCGAGCTGCTGATGACGGCTGTGGAGTTCACCGTGACGCCGCCGGGATTCGTCGTTCCCGACACGTACCACGTGGCGCTGGCGCCAATCTTGAAGCCGCTGCCGGCAACAGTCACGTTCAGATTCGTGGTACCTTGCGCAGCCGAATTGGGGTTTGCGGAAGTCACCTGGATTTTCTGCGCCAAGAGCGGAGTTGCGTTGCCACTCCAAAGGAACGCAAAGAGAGCCAGCAGCACTGCCATCCAGAAACTATTCGAGCGCTTCATCGCATCCCCCTGGCACCACGGGCAGTGGCTTGCCCTGGATAGAATCGTCCCTCGCAATGAGCCGGTTGTTTCCCACGCTACCAGACTTACACGGATAATTTCTTACTTTTTCCGCGTCATTCATGAGCCTCAACCAGAACGAAGGGCGCCCAGTAAAAAGGTTGGCTGAAAGGGCCGCCGGCCCGAATCAATGAGAGTTGGGCCCTCCTAAGGGCTGATGCTTCATCGGTTTGACGGAGACTGCCGTAGAACGCGCGCATGAGGACGAGGGTCGAGCGATCATTGACGGCCCAGAGGCTGGCAAGAACGGAAGAACTCCCAGCGGACAAAAAGGCCCGCGTGAGGCCGACGAACTCGTCGCCGGCCGGAAATCTGTTGAAATAGCCGCTTCCCAGCGCAGTCTCGCACGCGCTCAGCGTAACGATGCGAGCGCGCAAACGCATCCGAAGGATTTCGTATACCTTCAACCGGCCATTGTCGTGTGCCCCTGGCTGGAGCTGGACGCCGGAAAAGAGCGGATCGAGCCGGTCGAAGAAGCCATGCGTCGCCAGGTCAATCATTTCGAAATTGCCGGCAATGCCGAGAAAAGCTTTCTTCGTCGCGGTCCGTCCCTCGAGCGCAATGCTGCGCCCACCGTACAAAGCGGCGAGGCTTTGTGCCTCCTGTTGCGCGTACTTCAGGCCGGGTTCTGCCGGTGCTACCGCCAACAATCTGGTTTCTGGACGTCCGGGCAGTCGGCCATAAACGAGCGCCGCAGCCGCTGGAAGGTAGGAAATTTCGTAATCCTGAATCAGGTATCGCCAGGAACCGCCCGCGGAAACGGGCAGCGCCGCAAAGGGCAGGTAATACAGGACGACGTTGGGAACCAGATACAGCCGCGTAACGCCCTTCAGCCAGCCGCGCTTTTCGAGAGGCTCGATCAGCAGCGATTCCAGGCTCGTGGCCGGCCCGAGCCAATCGCCGCTGGTAGCGTTCGCAAGCAAATCCCTGAGCAGATCCACTTTCGCGCGTAGGTTCGCCGAGGAAACGGGAACCGTCACCGCGTGCAGGGCGTTCTGCGTGAGAACGAACGCGGTGACTCCCTGTTTTCCAACCAGGTATTCCACAAGCGCGCTACGCGCCCGCAGATGGGCCTGCACCTGCCGTGCCGAAGCGACCGTCAGGCCGCGCATGCCCGCCCAGCGATCCTTACGACTGCTCAGGTCGCCTAGCTTCGCTTCGAATTCCCGCTCAGCCGTTTCTAGCCGCGTCGAAACGATCGCGCGCGCCTGCCGCGACGTCGGGGAGGGTGGCGCGGCATTTTCGCTGTCCAGTGCGCGTTGCAGCTGCCGAATGCGGGATTGGAGTTCCTGGCCCGGTACGGGCCCGGCGGGCGACTGAGCAAAAACGATATCGCGATAACTCAACTCCCGAAGTTCTTCGGAATAGAAAAAGGCCGTGGCCTTGCGACCCATCTTGAGGAGCAGGCGAACCAAGGCCACGTACACCTGGTATTTGTCCTGCAAGTAGCCCGCTTGAAAGCGCTTCGCGCCGAGCAGACTGCGCACGCTCTCGATCACGGCGATCGCGCGGCGGTACGCGGCCAAAGCTTCGGAATCGCGATGAAGCGCTTCGAGAGTTCGGCCCTCGCCGTAGGCAAGCCGCCACTCCAATTCCGCATCGTCCACAGAACGCGCGATCTGTTCGCCGGCAACGTATTCCTCAAGCGCCTGCCTTTGATCACCGTTTCGACGGTCCACTTCGGCCATGGCGTAAAACGCCTGCGCCTCGAGGGGCTGGGCGCCCGTGGCACGAGCGATGGCCTGCGCCTGAAGCGCCTGCTGACGCGCCTCGGCAAAACGTTTTTCGTCGCGAAGCACCAGGGAAAGATCGAGCAAACTGGCGGCCATCGAGCTTTGGTCCTTGACAGCTGAAGCCCGGCGGAAGGCCTCGCGATAGATGGCAACGGCTTCCTCGTCGCGCCCGCGCCTCCGATCCAGATCGGCCAGCGCGATCAGGTTCATAGTCACCCCGCGCGGATGGTCAATTGCACCGGCCAGTGCGATCGCGCGGCGGAAGTCGGCCTCCGCATCGGAGGCGTCGCCGAGTTGTTCGAGCAGAGTTCCGTCGTCGTTCAGAGCTTCGACGAGCTGCTCCTTTAGACCGGCTCGCTCGTACACCCCGATCGCCCGGCGATACTCGCGCCGCGCTGCGTCGTATCGGCCGAGCTGCAATAGCGCGGAGCCCTTGTCTTTCTGCGCGTCGGCCGCTATTTTTTCGAGGCCAATCGCGCCCGCCAAAGCCGCGGCGCGATCGAACAGCGCGATCGCCTCGTCAGCCTGGCCCAGACCAAGCCTGCACAGCCCCAAATCCACATAGTCTTCGCTCAGGTTCGGTTTCAGACTGTCCCTGGCGTCGAGGTCTCGCGCTTCACCGTAGTACTTGAGCCCTTCGCGGAATTGGCCCAGCAGTTGATCGTCGCCGCCAAGGTTTCCGAGAACGTTCGCTTCGCCCCGGTCGAAATGAGCGGCGCGATCGGCCGCGAGCGCCTGGCGGTAAAGGGGGAGCGACCGATCGTATGTACCCATTTCATCGGAGATGAGACCCAGATTACTGAGCGCCGAGCCTTCGAGCTTCAGATCGTGGACCTCTCGAGCGATTTCGAGCGCCCGATCCAGGTTCTCGTTGGCTTTGGGATAATCCGCCATGTCCCAATAGACGAGGCCGAGGTCGTTGAGCGTTCTGCCTGCTTCATCCCGGTCGCCGATGGCCCGCTTCAAAGCCAGCGCTTGGTCGAGATAACGAATGGCGCGGGGATAATCGGAGAGTTCCTCGTAGCAGTAGCCGATGTAGCCGAGCGCAAGTGCTTCGCCGCGGGTGTCGCGGCGAGCGCGAAAAAGCGGAAGCGCCTGTTCGAGCAGCGGCAACGCCGCGCGCGGGCTTTCGTGGAACGCCAACTGGCGCCCGCGCGAAAGAAGCTCGCCGGGGTTGGGCGCGCGCGTTTGCGGGCCGGCCGCAAGACTTACGCCCAGCAGGCACGCCGCCAGCGCGAAACCACGCTCGAAAAATCTCCCCATCCCAGCCGCCGATTCCAACGCCGCTTTTACTTCGCTCCCACCACAGAAAACCGCACCGCTTGCGATCGCGCCGAATTTCCGTCGCGCAGGGAAGCGCGAATCCAAACGAAATATTTTTGCCCGGCTTTCAAGCGCACATCAGCCGGCAGCTTCGCCGAACTGCCTTCGCTATCCTGCTGCCAGACGATATCTCCGTCGGCGGTCAGAACGCTCACCCGGTATTGGACGGCGCCCGGGACCGGTGTCCAGCGGAATTCGAGGTCACGGCCGTCGAGGATCGCGCCCGGGGTTGGCGAAATCAGTCTTGGCGAGGAGGACGGTGCGGCGATGCCACGCATGCCCGAAGCAGAGGGCGTTGAGACCTCGCGCCGCACCGGGCGCCGCGTGACCACCACGGCAACGAAAAGGATACAGGCCGTTGCCGCGGCCACAACCGCCCAGCGCCAATACCGTCGAGAGTCCCTTTTTCGCGGAGCCTGAACCAACCCTCGTGCCCGCGTCAGCCAATCGTCCGGAACCGATTCCGGCAAAGGGGCGTCGCTCAAGCGCGCCAGAAGCGCAATCTGCTCGCGGCAGGAAACACACCGCGCGAGGTGCGCCTCCATCCGTTCACGCTCGCGCCCGGCCAGCGTCCCGTCGAAAAACGCCGCGACTTCCCGTTCGTCCGGGCAACGCCAGGTCCGCTCCAGACACTCTGGCGCCGTGCCTCTGAAAAACCGCCGCAATATTTGCTCGATCGTAAATCGCATGGTTAGGCTCTTGCCGCTTTGGTCGCCTACTTCTTTAACACGGATATCAAACCCGTTTTTCCGCCGGCTGCGAGGGAATCTCTTTGCGCAGTTCCTCCAGAATCCCCCGGAGCCTTCGATCGACCCTCTGCGCGTCCGTGCGGCCCATCAACCGGGCGATCTCCGAAAGCGTCAGTTCCTGGTCGTATCGCAATTCGAGCAGCAGCCGGTCGGATGCCGACAGGCGCGCGACGGCCCGGCCCAGCGCCGCGCGTTCTTCTTCCCGCGCGTAGAGAGTTTCCGGATTCGGCGCCGGATCGGAAATCTGCTCGCCGGCCGGCTGACCGTCCTCATTCAACTCGTTATCGATGGATCCGATTCGCGGGCGCCGCATCTGAAGCAGCCAGCGCTGCCTCGGCGTCAGCGCATTCTCGATGCGCGAAAGGCTGGATTCGATGAGGGCCATTGTCAGCCGGGAATCACTCGCGCGGAGCTGGACGAGGCAATCTTCGGTGGAAAGGCCCTTTTGATGGACGAGCTGGAACACTGCCCGATCGAGCGGATCGAGCTGCTCGATCGCTCGCAGAGGTTGCTGCCTGCCGGATTCGTGGCGGCGCCAATCGAGACAGAGATTTCGCGCCACCACCCGCAGCCACGTCGTGAATTTCGCCTTGCCGTTCGGCTGAAACCGGCGCAATCGGAGAAAGGCTCCGCGATGCAGCTGTTCGCAAACGAAAACGAAGCAGTCTCCCGCGGCATCCGATTCCCGAACGAACTGGCGGATGACCTGCAGCAAGAGCGGGGAATAATCCGTAAGGAAACGGTTCCAGGCGTCTCGCGGTTCGGCCGAGGCAAGGCCATTCAGGATTTCGGCGATCTCGCGATCGTCGTTTTCGAGACGAACGGCCAAAGTGCTGTCCCCA
>JAKAOH010000023.1 GCA_021812285.1 Acidobacteriota bacterium | reverse complement strand
ATCAGCGAAATCGAGCCATCAATCGTCGCGGTGCTGGAGGTGCGCTCGCAGATTTCCCGCGCCACGCTGCCGGTAATCGCGGAACTGGCCGCGCGGCCCATCAGCCGCAGCGTTCCCTCCACCTGGCTGTTCGGCAGAATATTCAGAAATGGCGATTGCGCGAGTTGCACTTCGAGCGCCTGCTTCATCGTGCCGTCGAAAACTGTTTGCCCGGTGGTATTCGAGAAATCGGCCAGAACGATCGTGTCCTTCGACGTGAGTTTCGGCCCGCGATTCAGGAAGAAATAGGCTCCCGCGCCGATGGCGGCGATCGCAACGACGGCAGCGGCAATGAGCGGCCAGCGGCGCTTGGCAGCTACGGCCGCCGCGGGCGTGGAAAGAGGCGTGAGCTGTGTTGCAGGCTGGGCGACGGGCGTGGAATCCGAAAACGGTGTGGGAGCGACGGGCTGCGTCATGGTGACCGCGTGGCGCGAGGATTCGGTGTCGCGCTTCAGCCGGGCGAGGTCCACGCGCATATCCGTGGCGGATTGGTAGCGCAGCTTGCGGTCCTTATCGAGCGCCTTGCTGATGATTTCCGTCAGTTTCGGAGGAAGGTCGGGATTCATGCGCACAGGATCGAGAGTCGCGCCGTGCAGGATCGCCTCGAATATCGCGGCGCTCGTATCACCGCGAAACGGAAGCACTCCAGTGCCCATCTCGTAGAGAACCGCGCCAAAAGAAAAGAGATCGGTCCGCGCATCCACTTCCTCGCCGCGCGCCTGCTCGGGCGACATATACGCAACCGTGCCAACCGCGCTGCCCGGCTGCGTCAGGTTGTCCGGCCACCCCGTCGCCCGGGCCGATGCCGTCGCCGTTTCACCCAAGTGCCTCGCGACAATCTTGGCCAACCCGAAATCCAAAATCTTCGCGTGCCCCTCATCGGTCACGAAAATATTCGCTGGCTTGAGGTCACGGTGCACCACCCCCTTCGCGTGCGCCGCTTCCAGACCTTCCGCGATTTCCACGGCCAACTCGAGCAGCCGGTCCGTCGGCAGTGGTCTGCCTCCAATCCGGAGCCCGAGCGTCTGACCCTCCAAATACTGCATCACGAGGAACGGCTTGCCCTCATGCTCGCCGATTTCGTAGATCGTACAGATATGGGGATGATCGAGCGCGGAAGCGGCCCTGGCTTCGCGCTTGAATCGTTCGAGCGCCCGTGGGTTCTGCACCAACTCATCGGGCAGGACTTTGAGAGCGACGAAGCGGCCGAGATTCTCGTCCTTGGCCTTGTACACGACACCCATCCCACCTTTTCCGAGTCGCTTAACAATGCGGTAGTGGGAGATGGTACGGCCGATCAGCGATGGCTCGCCTTCGTCCATTCTGTCCGCATCTTAGGCCGGTCTCCAGCCTGAGTCAACGCTCGCCGGCGCCCCGCCGACACCGCTTTGTTGGTGCTAGTTTGGTGTCAGTTTTGGCGCAGTTTGCGACTTTGGTGATCCCGCTGATTTTCAGGTGGCTGCCGTTTCGCGCAACTCAGTCGAGGAACGGGCGAAGGGATTTCAAGTCCCCTTCGACAGGTGGTCAGGCGTTTTCTAACGGCCGGTCTGGAATCGGAAAAGGAAATTCGGGCCAAGTCGTCTGGCATCGTGGGGAATGCCAACCGGGTGGTGGACACGCTCCTGTGCATCGCTCTGCTCTGCGCCGTGCGGCGAGCGGGTCAGCGCGTTCGAACTTCCCGGCAGCGAGCACGCGGGCAAAGGCGCGCGATTCTCCGGGGATGAAGGCCAAGACCTGAATCTCGGGTTGCGAATGCGAGCACGAGTCGCCTAGCATGCGGATGAGCGAACCCCGGTCGCCTTGCACAGAGGCAAAGCGGCCCTCGGGAAACGGTCAGGAGGTCATCAGAAAATGAATACGGACGCAGGCAAGGCCAAAGCATCCATGGAAGCCGTCGTCGTGGAGGCGCTCGATGGCCTCAAGATTGAGCTCCCTTCCTGGGGATTTGCCGACACGGGAACGCGGTTTGGGAAATTTCTGCAGCCTGCGGCACAGACGATCGAGGAGAAGTTTGCCGATGCCGGCCAGGTCCACCAGTTCACTGGAACTTGCCCAACGGTGGCGTTGCACGTTCTCTGGGATCTGCCGAAGGGGACGAAGCCGGCGGAAGTTCTGAAAATGGCGGAACTTTTTGGCGTGCGCCCGGGCTCGATCAGCCCGAACGTCTTCGAAGACCAGATCTACAAGCATGGGTCGCTCTCGAACGAGCAAGCGGACGTACGCAGGCATGCCCTCGATCACATTTTGGATTCGGTGCGCATCGCCCAGGAACTCGGGTCGCGGGACGTCACTCCCTGGTTCGCCGACGGCTCGAACTATCCCGGGACGGCGAGCATCCGCGCACGAAAGCGCTGGATGGCAGAGGGACTCAAGCAGGCGCACGACGCCCTCGACGAGAACCAGCGCTTGCTGATCGAGTACAAGCCGTTCGAGCCCGCGTTCTATCACACCGATATTGCCGACTGGGGCATGGCCTTGACGCTGGCCCGCTCCTCCGGGCCCAAGGCGAGGGTGCTGGTGGATACGGGCCACCACTACCAGGCCCAGAACATCGAGCAGATCGTCGCCTGGCTGCTCGACGAGGATATGCTCGGCGGGTTTCACTTCAATGACCGGCGGTATGCGGACGACGATCTCACGCTCGGCTCGATCGATCCTTATCAAGTCTTCCGTATTTTCGCCGAGATCCGCTACTACGAATGGGAAACGGGCCGCCGCGCGGACATCGCCTTCATGGTTGATCAGAGCCACAACCTCAAGGGGAAGATCGAGGAGATGATTCAGACGGCGATGACCGCGCAGGAACTCTATGCGAAAGCGGCGCTCATCGACTTCGCCGCCCTGACCAAAGCGCAGCGTGAGCAGCGGCTGATCGATGCGGAAAGTATTTACAAGGACGCCTTCAGCACCGACGTGCGACCGGGCGTGCGGGAATGGAGACGGGCTAAGCGGCTTCCCGAGGATCCTTTGGCGGCATTCCGGGAGAGCGGGTACATGGAGCGCATCAAGCGGGAACGCGCGGGCCGTTCCGCGGCCGCCGGCAAATACGCCTGAACGGTGCGAGCTCCGGGATCTGACGGGAGGAATTCGATGAGTCCGCGGGAAGTCCAGGCTGGCCCTGAATTGCGTTACCTCAAGGATTTATGGGACGAAAGCGTCGCGTCCGCTCTCGATGAGCCCGAAACTCTTCGCTACCGCTCAAACCTGCTGGGAGCGGATCTGCGCATCACCAACTTTGGCGGCGGCAATACAAGCTCGAAACTGAAACAGCGGGATCCGCTCGAAGACCGGGATGTCGAGGTGCTCTGGGTGAAAGGCAGCGGCGGAGATCTGGGCAGCGCACAGCGTGGAGGCTTCGCCACGCTGTATTTGCAAAAGCTCCGCGGCCTGGAGCGAATCTATCGCGGCGTCGAGCATGAGGATGAGATGGTGGACTGCTACCCGCTCATTCGGTTCGGCGTGAATCCGGTGGCGCCCTCCATCGACACGGCCTTACATGGTTTTCTGCCGTTCGCTCACGTCGACCACCTGCATCCGGACTGGGCCACGGCGCTGGCAGCGGCGGCCAATGGCCGCGAACGCCTGGAGGAATACAACCGGCGCTTCGGCCATCACCTGCTCTGGTTGCCCTGGCAGCGGCCTGGATTCGAGCTGGCGATGATGCTGAAGCGCGCCGTCGAGGCGAGCCCTTCGGCGGACGGCGCGGTGCTCGGCTGCCACGGTCTCTTCACGTGGGGCGACACGCAGCGGGAGTGCTACCGGAGGAGCATCCGCGTCATCGACCAGTTCGGCCAGTTCGTTCAGGAGCATGTGGAACGCAAGGGCGAGAACCTGTTTGGGGGATCCCTCCACTCGATGCGCCCTGATTCACGCGAGATCGTCCAGGAGATCTTCCCTATTCTGCGCGGGTGCGTTTCCAGCCACGAGCGCGCGATCGGAAGCTTTAGCGATCTTCCGGAGGTGCAGCGCTTCGTAAACTCGCGAGACGGCCAGCGCCTGGCGTACCTGGGCACGAGTTGCCCGGACCACTTTGTCCGCACCAAAATGCGCCCGTTGTTCGTCGCGTGGGATCCTGCCCGCGATAGCGCCGCGGCGCTGAAAGAGATCCTCGGCCGGTCGCTCGCCGAATACCGGCGCGAATACGAACAGTACTACCGCGAATTCGCCAAGCCGGATTCGCCAGGCATGCGCAATCCCAATCCCACCGTGGTTTTGGTGCCCGGCGTCGGGATGTTCACGTTCGGGAAGAGCAAGAAGGAGGCGCGGCTGACCGGCGAATTCTACGTGAACGCAATTCATGTGATGGAGGGAGCGACGGCGCTCGAAAGTGGGCCGCCGCCGCAAACCCTCCCGCAATCGGGAAAGGCAGCGCCCACCGAGGCGTTTGACGTCTGCCACAACTATGTGTCCTTGCCCCCGAAGGAAGCGTTCGGAATCGAGTATTGGCCGCTTGAAGAAGCGAAATTGCGGCGCCAGCCTCCCGAGAAGGAACTGAGCCGCAAGGTTGCGTTCATCGCGGGCGCCGGGCACGGTATCGGCCGCGAGGCGGCTTTGCTGGCGGCGGGGCGCGGAGCTCACGTCGTCGCTGCCGATCTCGATCTGGAAGCCGCTGAAATGGTTGGTCGAGAAGTGGCTGAGAGCGGCGGGCGCGATGCAGCCGTGAGCACCGCGCTCGATATCCGCGACCGCGCTTCCGTGTCTTCGGCCCTGGCGAAGGCAGTCGAAGCATTCGGTGGAATCGATATCCTCGTGAACACGGCAGCATTGTTCCCCGCTTCGGCCGATGGCCGGATCACGGATGAACAGTGGCGGCTGACGCTCGAGATCAATGTGACGGGGAATCACCTGTTGACCTCGGAAGCCGAGAAAATCTTCAGCGCACAGGGGCTCTCCGGAGCGATCGTGCTCACCAGTTCCGCGAATGCCGTGGTGGCCAAACGAGGCAGCGAGGCTTACGACGTAAGCAAGGCCGCGGTCAGCCACCTGGTGCGTGAACTGGCCGTGCGGCTGGCTCCGCGCGTGCGCGTGAACGCTATTTGTCCGGCCACCGTGGTCAAGGGTTCAACAATGTTCCCACGCGACCGCGTGTTGGCTTCGCTCACCAAATACGGGATCGAATACAGCGTGGAAGAATCGACCGAAGAACTGCGGAGCAGACTGGCGCGTTTTTATGCCCAGCGAACGCTGACTGGCGCGAGTATCGATCCGGCGGATTGCGCTGAGGCCATACTTTTCCTGGCCGGCGAGCGCTCGCGCTGCACGACGGGGCATCTGTTCCCCGTGGACGGCGGGCTGGTCGAGGCGTTCCTGCGATAAGCAATTGCAGGTGTTTCGAGAGAGATTTCGGGAAACAAAATGGAGACGCTTTGCTGCGTAGCTTTGGATTTGGGCGCTTCGAGTTGCCGTGTCTCTCTGGCGGAGTGGGATGGCCGCCGGACACGCGTTCGCACCGTGCACCGGTATCCAAACGCACCGATCGAGCGCGATGGCCATCTTTGTTGGCCGCTGGAGCGGCTTTGCCAAGAGGCCGATGAAGGTTTGCGCCGAGCCGCAGAGCTCCTGCCAGAGGGAAAGCGCGCAATCGATTCCATCGGAGTAGATGGTTGGGCGGTGGATTACGTTCGGCTGAATTCGGAGGGAAGGCCCTTCGCGCCCCCTTTTTGCTACCGCGATCCACGCACAGAGACAGCCATGCCGGAGGTGTGGCGGCGAATTAGCCGGGAACGGCTCTACGAGCTGACTGGGATTCAGTTCCTACGTTTCAACACGCTTTACCAGCTTTACGCCGATTGGCGGGACGCCCTCGAAGCGGGCACGCGCTGGCTCAACCTCCCTGAATTTTTCCTGTACCGCTACGCGGGGTTCCAGCCGGATTCCGCCGTTTCCGAATATACCAACGCGACTCACACTCAGCTCGTGAACGCGCGGACGCGCAATTGGTGTGACGAAATCTTCTCCCTCGCGGGACTCAGCCGCTCGGCTGCCCCGCCGATCGTCGCCCCCGGAACCCAATTGGGGCCGGTTCGCGGCGAGCTTGCGGCCCTCTCCGCTTACCAGGCGACTCGAGTCATTGCGCCCGCGTGCCACGATACCGGGTCGGCAGTCGCGGGGATTCCGGATGCCTCCGGAGATTGGGCCTTCATCAGCTCCGGCACGTGGTCGCTGGTCGGGACGGTGCTCGACGAGCCATGCATCTCAAGGGAGGCTCTCGACGGGAACTTCACGAATGAGGGCGGAATCGGACGCCAGATCCGCTTCCTCAAGAACGTCAACGGCATGTGGCTGCTCGAAGAGTGCCTGCGCGAGTGGCATTCGGCCGAAGGCCGTGCGTGGTCGGTCGCCGAACTGGTCGCCGAGTGCGAACGTCTTCCCGTGCCAACCGCGGTCTTCGACGTCGACGCCACCGATCTCATTCTGCCCGGGAGCATGCCTTCGCGAATCAATCGCGAACTCCGAAACGCCGGTCACCAGACCATTCCGGAAGACGCAGCGCATGCGCCAGAGATGGCGGGAGTGATCTTCGCCAGCCTCGCCGCCCGCTACGCGGAGGTCCTGGGAGCGCTTCGTCGGGTGACGGGCCGCGGCATTCGGAGTCTCTACGTAGTCGGTGGTGGCGCGCAAAATGCGTACATCAATCGTCTGATCGCGGAATACTCCGGCCTCGAAGTCAAGCGTGGGCCGGTCGAGAGTTCCACGCTGGGCAATCTTGCCGTTCAGTTCGCGGCGCTCGAAAGCGGGCAACGCGAGGTCACACGAGAAGCGGTCGCTCGTTGGGCGGTTCGGCTAAACGAGGGCATCTTCACCTAGCCTGCCGGCACGAGCGCAAAGGGAAATCCGCGTCAGAGTTTGTCCAGAGCTCGTTCGAAATCCCCAAGAATATCCCGCCAGTGCTCGATGCCCGCCGAGATTCGCACGAGACCATCGGTGATGCCGGCCTCAAGCGCTTCCTCGTCGGTGTAGGTGGAGTGCGTGGTGGTTTTCGGATGGCAGGCCAAAGTTTCGACGCCGCCGAGGGAAACGGCATTGCGAGCCAGATGCAGGTTGCGCAGGAACTCGAACGCCGCGGGCTTGCCGCCGTCGAGTTCGATGGCAAGCATCGCGCCGGGGAAGGCGCATTGCGTGTGAAAGATGTGGAGCTGCTCCGGATCGCTGAAAAGCGAGGGATAAAGCACGCGGGCGATTTTCGGGTGCGCGGCCAGCTGTTCGGCGATGCGCTGGGCGTTTTTGCTGGCACGATTCATCCGCAACGTCACCGTCGGAAGGCGGCCGTCGAGCATCCAGCATTCATCCGGCTGGAGAATATTGCCGAACAGATGGCGCTGCATGCGGATCCGCTCGACCAATTCGGGGTCGCGAGCCAGGACCATGCCGGCAAGCAAATCGCTGAATCCGGAAAGGTACTTCGTGGCGGAATAGAGCACGAGGTCGATGCCGAGAGTGAGCGGATGCTGGAACGTCGGCCCCAGAAAAGTGTTGTCCACCATGACGAGCGGGCGTTTGCCTTCGGAGGAAACCGGGAGCGAGTTCACTGTCCGGCACAGGCGAGCGAGGTCGGTCATGGCCAGCGTGGGGTTGGCGGGCGTCTCCACCAGAACGACTCCCAGATTTTCCGCCGAACGAACCGCTGCATCGAGCGCCTGTCCGTGGCCGGCGAGCACTGGAATCGTGCGAACGCCCCAGCCAGGCAGGAAGTCACGCAGAAAATGTTGCGTGCCTCCGTAGAGCGGGACGGTGTAAACAACGCTTTGGCCCGGGCGCAGGAAAGTTAAGAGCGAGGTGATGATCGCCGCCATGCCGGAGTTGAAAGCCGCCGCGGCCCGGGCGCCGGGCTCGAGGGGAATGGTTTGCGCCTCAAGGATTTCCGCATTCGGATGGTTCAGGCGAGCGTAGATGAGTTCCAGCTTTTCGCCCGGCCGGGCCTCGGCGCGACCCGTGGCGACGTCGAAGGCGCGCTCGGCCGATTCGGGACTCGAAAACACGTAGGTGGAACTGCGAAAGACCGCGGGGCGAGCCGAGCCGACCGAGAGACGCGGGTCAAAGCCCCTCGTCAGAATCTCCGTGGTCGATCGAAACGTTTCCGTCTTCTTCCCGTCGTTTTCAGGCATAGGTCACCGGAAAAAGATAAGGTTCCAGCGCGAGCCGCGTCGGCCGGGGCACGGGTGCGAAAAGAGATCGCGCCGAAATCGCCGCGTTTTCTTTCGCCGCTGGTTTCACACGGGGAGGAAAGGCTGACCGAAGGGATGGGAAGCGGCACTGTCTTAAAACGCCGGTCCGGAATTTCTCGACAACTTCCTGAACCGGGAATTCCATCGCAGCCTCAGGTCCCACGGGCAATATAACGCCGGCCGCGACCTGATACAACTCTCAGCCGGGTCGCCGCAATCGCGAGCCGAATGGGGACGACACGTTCATTATGGACGAAAAAAACGGTCAATTTGCGTCTCCTGCTGACGGCCGGACGGCCTTTTCAAGGATTTGTTGTCAAAGGGCCGGGCGTTACGAGCTTCGCGGCTTTCCGGGAAACGAGATCCAGGCCGCGACGGTGGGCTTCATCAGCGAGACGGCGGAGATCGGACCGCCCCGTCGCCGGAGTGAGCCGCAACTCGAGTTCTCCCAGCGCCAATCGGCCCTGGCACTCGATCCCGTAATACCCGAGGCGCCCGGCGGCCATGGTCGCCTCCAAAAGCTGCCGACGTGGTTCCAAAAGATCGGGCTTGGTTTTGGCGTAGGATGTGAGCTCGGCCACGCGAACGCGCGCATCCTGGATCTGGACGGGCAGTCGCAAACTCGGATCGCGCATGGTGCGGCTGAGCGCAACCGCGCCGGAAATCGCCTTGCGCGCATCGCCGACCTTGCCTTCCATGAGGAGCGCCCGGGACAGGTCGGTTTCGGCCCGAATCTCGTCCATGGTGGTGCCGTCTCTATGAAATTCCGCCAGGGATTTTGTAAGGGCGGGCTCGGCCTCGGAGAATCTACCCTCTTCGATGGAGAGCGCGGCGAGCGCGGCCCGGGTTTCCGCGATGGAGCCCGGGTATCCCTGTTTCCGGCGGATTTCGAGCGCCTGCCGGTATCGCCGTCCGGCGCCAGCCAAGTCGCCGCGAGCCAACGCAATGTCTCCGAGGACCGACAAGGCGACGGAAATATCCTGCGGCGCTTCCCTTGCCTGGGCCGCTGCGAGCGCCTGGATGGCGAAGCGTCTGGCCGCCGGCACGTCACCTTCGAGAAGACGAATTTGAGCGATGCTATAAAGATCGAACGCAACGCCGGCGGGGTTGACCGATTGCATCAATTGGAGCGCGGCTCGATATTGCTTTTCGGCGTTTCGAGGGTCGCCCCTGTCCATCAGGATATCGGCGAGGTTGCCGCGCGTCACGGCGACGTTCAAAACATCCCCGGACTCTTCAAAGTTGCGTTCGGCTTCCTCGTAGAGTTTTCCGGAGCGGTCGATCTGCCCCATGTTCTCGACGGCCACCGCCATATTGTTCAGGACCGCGCCGGTCTTTTCGTGTTCGCCCAACTGCCGGAGAATGGCAAGCGCCCGTCTATAGAGCGCGACCGCCCCTTCAAAATCGCCCTTCGAGCCGCTTTGATCTCCCATGATGCGCAGAGCATTGGCCACCATCAGCCGGTTTCCGGCCGCCAGGAAAATCTGGTAGGCCTCCTGGCAATAGGCGGTGGCTAATTGGGGCGTGTCGCTGTAGAGGGAACTTAGGCACTGCTCTATTCGGAAATGGGCGTAGAGAAGCTTCAAGCCTCGAGCGCGGGCTTCGGCCACGGCCTTCTCGAAGAACGGGCGCGCGGCGGGGTTGTTGTTGTAGCTGAGGAGTTTCCCTTGCCAGAAATCGACGCGAGGGTCTTCCGACGCCGGAGGCGGAAGCCGGCGCAACCTCTTGACGACTTCCATCGCCTCGTCGCGGCGCCCGGCGGCGTTTTGCACGATGATAAGGCGCTCGGCGTAATCCATGCTTTCGGGAAAGAGTGCGTTCAGCGCGCGATAGGCGTCCGCGGCCTTGTCCCAATCCTTGAGAGATTCGTAGTAGTAGCCCTCCACCAGCAATTTGTCCGTCTGCGAGAGGCTGCTCGAAAGATCGAACGCTTTTCTGGCCTCGGCGCGTGATTTCAGATCGTAACCCAGCGCTCCCCAAGTGCGGGAAAGCATGAGATGAACCAAGGGAAAGTCCGGAGCGATTCTTTCGGCCTCCAGAAAAAGGTCCTTGGCCGTGACGACGTCGCCCTCGCGCATTTTTTCCAGGCCGAGCGCGTAGAAACGATCGGCATCGGCGTCGGCAGGCAAGGAAGAAAGCACGCCCACTTCTTCCGATTCGGTGACCATCGGCAGGCCGAGCCTTTCGCGCAGCGCGACGCCGACTTTCGCGACAAGAGCGAAGATTTGCCGCACCGTGGTCGTCTCCGCTCCTTCATAAAGGATTTCGCCGGTCGGCGATTTCTGCAGGCGAAAGTCCACACGAACGGTTCTGTTCTGCCCTTCGCCCAGCGTCGCGTACGACCCCAGCACCAGCAGGTCGCTGCCAAGAGCTTTGCCAATGCGGGACGTCGTCTGCGGGCTGAGCGAATCCTCCTCCGACCAGGGTGATCCCAGCCGGAATTGCGCGACGTCTTCTCCCGGAATCACGCGCAATCTGCCGCCGGCACCGAGTTCGGTCCGCAGCATTTCCGCCAAGGCCGGGGATAACCAGGCGTCGTCACTTTGGCCGGAAGCGTTCTGAAACCCAAGCACCGCGATCGACTGGTGAAGCGGTCCCGCCGTTGCGCTTTCACGGCCCGCGCCGGGCTGAGGAGGCATCGCCCTTCTGGAGACGGCGAGAAAAACGGTTATCGCCGCCACAACCACGCAAGCGCCGATCAGGACCAGGCGTCTGGTCCAATGGCTCGATGGCACTTCATTCCGGTCCGCCGAAGCGGGGTGCATGACCAGCGCCGAAGCGGCGGGCGGCGCAAGCGCTTTGGCGGCAGCTTCGACAGGGGCGGTTTCGACCCGGATGGGAGCGATAAAGCGATAGCCGCGCTTCGGCACGGTCTCGATGAACCGGGGATTATCCGCGTCGTCGTCCAGCGCCGCCCGGAGCCGTTTCAGCGCGGCATTCAGGCTCCCGTCGAAATCAACGAAGGTGCCGTTGGGCCAAAGCTCTTGCCGGAGTTCCTCGCGGGTGACGACCTGGCCGGCGCGACCGAGGAGCAGCGCGAGAATGCGAAAGGGCTGTTCCTGGAGGCGGATTCGTATCCCATTGCGGGTGAGGCGAGCGTTATCGAGATCCGCTTCAAATAGCCCGAATTGAAAGAGCCTAGCCTTCGCGGGTCGTTCCATTCGAGCACCAGGTTCCGAAGTCTGGCGCGGGAGTATAGCACAAGCCATGGATTGCGCAGCCGGCAGGTCACATCTCCTCGCAATGCCTTTGCTGCCAGTTAATTAGTAGGTCAGGAACTCGCCCCTTGCTCGTCCTTTGAGTGCGCGAGGAATTTCGGTTATTTCGCAATGATGAATTTGCGCGTATGCCGCGGGGCGCACGCAACAGATGAACGACGACGCATTGCCGGGCACGGTTGGCAAAGGACCTTGCCCCAGGGGTGAGTGGCAAGCAGGACTGTTTCAGACAGAGAAGGAGAGAACTCGATGGTCAGAAAAATGGGTCTTGCCGTTCTGCTGGCTGGGCTAGCGGGAGTGAGCGCGCGAGCGCAAGTGAGAACCACAGTGCCACTGACGGGCACCGCGCAGAACGCGGCCGCGGCCGGCAGACGCCGGATGGTCCCACCGCCTCCGAATAAGCTGAAGTTCGGACCGCCCCAGATCGGGCCGAAAGTGACAAATCCGGTGGCGGCGCAGAAAGCAGCCGCCATGAACGGCTTGCTCATGAGCCAACGGCAGGCGGCGAACACCGAGGCGATGAAGCTGCGTGCGTCGAATCCGGGGACCAACCGCATGCTGAATCCGCAACCGCTGCCGCCGCGGAACATGCCGCAGGTTTCCGGCAAACAGACGGGAAGCCTCGGTCCTTCGCACACGATGGGCGCGTCGACGACCGCTTCGCACATCGGCGACCAACCGCTGACGAACACGACGGTTGTGACCTGCTCACACGAACCGGGAATGAGAATACTGAACGTGAGCGGCTCTTCTTTCCCGGCGACGTTCACACCTATCCAGCAATACAACTTCTACACGATCAGCGGTTGCTCGTTCGGAAACGTCGGGCCAAGCGCGAAAGTTTACATCTACAAAGGCGCGACGTTTCATGAGGAGTTTCAGATCCAGGAATGGCACGACAACTGGATTAACGTCAGCCTCAACTCCAATCTCACCGGTTTGCTCGATCAGGACAATCTGACGCTGGTGGTGCAGCGCGCGGACGGTCAGCAAGCCAGCAAGGGCGGCTACAAATTCTATGCCGTGCGGGTGAGAGAACGGCTAGCCACGATGCCGCAACGCTTTTTCGGTTTGTACATGATCGATCCCAAGGTGAACAAGACGGGCTGGCGCTATACCTACCACTCGCCAGGGACGACGAATGACGGTTACGGTTTTGGCGGAATGATGGCGGAAGTGCAGTGGCTCGACTTGAACATGGGTTTCATGTCGGGTCCTTCCGACACGGCAAACGCGCCCCACTCCGGCACGGACATCTATGACTTTAACAAGCTGGAACCCGGATTCGTGCCGACAGATGCCGACGTGCAATCGCAAAACGTGGATTGCAGCGTGAGTTCGGGAACGATGGTGACGGCCGGGCAGTACAGACTCGAGTGGGAATACGGCAACCAGCTGTGGGTGACCTGGCAGGGCCAGAATTGCAGAAATATGAGCTGCGGCGGCGCGTTTCAGAGCGATTGCTTCGGGCAGCCGCTCGCAAATTACGGATTGAACGTCTGGGTGGAGGGACCCAAAGGCATCGATCCGTGGACGGGTAGGCCCACGGGCAATTGATTGCGGGAGACGCGCACTTGGCCGGGATATTGCCCGGTCAAGTGCGCAACACCGGAATCGAGCAGACGCAACCCAGCGGTAAAGGGACGAGAAAGCGGACACGGAAGGCTCGGGGAAACTGCAGGCGGGAGGCCGGCCAATGATCGTTCGATGGACAAGACGAAGTTTTTCGCCAGTGGCGGCGTCGCTCGTAGGCTGCGGTCTTCTGTTGGCAGGTCCGGCATATGGAAATGCGCCCGGATGGCCGGCCAGGCCGCTGGCTCCGCCTTCAGGCTCCGGCGCGCAAGTGCGGAGGAGCAGCTTGACCGCTCCGCGTACTCCGGTGAAGGAGTGGGGCGCGCAACGATGGCTGAAGAACAGGGCAATCGCACAGGCCCTGTCGAACAGCATTGTGACGGGCATACCGGCCAGCGCCCCGACCGGCTTCGCCGATGGCTCGCATTCGGCCCTCATAGCAGTACTGCGTCGGCAGAGTGTGGCCGCCCATTCCTTGCTCGTTCCTTCGCTTGGCCCTGGCCGAACCATGTCTTCCCAAGGGAGCGTGCCGATGGTCACGGCTTCCGGAACTTCCGCTACAGGGACGGCGCCGGCAAACGGACCAACGCGGCACCAGAGTCCGGGCGGGCGGCGGCCGGCGTCACGCTTTGGCTCCGCGGAATCCGCTACCACGCGGTTTTGCGTGAACGGAATCGGGACCATCGACGGACAAAAATTGGGAATATGGTTCAGTCCGGTTTCGGGGCCGGAAGGCACTTTCGTGATTCAAGGCTGCGGCTTTGGTGCTACGCCCGGCGAAGTGTATTTGAGCGGAATTCATTACCCGGCCGGCCAGTCCCGGCTGCAAGTTCATGGCAGCTCGCTCTATCCCGATCGCGTGGGATTTCAAATCCAGCCGAATGGATGGAGCGACCGGCAAATTACCGCGAGCATCGACCCGAACGCTAGCGGTGTCTACGACACGAACAATGTAACGCTGGTCGTGAAGACCGCCAGCGGCCAGCAATACCAGGCCACGGGATTCAATTTCGCCGCGGCGTACGACTTGCAAACACTGCCCTTGATTGCCAAGAAGACGCCAGCCGCCGCTTCGATTCAACTGCCCACCGTCAACGATTCCTCGGGGGAAGCGCTGATCGGGGACTACGTTTCGCCCTACATCTATTCGCAGCCGCAAAAAACAGCCGGTGTCTTTCGGATCGACTTCAGCCCGACGATTCCTGAATCGCTTACTTTCCCGAACGGTACAGACACGTATCAGTTTCACTTCGCGCCGGGTTTCCGCGTGGCGAACAACGGCGTCCAGTTGTACCACTCGAACTTAACGGCGGCTTACTGCCAGTCCGTTCACGGTCAGTACTCCAGCAGCGGGGAATGGAATCTCAACTACACGTCTCCAACATCGTTTCAAGTCTCGTGGGAGGAGCAGAGCTGCTCGACGAACAGCGGCAGCGGACATCCTCTCGATTACGGAAGTGTCGCGGTCTACCAGTTGGTGATTACCGTTTGGGGGCCACGCGGCGTGAGCCCGTGGTGAAGGAGTCGGTATCCGGAAACGAATTGCAGGACAGCGATGAAGGGAGCGGAATGGAGAAGATGATGGCGAAAAGCTTCAAGGCAGCCGTATTCCTGAGCCTATTTGTGGTGGCGATATGCAATGTCTCGTCCGCCCGGCAAGCGTCCGCGCAGACCGCCCCATCAAGCATGCCGTCCGTGGCGGTTCTGCAAGGCACGGCCACGCAGGAACTCCCGCTGGAGAAAACGCAACTGGCGGAAACGAAAACGAAGCCCACTTCCATGACCGCCCTGGCGGGCGATAGCGCCATGACGCAGGCGATTCAGGCGGGCATCGGCGACGCGACGGCAACCGCCGCGGGGCACATCCGTTCCTCCCTCGGAGGCTCTGCCATGGAACAGGCGGGCGGAATTTTCACCGGCATCCTGGCCCGCCGCCAGCCGACGATCACCTACGTCTGGGGCGTGCCGAATCCCGCTTCATCGAACGTGCTCCAGACGAGCACGCCGAAATTTTCCGTCAACTTCGCGAATACGCCCGGCGTGAATCCGGGCGATTTCGCCCCGGAAATCGTGAAACTGACGCCCGCGCAGAATACATGCCGGCTGGTGGGCGCGACGCAGGGAAGAGAGGACGCGAAATCGCGCGACGCCACGGACTGGAAAATCTACTCGAAGTTTCTGGAAGACCCGGTCGCGGCCAATGTTCGCAAAATCAGCACCGGCCAATACGAGATTTCTCCCGCGTCGGCGCTATTGCCCGGCGAGTACGCGGTGGTGCTCCGGCCGATTTCGAAATCTATGAAGTTCTCCGGCGGAGACGTGGCGCGGGCGCAGGGCAATGGCTTGATGTTTGACGCGGTGTGGTCGTTTCAGGTCTCGCAGGACGCAAAGGCGCAATAGGTGCGGAAAGGACGCTGCGGGCGCCGGCCTGCAAGGCGATGGAAATGGAGAGAAGCAGCCACGCTCGCACGATCGTGACGGCGACCTTGACCTTCTTGGCCGTCGTCGTGGCCCTGCCCGTGGCCGCAAATACGGCGTCCAAGCTAAAACTGCGACCCGGTGAATACGAACTCGTTGTCACCTACGAGATTCAGGGCGAACCATCGTCCAGGCCGACGATAACCAGGCAATGCATCACGCCCGACGAGTTGGACAGCCCGGAAGAGGTTTTTAGCGAGAGCGCGCCGAACGAACGCAAGGCGGGCGAACCGTGCAAGGTGAAGAACCTGAGGGAGAGCGGCCCCAATATTTCGTACGACGCGGAATGTCCGAACAGGCTGGTGCGCGTTCAAGGTATCGTGAGACGGAACGAATTTTCGGTGGTTCGCAACGTCAGATCGAAAACGACTCACGGCGTCTCGCTGAAGTTCACGCTGCAGGGACGGCGCACGGGCGGCTGCCCGCCTGACGGCACGGGGAGGAAGCATTAGCCGCCGGGGCCGGGGCAAGCGGCGAAAAGCCCGATCCGCGGCAGCGGAATGAACGGGAATTTCCGAGGAAAGGAGCGTTCTCATGGCAATTTGCAGTGGGTGCGGTACGGCAATGGCGGATGGGAGTGCGTTCTGCGGAGCCTGCGGGCGGGCCGCGGGAACAGCGAGTGGAGCGGCCGCTACACAGTCCCCGGCCGCAGGCGTGGGCAGCCCATCGAGCGGCGCGGGCCTGACGATGAATCTGGCGGCGGCGCTTTCCTACGCGCTCGGGGCGATCACGGGAGTTCTGTTTCTGGTGCTCGAACCCTACAAGAACGACCGCTACGTGAGATTTCACGCGATGCAATCGATTCTCTACAGCGTCGCGTGCGTGATCGTGGCGATAGTCTGGAGCCTGATCTGGGGGCTGCTGGTGAGCATCGCGGGATTCTGGGTCCTGGCGGTCGACGTGCCCTTGCGGCTGCTGCTTTCGCTGGGGCTATTCGGCTTCTGGCTCTTCCTGATGTTTCAGGCGTACAGCCAGCGTGAATACCGCATCCCGTGGATCGGCAATATCGCGGCCAAACAGGTGCACTGATGGCGATGGGAGTTGAGAGGGGAGCGATGCGAATGGATAACGGAAGATGGCTGATGTGGCAAGCAAACGACGGCCGCTGGCTGGCACGCGGATTGTGCTGCGTGGTTGCGGCGGCGTTGGGACTGCTGACCGCGAACGGGCTCCCCGCGAAGGCCAGGCAGGCCGGCCAATCCTATAAGGGCGGCGGCGCGAACGGGATCTATTCGATCTCCGTCGCGCCCAATCCGGCGAACTGGGGAAGCTCGGCGACGGCGACGGTGCGCCTGATGCAGGCCGCGCCGCCAAACAAGTACGCGACCGTGCATGGAGTGAAAACACTGGTGAAAAAGGGCGGAGCGACGGTGGCTCTGAAGAGCAGCAGCTCGACGGTAAAGGTGCCTTCCAGCGTCAAGCTGGCGCCGGGCGCGCGGACGGCCACGTTTGCGGTGACCGTCTTAAACCCGTCGAGTTGCTCGGCCGGTGCCGCCGGATCGACGACCTCGACGATCACGGCAACCTACGTCAATTCGATGAGCGCGGAACTCACGGTCGGCCAAAGCAGCGGCCAGCCGAGCCGGTACACGAGCAAAACCATCGTGGTGGATCCCAGGAACATCCTGGGCGTCAGCCACGACGCCCACGCTCTGGTTCTGAACGGGGCCGATAAATGCGTTCAGAGCCTGGTGACGGGCGACGTCCTTTTTTTCAAGAATCTCGGCGTCCTGGAAGTGAAAAAAATGATGAAGGCGCCGCAGCATCAGGTGGCCGTTGCGGTGAGCTCGGCTTCGCTGACCGACTTCATCAACGACGGGACGTTCCAGGTTTTCAAGAGCACGCTCGGAGAAGCTTCCGAACCGGGCGGCGCATGGACGAAAGGGCTCGAGCCCGGCCAGCCCGTGAGCGGCGACGGCCAATGGAAGTACTCGACTAGCGGCGCGGGAACCACCTATTCCTTCACTGCCTTTAAACAAAACGGCGGGCTTTCGGCCAGTGTCACGGGGCACGGACAGATCACCAAATTCGGGTTCAACTTCCTCGCGGTCATCCACGCAGACAAGCTGCAGCAGGCCACCTTCAAGGTGGATACGGACGGCACGCTGGACGTGGATTGGATGGTTCAGACAACGGGTCCGGGCCAAGGCATTGGTGAAGGGAGGCTCCGGCTGCCGGCATTGCACTCCGGACTTGTGGACAGCGCCGACGGTATTCCGCTTCTCTTTCAGGTCTACGCCAACCTGATCTACAGGCCGGGTCTCGGAGAAAAGGCTGCGGCGAAGGGGCATTTCAAAATCACCTACAGCGGCGAAGGCGGGCTGGACGGTAGCACTCCGCTGGATGAAGGGCTGGAAGCAAAGAGCGACATCAATAGCACAACTTCGTCGGCGAAGGCGCCGCACGGCGCCGTGGTGGCCATCAACGCGCCGAAATTCGCGCTGTCGTTGAGCACGGTCAGCTTTCTGTGGGCGCTGAACGCCCGCTTGCCCGGAGCCCTCAACGCGCAAGGCGCCAATCTGGCGGATAGCCTACAGGGACGGCTGGGAACCTACGTCAAAGGGGACCTGATGCCGCCCACGTCGGCGGATCTCTTCAAGGTGAGGCGCGCGGCTTACGTGATGTGGGTCTCCTCGGTGGCGTACGCCGGAGCGGGAATGCTGGCGATGTTTCCGTGTCAGCAGTATTACCAGACGTATTTGGCGCAAGCGGGCATGGACAAAGACATGCTGGGAACCATCAGCGGATCGCAGCCGCCGAGCGACGCGGTCACCCTGCTGAAAAAGCAAAAGACAACGATCATTCCTCTCATCAAGGGATGCGAGCCGCAGCCGAACTAGAGCCTGAAAACGCGGAGGCGAGGATTGCATAGGAGAACTCGCGCGTATCACAAAGCGATCGGAATGCGTCTTCTGGCGGCTGCGGCGGCGCTGGCGTTTCTGGCAACCACCGGCTGCGGCTCGAGCGGGAAAGCGGGCGGAGCGGACGCACAAAGCGCAGGCAACAGCGACGGCCAAATCAACGTGATGTGCATGGGCGATCGCATCAATAGTCCGGCGGAATCCTTCCATTATTCCTACAAGTACACGGATGCCTCCGGTTCCGTGGACAAGGAAGCGGATATCACACCTCAAGCGATGGAAATCACGATCACAGACGCGTCCGGCACGCACTCCTATCACGGCACGCGTACGAGCGAAGGGAGCTGGAATGGCGCTGTTCTCACCCTTTCGAGCCTGAGCATCACAGGCATGACCGCCAGGCTCGGTTCCCTGAGCGGAACTTCCAGCGTTGCCAGACAGGGCGCGCAAACAATGAACGGATACGCCGCGACGCGGTATTCGATCGACACCACAAACGCCAACGCATCGGACCGGAAAGCGTTCGCGTTGCTCTTCGGACAGGGCAGCTTCGAAAAGGGCACCGTGTGGATGGGGGAAGACGGCTGCGCGGTGAAGCTCGTTCTGGATGAAGGATTCGCGGGGGCGAACGGCGGCGTCGACAAGCGGCATTACGAAATGGACAGGATCAGGAAATGAATGGGGCGGAATCGCGGCTGGTGAGTCGAGGAATGAGCGGCTCATCCGACAGGCACGGGTGAGCGGGGAACGCGATGGAAACCACCTGTAAACAATGCGGGGCATCGCTCGGCGACGGCGAAGCGTTCTGCACGAAGTGCGGGACGCGACGCGGCGAATCCATGGCGTCCGCGCCGGCGCAGAGATTCTGCACGAAATGCGGCGCCGCTCTTGCAGCGGGAATCCAATTTTGCACGAAGTGCGGATCTCCCGCCGGCGCCACTCCCACCCCGGCTGCGTCCGGCCACGGGAATGGGGCGTTGACGCCGGCGAACGCATCCGCCGGTTCGGCCTCGCGGACGCGAATTCCCGCTCCCGCTGCCGCGCCCGTTGCCGCTCCAACTCCGGCTCCCGCGGCGAAATCCAGGGGCCCGGCGCTGACAATCGCCGCCGTTCTAGTGGTATTCGCCATATTGGCAGCGGCGGGCATCGTCGCGTTTTTCTATATCGCGCACCGAGCGAAAGACGCGGTTGGCCGAATCGAGCGAGCGCAGGGCAGTTCACCGGCGAAAACCGGGGCGCCGGGCTCTCGCGGCGTCGCGGCAGGAAATTCGGGCGCCGCCGGCGCGGGCGCGCCCACGAACGTAGGCGTGGCTGCGCCAATACCTACAGCCGCGCCGGGCCCCATCGTGCCGGTCGCGGCAACGGGAAACCAGGCAAAGGACTGGGCCCTGGAATACGAACGCACCGTGGGAGGGCCGGAAGCGGATCTGGTTGTACGGACGGGAGACATCAACAATCTGGGATTCGGCTGGCCGGCGGGTTTCGATCCGTTTTCCGGAAAATCGACGCCGCCTCACCCATTTCCCGACATCAACCATATACCTCCAGGGGCGCCCGCCGGAACGGACCGGATCATGATCGGCTCGGCGGTGATTCCGGGTTATGGCGACGGCTATAGCGGCTCACTCACTGATTGCCTCATAGCAAAACAGCTTCCACCTGATGCGAAGGGCCTGCCCAAGGTGGAGGCGGCCTGTAAACGCGAGCGCCAACTGACAATGCCGCAGCCGATCGTTCTGGACGTGGGAGATTTGCCGGCCACGATTCATGCTGTTGAAATTCAAATATTCGCGGACGACTTCCAGGCTCCATCGCTACACTCCCATTTCCAGGTGAGCTTGAATGGGACGCGTATTCCGAGTTTCGAGTACGCGCTCAACGCGATCGACCAGAGCGGACCGATCGGCAAGCTGCTCACACTGCAACTGCTTCCCGAATATTGGCCGCTCTTGAAAACCGGCACGGTGAAGCTGCTGATCGACGATCCGACGACTCATGTACCCGACGGCTATGCCGTTGACTTCGTCCGGATACTGGTGAACCCGCGCAACCTCAAGTATCAGGTTTCGCTCGCCGCTTCGGTGGTCGATGCGGACAAACACACTCCGATCGCGGGCGCGACGGTAACCGCCGCGCTCGAAACGGCCTCGACAGATCGGGCGGGCAAGTGCGAGCTGACGGGGATCCCCGCGGGCCTCGTCGTGGCGACCGCGAACGCCACCGGATACGACGAGAATTCCGTGCCGGTGGACCTGGTCGCCGGGCAAACGGGACAAGCGCAGATAGAACTGCATCGCCATCAGGAGAGCACGGAGGCTCTCGAAAAGGCCATCGCTGAAACCGGTACCGCAGCGGTTTACGGAATTCATTTCGACACCGATTCGGCGAAGCTGCGGCCGGACAGCCTGCCGGCGCTCGACGCCGTGCTCGGTCTGATCCGTCGCAAGCCGGGATCGCGCTGGATTATTTCCGGACACACCGACAATCAGGGAAACGCGGACCACAATCAAACACTTTCCGAACGGCGAGCGGATTCCGTCGTCGCGTGGCTCAAAGCACACGGGGTGTCGGCGAACCAGTTGGTGGCGCAAGGGTTTGGCGCGACGCGGCCGGTCGCTGACAACTCGACGGCGAGCGGAAGGGCACTTAACCGGCGCGTGGAAGTGGCGATCGCAAAGTAGTGGAAACGATAGATGAACTGAGGAGGAGGCTGAATGAACTGGAAAACCACAGTCAGGGCGATTTCGGGAGGGTTGCTCCTGCTTGCGATGAGCGGCGCGTCGGCGGCCTATGCCGCGCCGGCGAGCGGCTGCGCGATGCTCACGCCGGCGCAGATTCAAAAAGCCGTCGGACAACCGTTCGGCGCGCCGAAGGAAGGAACATTCCCGCCGTCTTTTGGCAAACAGCCGTGGGGGGCGCGCTGCGTGTACGACTCGAAGAACGGTCCGCACGCCAGCGTCACGTTCATCGTCTACGTGGACGCGTCGGCTTCCCAGGCGAAACAAACGTTCGACGCGCTGGCCGCGTGGTTTCCGGCCAAATCAAAACCGGCCATTGGCGACGCCGCTTACATTGACAAAAGCGGGGCCGTTCACGTGTTGAAAGGGCGAGTTCGCTACTTCCTTTCGATCGATCCGGCGAATGAAAAGAAGCTAAAAGACCTGGCCGCTTCGGTGGCGGCGAAACTTTGAGCGGCAAGGATGACGCGCCGGATCGCGCGGCATGCGGACCGGAAGGTTCGCGGCGCGGTCCGGAGGAGAAGCGATCGAAAAATACGGGGAGGGTGAAATGAAAAGGATGATTGCGCTGGCCGCGGTCTTTTTTTCGGCCACGGTGCTGTTGGCACAGACGAAGAAGCACGGAAAAAACGCGGAGTCCAGAACATCGGAAGTGAAATTCGTTCCGATGAACGTGAAAACCGGACTGTGGCAAAGCACGTCCACGATGACCGCCATTGGCGGGATCGGATTGCCACCGGAGATGCTCGCCCAATTGACGCCCGAACAGAGAGCCAGATACGAAGCGGCGTTGCAGGCCCGGAACGGCGCGCACACATCCACCATGACGCACAAGGAATGCCTGACGCAGAAGGACCTGACCACCAACCCATTTGGGAAGGACGACGAGCCAAATGAAGGGCTGGAATGCCATAGAACGGTGATCAATTCAACGAGCAGCGATGCCGAGATCCGAGAAACGTGCTCGGGCGAAGCCAGCATGACCTTCATGGTAAAAATCCACGCGGTCGACCGCGAGCACACCGTCGGCACCGGCGAAGGAACCGCCACGATGGGCGGCCACACGATGAAGTCGTCGATAAAGTTCGACACCAAGTGGCTCGGCGCAACCTGCCCGGCCGGCGTGCATTAGAAACCGGACCGGCGTGACCGAAGGCGAGACGCCGGTTTGCCGCTGAGCCGCCCGCGCGCCCAAGGGAGAATCGGGCACCGGTGTGCGTCATGGCCGATCGACTCGGTGGATGAGCGGAGAAGATGGAATGCAAAATGCCAACCTGCCAGGACAGCTGTTCCAGAAAAAAGCCCGCTCGCGACTTGGATGTCTGGGGCAACTGCTCTTTTTGGGTTTGATCCTCGTGGGTGTGCTGGCGATTTATGTGGCATTGACTCCCTGGGCGTTTTTCATGGACGGAAATTTCCATCTGATGGGAGATTGGCAGGGATGGGGGCTCATGAAATCGAAGACAGCCGGAAATTACGTCCTCTTCGTGCGCATTTCACCGACCGCACACGGACGCGACCTGTTCCCCGCCTGGGACCTCAAAGGAACCGGTTATCTCTGTACGCCGAAAGGCGAGCGTTTCACTCTGAAGATAGGCGGAGATATGCCGCGAAAGTTCTATCTGAATTCCATGGGGCAGCCCATCCACCTGTGGATGGATAACTGGCGGGTGACGCTCCCGATCGGCGCGCAGACACGACCGCGGATCAGGATAGATGGACATTGGGCCCCGTCCGAAATCATCGCGGACGATCACAAAAGCCTTTCCGCCGCTTTCCTCCCTGACGGAACGCTTCGGCCCCATGGCTCGCACGTCTCGCCTTCGCAAACGGAACTGATTCAAGTGACGCTGCACGAGGGCAGCTATTCGAGCTTCAAGGACGCCTGCCAAACGGTTCGGCATTGAAGCCGTGCCCACCCATGATCAGCGGCGACGCCAACCTTCCGGTGACCGGCCCGCGGGACCGAATGAGCTTCTTCGATGCGCAGCGCCGAAACCGCCGCGCCACGTGGCGGCTCTCCGTCATGTCGGTTTTGGCCGCGGTGGTGATGGGGATTCCGCTGGCGCTCATCGTGACCCCGCTGCTCTACGCCGCCGCGCTGATCGGCGCGTCCATCGTGAATTATTTCCGGCCGTTGCCGGCGGACTTCTGGCAACAGGGGGACCGATTGGCGCATTTCGCGGCGATCGCGGGGAATTGGATGTTCAATCATCAGCCGGCGGACCCGGCGAGCCTGGCGGCGGGTGCGGCGGTGCTACTCCTGCCCGGCGTGATTTTGTCCGTCGCGCTGTGGCTCGGGGTGAATGCGCTGTTCGAGCGCGCGGGGGTGGGCGGGGCCTTGCTCGCGCTGAAAGTGCGGGAACCCAATCCGGCGGACGTCCATGAATTGCGGTTGGCGGATGTGGCGCCGGAAATGGCCATTGCCGCCGGCGTGCCCGCACCGCGCATCCTGTTGATCGACGCGCCGGCCGCCAACGCCGCGGTCATCGGGACCTTGCCGGAGGACGCGCGGATCGTGGTAACGCGCGGCCTGGTGGAGCGGCTGAACCGCGACGAATTGGCGGGCGCGTTGGCGCACTTGGTCGCTTCGATCGGCAACGGTGACCTGAAGATCGCGTTCCGGGTCACCAGCGTCTTCGAAACGTGCGGGCTGCTCGTCGCGTTGATCAATTCTCCCTTCGGGCCGCAATCGCGGCGAACGCTGTGGCGCGTCGTCCGTTACGCATTCGCAGGAAAGGGCGACGCCGAGGAAGCCGCAATCGTCGCCGCTCTCCTCACCCGCGGGGCTGGACTCGAAACTGACGATATCGACAACCTTTTCGACACCATATCTTCGAAAGAATCCGTTCTGCGGTCCATCCGCAACTTTCTGCTTTTCCCCATCTTTTTTACCAATATGGCCATCAAGCTCTCGCTCTGGTTCTTTTCGGGCGTCATGCTCGAGCCGAGCGTGGCGCTGCTTTGGCGAACGCGGAAATATCTGGCCGATGCGGCGGCGGTGCAACTCACGCGCAATCCGGACGGCCTGGCGGAAGCGCTGCGGAAATTGAATGGTGGGCGCGGCGCGATTCCGGGTGGTGAATGGGCTTCGCACCTTTTCCTCGTGAACCCGGGCGGAAGCGACCGCATGCACGACGGGAAGCACAACGCGGCTCAACAAGAGAGAATCGCGCGCAACTGGGCCGCGTCCGAAGCCGGCGGCAAGAACAATCCGACGTCGGATATGCCAACTGTCCTCCGGGAAATCGCCGCGACTGGACGCGCGGCGATAGCGGGCGACCAAAAAGCCGCGGCGCGCATGGAGGCCTTCCGCCAGTCCGCCGCGGCCGCGCTGAGAACGAACGTCGCGGAAATGCCCGATTGGTCGGACGTCGCCGCGGCGCAACACGGCGATCCGCAGGCCTTGCGGCGTCTACAGCAATTCAGCCGCAAAATGGAAGAAACCTGCGAGCCACAACAAGATTCGCCGCAATCCTCCGATCTCTCGCAAAAAGGATTTCTCAGTTTCTACCCCTCGCTGAAACGCCGGCTGAAACGGCTCGACCGGATGGGCGCGCACGTCAAGCTCGAATCGGCGGGACGCAAGCCGTGGATTGCGATCGGCGTGCTGGGAGTGCTCCTGGGACCTCCGCTCCTGGCCGCCGGCGCGCTGCTCGTGCTGCTCGTCGGAATCTTGACGATGGCGAGCCTTACCTTTTTATTGGTTTGGCTGGCATTCATCCACGCGGCGACAGGGCTTTTGATTCGGCAATAGGAACGCAAGACGAGGACGAGGGGTGACCGATGCACGGTGTGCAGCAATGGGTAGCCATCGGGATCGCCGGTGGGGCGATCGTCTGGCTGATTCTCGCGTACAACTCGCTCGTTGCGCTGCGAGTGCGAACGCAGAACGCATGGGCGCAGGTGGACGTCCAGCTGAAACGAAGGCACGACCTGATACCGAACCTGGTGGAAACCGCTCGTGGCTACATGCAGCACGAACGTTCCACGTTGGAAGCCGTCACGCAGGCCCGGACGAACGCGGTGGCCGCCGCGAGCGGCCCATTGCCGCAGCGCGTGGTCGCCGAATCGGTGCTGACCGGAGCGTTGGGCAAGTTCTTTGCCGTGGCCGAAAACTATCCGCAATTGCGCGCCAGCGAAAATATGCAGCTTCTCCAGGAAGAACTGACCTCGACGGAAAACCGCATCGCCACCGCGCGCCAGTTTTATAACGACGAGACGATGAGATACAACACCGCCCAGGCGATTTTTCCCCGCAGCCTGATGGCGCGCCCGTTCGGCTTTTCGCCGGCGACGATGTTCGCGGCCGACGAAGCCGACCGTGCGAACGTGCAAGTGAAATTTTGAGACGAGGGTCGGAAACCACGGTCGAACCGCGGCGTTCCCGCAAGCGGCGCGCCGCTCTTCTACTTCTCCAGCGCGAAAATTTGTTCCATGGGCACCCATTTTTCACCCGGCTTGGTTTCCGGCAGGGGCTTCTGGAATTTCCACATCAGTTCTTCCCATTCGCGCACTTTCGGGTTCGCCCGGTCCATTTCCGCCTTGGCGGCAAACGAGAACGCGGGGCCGGCTTCGAGAATCATGAAGAGACGCGTGCCGAGCAGATAGATTTCAAGGTTTTCAACGCCCGCGTCGCGAATGCTCCGGGTGATTTCCGGCCAGATTTTCCGGTGGTAGCGCTTGTATTCGGCGATGAGCGCGGGATCGTCCTTCAAGTCGAGCGCCAAACAGTAACGCCGCGTCATGATTCCTGCTCCTCCACTTTGGCAACCGCCGGCCGCCTGAGGCCGGCCGGTTTGTAGCCGCTCACGGCGAAATAAAGGATGTAGACGTAGCACGCGAGGGGAACGATGAAAGCCACTTGAATGTTGCTCGCGTCGGAAATCCGCCCCATGATCGCCGGAAAAATCGCGCCGCCGATAATCGCCATCACCAGGAACGACGAGCCTCGCTGTGTCAACGGACCCAGTTCCTTGATGCTCAAGGCGAAAATGGTCGGGAACATGATGGAATGGAAAAACCCGATCAAAACGACCGCCCAGACGGGCACGATTCCCGCTCCCACCAGTGCCACGGTGACGCAGATCAGGCAACCCAGAGCGAAAACGGAAAGCAGGCGCGCCGGAGCGATGCGTTTCATCATCGCCGAGCCGGAAAACCGCCCGATCATGAAGCCGATCTGGTGCCCGAGCAGGTAAAACGCCGCGACGCGCGCCGCCATCCCCGGTACGGTGTGCTGCGCGAATCGAATCACGAAACTCGCCACGCCCACCTGCGCCCCGACGTAGAAAAACTGCGCCGCGACGCCGCGCCACAGGTGCGGATGGTCCCGCAGGCTGCCACGCGGCGGTTCTTCCTCCGTTCGGTTTGCGTTCCGCGCCTTTTCCCCGCCGACGTCGGGCAGGTGAGTGAGCGCGATCAGCACCGCCATGAAAACGAAAATCCCCGCGATCGCCAGATACGGAAAACGCGTGGAACCGGCTTCCGCCGCGCGATAGGCATGCGCCTGCGCCGCGGTCATTTTGGCGATCTGCGCCGGCGTGCGGCGCGGCCCGGTGAGAATGAATGCCGCGCCGATCAGCGGCGCGGCCACAGCCCCCACCGCGTTGAACGACTGCGCGAAATTCAGCCGGCGCTCGGAACTCGCCTCCGGGCCGAGAATCGTGACGTAGGGATTCGAGGCCACTTCGAGAAAGCTTTGCCCGCACGCCATCACGAAGAGCGCGACCAGAAAAAATCCGTACGTCCCCATCGCCGACGCCGGAACGAAAAGCACCGCGCCGGTCGTGCACAAGAGCAGTCCCGTGAGGATTCCTCTCTTGTATCCGACGCGCTCCATCAGCCGCCCGGCGGGAAACGCGGCCAGAAAATAGCCGCCAAAAAACGCCACCTGGACGAACGAGGATTGAAAATCGTCGAGGCCGAACGCTTCTTTCATCCGCGGGATCAGGATGTCGTTCAGATTCACGCCCAGCGCCCAGAGAAAGAACAGGCTGGTGATCAGCGTGAGCGGAACGAGGAACCGGCGCTCGGTGAGCGGCGGCGGCGAATGGAGGGTAACGGGCTGCGGGCGATTTCCCATCCGCTCTCCTAGTAGGACAGCGCGCGGTCCAGATGCACGTAGCCGCCGTCGACGAACAGAAATTGTCCGGTGGTATGCGCCGAACGCGGCGAAAGCAGAAAGATCGCCGTCGCCGCGATCTCTTCGGGTTTCGTCATGCGCTTGCCCAGCGGAATTCGCGAGACGATTTCGTCCAGCTTCGTCGGTGGATCGGGAAAACTCGCGAGCCACTGACGGTAGAGCGGCGTCATCACTTCCGCGGGCACGACGGCGTTGACGCGAATCCCAGCCGGAAGCAGTTCGACCGCCCATTCTCGCGTCAGCGCGAGAATTCCTCCCTTGGCCGCCGCGTAGCCGGAGGTATTTCCCTGGCCCGTCAGCGCTACTTTCGACGCGATATTCACGATCGAGCCGGAGGTTTTTCGCAGGGCGGCCAAGGCGAAATGCGCCAGGTTGTAGTAGTGCAGGAGATTCCGTTCGAGCGATTCGACGAACTGGCGCGGCGTTCCCTGCTCGAGCCCGATGCGGTCGTTGACTCCGGCGTTGTTCACCAGACCATCGAGACGGCTGAAACATTCGAGCGTTCTTTCGACCGCCGCACGGCAGTCCTCCGCCAGACACAGATCGGCGGCGAAAAATCGGGCGCGTTCGCTGCCCAGCTCTTTTTCAAGCTGCGCCCCGGCTTCGGCGTCGCGATCGACGATGGCCACGCGCACGCCTTCCTCGCCCGCCGCGCGGCAAATCGCCGCGCCGATTCCCTTCGCCCCGCCGGTCACCAGCAACACTTTGTCTTTAAGCTGTAAGTCCATAAGCACGCACCGCGTTTCCGCCGAAAATGCCTTCTTTCGCCGGTTGCGGCAATCCTTCCGTATATTCCCCGATCGCTTCCCTCACCCGGACGTAGCTCGCGGCCAGCAAGCAGACCGGCCAATCCGAGCCGAACATTAGCCTTTCCGCGCCGAAACAATCGAACACGACGTCGAGGAAGGGTCCGAAATCACGGGGTTGCCACTCGTGCCAATCGGCCTCCGTCACCAGGCCCGAAAGCTTACACCAGACGTTGCGGCAAGCGGCAAGGCCGCGAATTCCCCGCTCCCATGCGGAAATTTCCTTGGCTTTGATTTCCGGCTTGGCGATGTGATCCAGAATGAATGGCTGCTCGGGCAGCATCGCGGCGAGGTCGGCGGCGGCCGCGAGTTGGCGCGGGTAAATCAGGATGTCGTAGGCGAAACCGAAGCGGCGAAGCTGAGCCACGCCGCGCACGAATTCGGGCCGGGCCAGGAACCGGTCGTCGGGCTCGGCCTGCGCGATGTGGCGGAAACCGCGCAGCTTGGGAAATTGCGCGAAGAATTCCAGGCGCTCGCTCACGCGCTCGGAACGCAGATCCACCCAGCCGACCACGCCGCGGATGAATTCGTGCCGCTCCGCCAGATCCAGCAGAAATAGCGTCTCCCGCTCCGACTGATCGGCCTGCACCGCGATCGTCGCGTCCACGCGGCTCGCGCGGAGTTCCGGCAGCAGATCTTCGGGCAGGTAATCGCGTTTCAGCGCGGCCATCGCGTCGGTAATCCAGGCGTCGCGAGCGGGATCGTAGCGCCAGAAGTGCTGATGTGCATCGAGCTGCATTGCGCTCCCTTGCCGATCGGGTTCTTCCGTTCCCTGCTCCGGATCGAAATCGCTCAGCCGCACCGGATCGGGAACCAGGCATCCGCGCGGTCCCGTGCCTTCTCTCCGTGACTCAGAGCGATACGCCGCGCTTCCACGGAATGAAATCGTCCTGGCCGAGCATTTCCGCTTTCGTCCGGCTTTCGCCACTCGCCACCTGAACCGCGCGATCGAGAATCGTCCGGCCCATCTCCTCGATGCTCGCCTGGCCGGTGACGATGGGGCCGGCGTCGACGTCGATGATGTCCGGCATGCGCCGGGCAAGATCCGTATTGGTGGAAATTTTGATGACCGGGGCGATCGGATTTCCCGTGGGCGTTCCCAGGCCGGTGGTAAAGAGCACCACGCTCG
>JAKAOH010000022.1 GCA_021812285.1 Acidobacteriota bacterium | reverse complement strand
CGAACCGCTGTATGAGGACCCGGGGACGTGGCGGACCGTTTATCCGGTGGACGCGGTGACGGCCGGGATTTCCTACGACGTGCCGATTTCGCAGCTATCCGCGGCGGATTAGCGGGAACCGCGGGACTCGGCGGCTGCTCGCAAGGCCTTACGGCGTGCGGACGCGGAGCGGTTCGCTTGGCTCGGGATCCATTTCGCGGGCCTGGCCGGCGGGGCAGCGTCCCAGAATCAGCGAAATCAATCCCCCAATCAACGCGGCGGAGATGACGACGGTTTCCCAGGCAAGTCCCGCTCCCACCACCACCCCAGCGGCAGCGCCAAAGGGAACGAGCAGTCCGGCCAGGGCGGCTTCGCGAACGCCGATGCCGGCCTGGCTGATCGGCACAAAGGCGGAAAGCTTGGCAATAGGCCAGGCGAAGAGCCAGACGCGGTAAGGCAGGTGAAGGCCGCAAGCCGCGGCGAGCAGGACGGTCAGCGACAGGAAACCGAGTTGCGCGAAGAAACCGAGGCCCAGGGCGCAAAGGACGCGAAGCGGGCGTTTGGCTACCGAACGCCAAGCCAGGCGCAGGCGAGCGAGCCAGCGGCGAACCCGGAACGGGAACCTGCGCGCGGGCAAGAGCGTGAGAACCAGCGCGGCGGCGACGGCGGCCGCCGCAATCGCGGCCAGAACGAAGAGAAACCCGCGGCGATCGGCGGGATGGAGTTCGCCGGGAGCGAGCGCGGCGCCGGTGGCGGCGAGCGTGACGAGCGCGGTGAGATCGAGAAGGCGGTCGAGCAGGCTGCCGAGCAAAACCCCGGCCTTGCTGCGGCAGAGGCGCAACGCGAGCCCCGCTTTCAGCACATCTCCGCCGACCACCGACGGGAGCAGGAGCACGCCGAACAGGCCGGTGAAATAGCAGCGGGCGGCCTGGGTGAAATTGAGTTCGGCGCCGGCTCCATTGAGCATCAACCTGTATTTCTGGACGCCCGCCAGATGCACGCAAAAGTAGGCGCCCAAGACAGCGAGCCAGACCGGAGCGGGCAAGCTGCCTAGCGCCTGCCAGACCTGGGCGAAGGAAACGAAGTGGAAAAGCAGCAGGAGGACAGCCGCGCTGCCGCCGAGCCGCAGCACCACGTGGAAGGCGGTTTTGCTAGGCTGGCGAGACATTTCGGGCATTATGGCCCGGCAGGCGGGCGGCCGCAAGCTGTCCCGGGAAGCACAGGCGGCACAGATTTTTTCTTCTTACCCGAGCCGCGGCGCGCCAAAACACGGTAGACTATTCGCAGCGACGGAGAATCGTTGCTCAAAGTTATGGTTTTGTGATAAGGGCAGTTGGATGGGAGCGTTCGCATGAAGAAAAAGATTCGCGTAGTCCAATACGGCGTCGGGCCGATCGGAGCCTCGATCGCGCGGCTGATGCGGCAGAAACAGGCGCTCATGATTACCGGCGCGATCGACAAGGACCCGGAAAAGGCCGGGCGCGACCTGGGCGAACTGGTCGGAGCCGAAGACGCGCCCTGGGGCGTGAAGGTTTCCGCCGATCCGGCCGAGGTGCTTTCACACCCGGTGGACGTGGTGGTGCACACGACGTCGTCGTTCCTGAACGATGTCGCCGGGCAGCTGATGGAATGCCTCGAAGCGGGGGCGTGCGTCGTTTCGACGTGCGAGGAACTTTCCTATCCCTTCCGGAAGCATCCGGAATTGGCCGCGAAGCTGGACGAGGCGGCGAAGGAATCGGGGGTAACGCTGCTGGGCACGGGCGTGAATCCCGGATTCGTGATGGACAAGCTGGTGCTGGGCCTTTCGGCCGCGTGCCAGCGCGTGGACCACGCCCGCGCCGTGCGCGTCGTGGACGCGGGATACCGGCGGCTGCCGCTGCAGCGAAAAGTGGGCGCCGGGCTTTCGCTCGAGGAATTTCAACGGCGGGTGACGGACGGAACGGTGAAGCATGTGGGCCTGCCGGAATCGGTGGCGATGATTTCCGACGGGCTGGGATTCGAAGTGGACACGATCACGGAGACGGTGGAAGCGATGGTCGCTTCCGGGCACCTGCGCACGGACGCGGTGGAAATCGAGCCGGGACAAGCGGCCGGAATCCATCAGGTGGCGCGCGGGATTGCGAACGGACAGGAAAAAGTTTATCTGGAACTGAACATGTACGTCGGCGCGCCCGATCCGAGTGACACGATCGAGCTTTCCGGCGAGCCGAACCTGAAACTGGTGATTCCCGGCGGGACGCACGGGGATGTGGCGACGGCTTCGGTGACGGTGAACGCGATTCCGGCGTTGCTGGCCGCGCCGGCCGGGCTGCGGACGGCCCGCGACCTGCCGTTCTGCTTCTTCCCGCCGCTTTCGCCGCCATAAGCGCGGGCATTCCGAAAAAAACTATTCCGGCGCGCCGGGGAGCACGGCGAATTCGACGCGCTTGAAGACAGGATCGATGCGCTCGGCGCGGACGCGCACCCGATCGCCCAGATGGAAGCGGCGATCGCGGCGGCGGCTGACGATGGCGTGGTCGGTTTCGCGGTAGAAGCAGCGGTCGCCGACGGTTTCCTCGAGGCGATCCATCGGCACCAGGCCTTCGACGAAAACTTCCATCAATTCCACGAAAAAACCGAATTTCTGGACGCTGATGATGAGCGCGTCGTATTCCTCGCCCAGATGGCGCTCCATGTATTCAGCCGTCTTCCAGTCCACAAGTTCGCGTTCGGCGTCGACGGCACGGCGCTCCGCTTCGGAAGTTTCGCTCGAGAGTTCCTCGAGTTCACCGACGTGATAGGGGCCGGTGAGCGAGCGCTCGTCAGGATGGGCGATCGCCCATTTGAGAATGCGGTGAACGATCAGATCGGGGTAGCGACGGATGGGCGAGGTGAAATGGGTGTAGAAATCGAGGCCCAGTGCGAAATGGCCGATCGGCTCGGCGGCGTAGCGCGCCTGCTTGAGCGACCGGAGCATGAGGTAGGAAAGGATGCGTTCCTCGGGACGGCCGGAGATTTTTTCGACCAGGCGCTGGTAATGCGCGGGCCGAATGCCGAGTTCGCGCGGAACGCCGACCACCATCGGGCGCTGGCGGCGGCCGTGAAAACCGGCGCGCGTCTGGGCGGCGTGACGTCCGTGGCGGACGGCGATCGGACGATCGAGCGCTGCGCCGAGGCCCAGCGAATAGCCGAAGGCGCGGGCGAGATCCTCGAATTCGAGCACTTTTTTCGCGTCGGGAATTTCATGGGCGCGGTGAAGCGAACCGAGGCCGCGGCGATCGAGGTACCGCGCCACCTGTTCGTTGGCGGCGAGCATGAATTCCTCGATCAGCCGGTGGGCGATGTTGCGTTCGCTGCGGCCGATCGTTTTCAGGTGTCCGAGTTCGTCGAATTCCACCACCGGCTCGGGCAAATCGAAATCGATCGCGCCGCGCTCCTGGCGGCGCGCGTTCAGGAGCAGCGCGAGTTCCTTCATCAGGCGGAAGCGCTCGGCGAGCGCGGCGTAGCGGGTGGTGATTTCGGGATCGCCTTCGAGCACGAGGTTGACGTTGGTGTAGGTCATGCGCTCGGCCGAGCGGATGACGCCGGGCGTGAACCGCGAGCGCAGCACCTTGCCTGAAGTGTCGAGTTCCATGATGACGCTCATGACGAGGCGGTCTTCGCGCGGATTCAGCGAGCAGATGCCGTTTGAAAGCTCGTGCGGCAGCATCGGAATCGCGCGGTCGGGGAAGTAGACGGAAGTACCGCGCAGGCGCGCTTCGCGATCGAGCCCGGAAGCGCGCTCGACGTAATGGGCGACGTCGGCGATGTGGACCTGCAGCTCGTAGCCGCCGCCCGGAAGCCGCTCGACGTAGACCGCGTCGTCGAAATCGCGCGCCGTTTCGCCGTCGATTGTGACGATCGGAAGCGCGCGGAAATCCTCGCGGCCCTGGGTCGCGGCGGCGATGACCGTTTGCGGGGCCTCGCGCGCGGCTTCCAGAACCTCTTCGGGAAAAACGTGCGGCAGGTGGTGCTTGCGGACGATGATCTCGACGTCCACGCCCGCTTCGCCGGGCTTTCCGAGCACTTCGATCACGCGGCCAAGCGCGCGTACGCCGCCGCGGGGAAAGCGCACGAGCTCGACGTTGACGGCGGCGCCTTCGAGTTCGGCGCGGCGCGCGGGCGGTTTTTCGGCGCGCGGGCGTTCGCCGGCGGAACGCCACTGCTCGGGCAGTTCGTCGCCGGCGGGGACGAGGATTTCCTGGGCGAGGCGCGGATCGAGCGGCTGCACGATGCCGCCGCGCGAGACGTAACGGAAAATGCCAACGACGGTGGAGTGGGCGCGGCTGGTGACGCGCACGATGTGGCCTTCGGCGCGGGCATCGGCACGCCGGCGATCGATGCGGGCGGTGACGCGGTCGCCATGCATGGCGTCGCCGGTGTTATCTGCATTGACGTAGAGATCGCCTTCCATGCCGATCGGCTCGTCCGGGACGACGAAGCCGAAGCCATCGCGATGCTGGACGAAACGGCCGGTGAAAAGGTTGGGATCGCGGCGCTCGCGTGCGCGCGCTTCGCGCGGGGATTCGCGGGGAGGGACGGGCTGAGCGGCACGGCCGGAGGACGGGACGCGCGCGCGCTTCGATGCCTGTTCGGTGGCGATATAGGAGCGATGGCCTTCGCGGCGCATCTCTTCGATTCCGCCCTGCCGCTTGAGTTTCGCGATGCGATGACGCAGTTCGCGGCGGCCGGCGCGGCCCAGGCGAGGCAAGCCGAGCGAGCGCGCGAGTTCGCCCAGGCTTTTGGGCTCGGCGCCCGAGAGCGCGCTGAGGATTTCCTCGTCGGTGACTTCCAGTGGCCGGCTCATGCGTTTTCTCCCGTCACGGTTGCATCTGCATCATTCCCAGCATCTGGATGACGGCGAATTTGCCGCCGGGGCGCGCTGGAGCACCGGTGCGTAGAGGCCGATCAGCTTCCTGCGCAACCAATCTTCGGTCTTTTGCCTTTCCGCCGCGTCGGTGAACCCATATTGCCAGAGGACGGCGCGCACTTCGAGAGGAGGTTTCGCGGCGAAGGGATTTCCGGTGAAAAGAGCGAGCACGGAAGGATCGTCCGCACAGCAGAGAAACAGGAGCGTGTGGGCGCGAAGGAAAATCCAGCGAATCCGCAGATAGCCGAAAGCCGGCGCGAGCGGGAAGCGAACGAGCTTGGAGGGCGGCACGTCCATTGCCGCGGACATTATACGAGCGCACGGGAGGCGCGGATACCGCATGGGCGTTCAGCTGAGGCGGGGCGGATGGCCGTGCAGGGAACAGGATCCGTCGGCGCAGGCGCGGCGGTTCCAGCGGTACCGATTGCGCGCGACCCAGGCGTAGACGCGTTCCGCGACGGCATGAATTCCAGGAATGCGCAACAGAGTGGCGGCGGGGCGCCAGGCGGGAACGCGACGCGCGATTTCGGCCCAGGCGTCAACGCCGCTCGCGACGCTGCCCGAGGCGTCCACGGCCTGCATCAGGCGCAGGGCGCGTACCAGATCCACTTGCGGAAAACGCGCCAGTGCGGAGGGATCGTGGAGGTCGAGCAGTTCGATACGGCGAAGGCGGTCGTGGCGGCGCACACGCTCGGCGCTGGCGCGGCAGAGCGCGCATTCCCCGTCGAAAAGCACCGTCAGTTCAGCCATGAGCCACGGCTCCGGTGCAAAGCGGACATTCGGCGCAAGCCGCGAAGGCGGCGACGCTTGGCGTCGCGGCGCACGCGGCGAAAGCCGGCGATGGAAATATTGTAGCTTTTCGGCGGTTGTCCGGGCGCGGCGGCTTATGCGCCGTCGGGAACGGGTTTACCGGAGGGAGCCGGTTCGAGAGAAACAATGCGGAGGATTTCGACAGTGATATTGTCGGGACCACCGCGCTCGCGGGCCTTATCGACCAGGACGCGGCAGGCGTCGTCGGGTGAATGGGCGGCGACGGTATCGATCATCTCCAGTTCGCCCACCAGGCCCCAGAGTCCGTCGGTGCAGAGCAGCAGCGTATCGCCCGGCTGGAGCTGAACCGGCTGGGCGGAGGTTTCAAAAGAGGCGCCGTTGCGGCCGATGCCGAGAGCGGAAGTGAGGACGTTGCGCTGGGGGTGGTGCTCGGCTTCGGCGCTGGTGATGACGCCGGATTCGAGGAGCTGATTGACGTAGGAATGGTCGCGCGTGAGCCGGCGCAGGCGGCCTCCGCGAAACAGATACAGCCGGCTATCGCCGACGTGGGCGAACCAGAGACGATCGCCGCGGATAGCGGCGGCGGTGCAGGTGGTGCCCATGTTGCGAAATTCGGGATGCTCCTCGGCGTAGGCGCGAATGCGCTGGTGAGCTTCGCGGAGAGCTTCGGAAAGAGCCTGGGAGGGTTCGGCTTCGGGCGATTCGCGGTAGATTTCGCAGAGGGTCTGGACGGCGATCTCGCTGGCCATCTCGCCGCCTTCGTGGCCGCCCATGCCGTCGGCGACGACGGCAAGCCGGCCCTTCTTCTGGAATTCCGCCTCGTTTTCCGGCTCCCAATAGCCGAAGGAATCCTCATTCCGCTCGCGCACCAAGCCGAGGTCGGTGAGTTGGGCGAATTCCAGTCCGCGACGAATCCCCATAGTTGCTCCGCTATACCCCTACGCTTGCCGCCCTGTCAAGCAATCGCTCCATTTCGCGGTGCGAAAAGACAAGCGACGCCCCCCGGTTTCCACCCGCTTTGCCCGTGATAGACTGAGACGCCATGGCGGACAAATTCACGATCGGCCTCGTGCAGATACGATGCACGGCGGATCCCGCCCAAAACCTGGAGCGCGCCGCCGAAAAGATGCGCGAAGCCGCGGCGCGAGGCGCTCAAATTATCTGCCTGCACGAACTGTTTCATTCCGAATATTTTTGCCGCACCGAGGACGCCAGCCTTTTCGAGCTGGCCGAGCCCGTCCCCGGCCAAACGACCGACGTACTCTCGGAACTCGCCCGGGAGAAAAAGGTCGCCCTGGTCGTCTCGCTTTTCGAGCGGCGCGCCCCCGGCGTCTACCACAATACCTGCGCCGTGCTCGACGCGGACGGGAGTTTTCTTGGCAAATATCGCAAGATGCACATCCCCGACGACCCGCTCTACTACGAGAAATTCTACTTCACTCCGGGCGATTTGGGGTTTCCGAATTTCGATACGAAGTACGCGCGCGTCGGCGTGCAGATCTGCTGGGATCAGTGGTACCCGGAGGGTTCGCGGATCACCGCGCTGGGCGGGGCGCAGGTGATTTTTTATCCGACAAGCATCGGCTGGCACCCAAGCGAAAAAGCGGAATTCGGCGCGGCGCAGCTGGAAGCGTGGCGGACGGTGCACCGCGCGCACGCGATCACGAACGGCGTCTACGCGGCGGCGGTGAACCGCGTGGGATTCGAAGGCCGGCCGAAAGAGGGGGATCCGGGGCTGGAGTTCTGGGGAAATTCGTTCGTCGCGGACCCGTTCGGGCAGGTGGTTTCGCAGGCGGCGAGCGACAAGGAAGAAATTCTGGTGGTGGAATGCGATCCGGCCGTGGCCGAAGAGACGCGGCGGAATTGGCCGTTTTTGCGCGACCGGAGGATCGACGCGTACGAGCCGATTCTCAAGCGCTGGCTGGATGAAAAGGAATAGGGCGCGACGCCCTTCCGCTAAATTTGTCCGCCGGCGAAGCGGCGGACGCCGTCCTTCAGTACCTTCGCCTTGAAATGAATACACAGCGCCAGCAACTCCCTGTCCTCTCTGAGAAATTTGTTTGCCCTGGGCCTGTCATCCTTTGCTAGGACCGACGATTTCGGGAATAATCCGGGCTGATGAGCCCGACGCGAAGCGTAGCACAACCAATTTCTCCTGGATTTAGCATGCCGGCCGAGTGGGAGCCGCACGAAGGCACCTGGCTCGGCTGGCCGCACGAACGCACCGACTGGCCCGGGAAATTCGCGGCGATTCCGTGGGCCTACGCGGAGATCGTGCGGCACCTGGCGTGCGTCGAACGCGTTTTCCTGCTGGTGGAAAATCGCGAAGCGGAAGCGCGCGCGCGAACCATCCTGCGAAAATCCGGCGCGAATCTGGATGCAGTGAGTTTCTTTCGCGTTCCCACCGACCGCGGATGGATGCGGGATTCGGGTCCGGTCGCGGTGCGCGACGCGGCGGGCAAGGTGGCGTGGAACAATTTCGTATTCAATGGATGGGCGAAATACTCGGACCATAAGAAAGATGCCGTCGTCGTTTCGAGACTGAACCGCAAGCTGCGCCGTAGCGTCTGGCAGCCGGTGCACAAGGGGCGCCGCGTCGTGCTCGAAGGCGGGAGCATTGACGTGAACGGGCGCGGAACTCTGCTCACCACGCGCGAGTGCCTCTTGAGTCCGGTGCAGGAGCGCAATCCGGGATTCACCGAGCAGGATTACGCCGATGTGTTTCGCCGGTATCTGGGCGTGACGTGCGTGCTGTGGCTCGAACGCGGCATCGCCGGCGACGATACGCACGGCCACGTGGACGATCTGGCGCGATTCGTCGATCCGCAAACCGTCGTCGTTGTCGTCGAAAACGATCCGGCGGAGGAGAACTACGCTCCGCTGCGGGAAAATCTGGCGCTGGTCAAAACGATGCGCGACCAGGATGGCGGCCCGCTGCGCATCGAAACCCTGCCGATGCCCACGCCGGTGTATTTCAATGGCCAGCGGCTGCCGGCGAGCTACGCGAATTTCTACATCGCGAACCGGCTGGTGCTCGTGCCGACGTTCGGCGACGCGAACGATCGCGCGGCACTGAACACGCTGGCCCGGCTTTTTCCTCAGCGCGAAATCGTCGGTGTACCGTGCCGAGACCTAGTGCTGGGCCTCGGCACGCTGCACTGCCTGACGCAACAGCAGCCGAGCTGAGGCTGAGGCCGCGCTCAAGCGCGCGATTCGATGGAGTCGGATGCCGCGTTGCGGACTCCCTTGGTTTTGCGTAGCGGTACCGTCGAACTTTGCGAAGAGGACGTTCGTAGACTCTGCTGCAAGGCGGAGTTATAGTGTGCCCGTCCGAGAAAGCCCGAACGAGGTGTGTTCCATGAGACGTGTTGCGAATTGTGTCGCGCTGTTTTTCTGCATGATGCTCGTCGCGGGGACGGGCCGAGCGCAGCCGCAGCAGGGGCCGCTGCTCTTGCAGCAGCCGACGCTGAACAAAACGGAAATTGTGTTCGTGTACGCCGGGGATTTGTGGAGCGTGCCGAGAGCGGGCGGCGCGGCGACAAGGCTGACGGCCGGACCCGGGCTGAAATCGAATCCGAAATTTTCTCCCGATGGCAACTGGATCGCGTTCAGTTCGAATGCGAACGGAAACGAGAACGTCTACGTGATGCCGGCCGAGGGCGGCCAGCCCAAACAGCTGACGTTCAGCCCCGGGCCGGACATGGTGCAGGGATGGACGCGGGACGGGAAGAATATTTTGTTCAGTTCGCCGCGATACGCATTCGCGCACCAGGTGGTGCAGCTGTTCACCGTGCCGGCGACGGGAGGGTTTGCCGAGCGGCTGCCGTTCCCAACGGGTTTCGGCGGATCGTATTCGCCCGACGGCACGCACATCGCCTACGACCCGACGCCGTGGCCCTGGGGCAACTGGAAATACTACCGGGGCGGAACGATGCCGGTGGTCTGGATCGCGAACCTGGCGGATTCGAGCGTGGTGAAGATGCCGCACACGTTTTCCATCGATTTCGATCCGATGTGGGTGGGCGGCAAAATCTATTTTCTGTCGAACCGGGAGGGCCGGTTCGCTCTGTTCGATTACGATTTGAAAACGCAGAAAATCGCACAACTCGTTCAAAACACGAGCGATTTCGATTTCAAATCGGCGTCGGCGGGACCGGGCGCGATCGTCTACGAGCAGTTCGGCTCGCTGCACCTGTACGATCTGAAATCCGGCCGCCAGCACGAAGTCCACGTTTCCATCACCGGCGATTTTCCCGCCGAGCAGCCGCATTTCGAAAAAGTGGCCAAGCACATTTTGCACGCCAATATTTCGCCGACCGGCCAGCGCGCCGTATTCGAAGCGCACGGGGAGATTCTGACGGTGCCGGCGGAAAAAGGCTCGATTCGCAACATCACGAATACGCCCGCGATTGCCGACCGCAATCCCGTCTGGTCGCCCGACGGGCGCTGGATCGCCTATTTTTCCGATGAATCTGGGAATTACGAGTTGCACTTGAAGGATCAGACGGGGATGGGCAAGGTGAAGACAATCGGGCTCGGCGACACGCCGGCGTTTTACTACGATCCCGTCTGGTCGCCGGACAGCAAGAAAATCGCCTATACGGACAACAAATTGAACCTGTGGTACGTGGACATCGCCACGGGGAAAAACGTCAAGATCGATACCGACACCTACGAATCGCCCGAGCGGGGGCTGAATCCGGCGTGGTCGCCCGACAGCCAGTGGATCGCGTACACAAAGATATTGGTGAATCACATGCGGGCGGTTTTCGTCTATTCCTTGGCGAGCGGGAAAACGACGCAGATCACCAACGGGATGAGCGACGCCGAATACGCGGCGTTCGACAAGAGCGGCAAGTATCTCTATTTCACCGCGAGCACGAACGTGGGACCGACGACCGGCTGGCTCGATATGTCGAGCTTCGGGCATCCGGTGACGCGGAGCGTTTACGCGGTGGTGCTGCGGAGCGATTTGCCGTCGCCGCTCGCTCCCGAGAGCGACGACGAGAAATACGACGCGGCGTTTGGCGGAGGGAACGCGCACCGGCAAGGAGCGGAGGCGAAAAAACCCGCCGGCCCACCCGAAGTCCGCATCGATTTCGAAAACATCGGCCAGCGGATTCTGGCGCTGCCGATTCCCGCGGCGAATTACCTGGACCTTTCGGCCGGAAAGCCGGGCGAAATCTTCCTGGTGGAAGGGCCGCAATTCGGCGCGGTGCTTGAGGGGATGCGGGCGGGATTCACGGTGCTGAAATTCGATTTGAAGAGCAGAAAGGTCGAGCCGCTGATCGGAGGGGTGAGCGCATTCTATCTTTCCTTCAACGGCGAGAAATTCCTGTATCGGCAGGGCGAGGACAAATGGGGCATCGCGCCGACGGCGAAACCCGTCAAGCCGGGCGAAGGCCTGCTCAACATGGACCAGATGAGCGTGTGGGTGGTGCCGAAGGAAGAATGGAACCAGATGTACCACGAGGTCTGGCGCATCGAGAGCACCTTCTTCTACGACAAGAACCTGCACGGACTCAATTTGGCGAAGACGGAAGCCGAGTACGCGCGGTTTCTGCCGGGCATCGCCAGCCGTAACGATCTGAACTACCTGTTCGAACAGATGCTCGCGCAAATCAACGTCGGGCACATGTTCGTGCGTGGCGGCGACATGCCGGAAACGCCGCACGTCAGCGTCGGACTGCTCGGCGCGGATTACACGGTGGATCACGACCGGTACCGCTTCTCGCGCGTCTTTTCGGGCGAGAACTGGAATCCGGAATTGCACGCGCCGCTGACGCAGCCGGGCGTGAACGTGAAGGCGGGCGAATACCTGCTGGCGGTGAACGGCCAGCCGGTGCACGCCAGCCGCGACGTTTACAGCTATTTCCTCGACACCGTGGGCAAACAGGTGGAGCTCACCGTCGGGCCGAATCCGGACATGACCGGATCGCGCGACGTCACCGTGGTGCCGATCGCCAGCGAAGCCGGCCTGCGCAATCGCGCCTGGATCCGGCACAACATTCACGAAGTGGACAGGCTGAGCGACGGCAAACTTGCCTACGTTTATCTGCCGGATACCGCGGGCGGAGGGTATTCGAATTTCAATCGCTACTTCTTCGCGCAAATCGGCAAGGAAGGCGCGGTGATCGACGAGCGGTACAACACCGGCGGAACGGCAGCCGACTACATCATCGAATACCTGCAGCGCAAGCTGTGGAATTTCTGGTACACGCGCTACGGGAAAATCTTCACCACGCCGCTCGACGCCATCTACGGGCCGAAAGTGCTGATCATCAATCAGTATTCGGGCTCCGGCGGCGACGCGTTTCCCTGGTATTTCCGCCACACGAAACTCGGCCCGCTCGTCGGCGAACGCACCTGGGGTGGACTCGTTGGCATCTACGATTACCCGCCGCTCATCGATGGCGGCGCGGTGACGGCGCCGCGCGTCGCTTTCTTCGATACGCAGGGCCAGTGGTACGTCGAAAACCACGGCGTGCCGCCGGATATTCGCGTGCCGATGGATCCAGCCGAATGGCGCAAGGGCCAGGACAGCCAGCTCGACCGGGCGGTGCAGGTCGCGCTCCAGTTGCTCAAGGAGCATCCGCCGAAGAAGCCGGTGCTGCCGCCGTTCCCGAACTACTCGGGAAAGCCGTAGCACGCCGCGCAGAGGGCGCGCCGGCTGCGGGCATATTCCAGATTTCGCTCGGCTCCGGTCGCGCTCGGATCGCCGGCTAGGTCCGGCGGCGTGTGTGAACCAAAAGCCGGCGGGAAGGAGCGTGCGCATGGCCAGCCGGTTGATGGCTACGAAGCGAATCCCCGATCTGATCGAAAGCGCGAAAGGGGAAAAAGGAGGTCTGCGCCGCGCACTCGGTCCCGTCCATCTCACCACCTTCGGGATCGGCGCCATCATCGGCGCCGGCATCTTCGTGCTCACCGGTCAGGCCGCCGCGCTTTATGCCGGTCCGGCGATCGTGCTGTCGTTCATTCTCTGCGGCATCGGCAGCGGATTTGCCGGCCTCTGCTACGCCGAGTTCGCCTCGCTGATCCCGATCGCAGGCTCCGCCTACACTTATGCCTACGCCACGCTCGGGGAAATTTTCGCCTGGATCATCGGCTGGGCGCTCGTCTTCGAATATTCCCTCGGCGCGGCCACCGTCGCTTCCGGCTGGACCGGGTACTTCGCCAGCCTTCTCGCCGATTTCCACATTCACATTCCGCCGCAGTTCCGCGCGGTTCCCGGAACGAAACTGATTTTCTTCCACGGCGAGTGGCAAAAGGCGTCCAACGTGTTGCCGGCCATCCACAAGGCAGGCCTGAATCCCGCGGCGCTGCCTCACGCCACCGGAATTTTCAATCTGGTGGCGCTGCTCGTGATTCTTGCGATCACCGCGATCCTGGTGATCGGCGTGAAGGAATCGGCGAACCTGAATTCCACGTTCGTCATCATCAAGATTTCCGTGCTCCTGGTTTTCATTGGCCTGACGGCGATTTTCGTCGCCAGCCATCCCCATCTCGCCGCCGCCAATTGGCATCCCTTCCTGCCTCCCAACGCCGGCCATTTCGGCCAGTTCGGCTGGTCGGGCGTGTTGCGCGGGGCGAGCCTCATCTTTTTCGCCTACATCGGATTCGACGCCGTTTCGACAATGGCGCAGGAAGCGAAGGAACCGCAGAAAGACATGCCCATTGGCATCATCGGCTCGCTGGTGATCAGCACAGTTTTCTACATCATCGTCGCCGGCCTGCTCACCGCCGTCGTCCCCTACACCACGCTCGACGTCGCCGATCCCGTCGCCGTCGGCGTCGCCGCCACCGGTTTCCATTGGGGCAGTATTCTGGTGAATCTCGGCGCGGTGGCCGGAATCGGCAGCGTGATGCTGGTGATGTTGCTCGGCCAGTCGCGCATCTTCTTCACGATGTCGCAGGACCGCTTGCTGCCGGAATGGGCGGGCACGCTGCATCCGCGATTCCGCACGCCCTGGATTTCCACGGTCGTCGTCGGTATTCCTGTGGCGTTCGCGGCCGCGTTTCTTCCAATCAACAAGCTCGCGGATCTCGTGAATATTGGCACGCTTTCGGCGTTCATCATCGTCTGCGTTGGAGTCATGGTCTTGCGCCGAAAGCAGCCGGATCTTGAGCGGCCGTTCCGCACGCCATGGGTGCCCGCCGTGCCGATTTTGGGCGCGATCATCTTCATCGCCTTGATGGCCGGGCTGCCAGCGCTCACCTGGTACGTTTTCCTCTCGTGGGGAGGACTCGGACTGATCTTCTATTTCTCGTACGGACGCAAGCACAGCCTGCTCAATACAGCGCTGCGCAAGTAGCCGCGCCGAGGAACCGGCCAATCCAAGATCTAGTGCGGCACGGCGACGGGCAGATCAATGTAGGTAGCGTATCGCCGCGAACGGTAGACACGCTGCGTGGCCTTCTGGAAATCCGGCGGCTTCGCTTCGAAAATGTTCGGCACGTATTTCTGCGGATTGCGGTCGTAGAGCGGGAACCAGGTGCTCTGAATCTGCACCATGATCCGGTGCCCCTTCAGAAACGTGTGATTATTCGTGTGGAGATCGATGACGTAGTGCGTCACTTTGTTTGGCACGATCGGCGAGGGATGGACGTAGCTTTTGCGGAAGCGGCCACGGAAGATTTCGTCGGCAATCATCAGTTGATAGCCGCTCATCGGCATGCGCGCGAGCAGCGCCTTCTCTTGCTGGACGGCGTCGGATTGCGGATCGGCGATCGCTTTCGCTTCGAGCGCCTGCATTTCGCGCAGATCCTGCGGGTAGCGTTCGGGATAAACGTCGATCAGTTTCACCACCCAGTCGCTGTCGCTGCCGGTGGTTGCGGCGTAAAGGTGCGCCACGATGTCTCCGCTCACCGTCACGTCGTGCGTGAGCACCGGCGTTTCCCACGCCGCCACGTCCGGCCGCTGGTAGACGAATCGCTGATCTTCCACCAGCCACGTATACCAATGGCTGCCCGGGCCGTAGGTTTCCTGCACCGGGCGATGGCGATACGGCACGGGATGCGCGGGATCGGAGATGTAGCTGTCGAAAGCCTTCGGACCGGTTTGCTCGGGCGGCGCGAACGCGAGCTGGGCGCCGCCGCGCAAATAGAGCTTGCGATGAACGATGCCGCTGACCGGCGGCCAGGCGGAATAGTTCACCCAGCGATTCGTCCCGGTCTGGAACGTGAGCGCTTTTTTCACGGGCAACTGACCCTCGCCTTTGAGCCAATAGGCGAACCACGCGGCCTGGATTTTGCGGCGGAAATACTGGCTGGTGGGTGAATCGAACTGGATCGGGCCGAGATGCGCGCCCAATCCGCGCGCCCAGCCACCGTGGTTCCACGGGCCGACCACCAAATAATTGTCGTGATGGATGTCGTGCCGCTCGGACGCTTCGTAGATGCGAACCGGGCCCCAGAAATCCTCCTGATCCCACCAGCCGGCGACGTTGAGATTCGGCACGGTAAGCGTCAGCCGCTCGAAATACGGCCAGACCGCCTGGCGCTGCCAAAACGCGTCGTAATTCGGATGGTGAACGAAATCCTCCCAGGTGGGCACGCGCCCGTGCAAATAGAGCCGGTCCACGTTCGAAAGCGGGCCGAGGCGCAAATACCATTCGAACGTGTCGTAGCGATCGAAGGGAAACAGATAATCTTCCTTGCCGGTTTCCATCATCGCGGCGTATTCGAAGCCGTAACTCAGCCGAAACGCACCATTGTGATGGAAATCGTCGCCCAGAAACATATCGGCGGGCGAAGCCTGCTCGGAAGCGGCTTTGAGAGCCGGATTCGGATGCAGCAGCGCCATCGCCGTGAGCCAGCCGCCGTAGGAAATGCCGAGCATGCCGGCGCGGCCGTTGTTGTCAGGCACATTTTTCAGGAGCCAGGAAATCGTGTCGTAGGTATCGGTGCCTTCGTCAATGCAGCCGGGGCGGAGCGGCTCGCACGGCGGCCGATTCATCACGAATTTCCCTTCGGATTTGTAACGCCCGCGAATGTCCTGAAAAACGAAGATGTAGCCGCCGTCGGCGAACATCGCGCGATACATATTCAGCAGGCGCGAATAGCCGTCCGAGCCGTCGCTCAAGCCGTAGGGCGTGCGCGTGATCAAGAATGGGAGCGGGGCGGATTGATGGCGCGGCGTATAGATTTCCGTGTGCAGGCGAACGCCGTCGCGCATCGGAATCATCACATCGCGCTTGGTGAAGAACTGCGCCAGCGTGGGCGGCTGCTCGGCCGCGGTGCGCGCGGCAAGGCGCGGCCAGAGCGCGAGGGCGGACAGCACCAAGGCAAGCAGGGCAAGCATTCGCGTCCAACGAGGCATGGCGTCACTCCCGGCGGCAGGTTGCGGCGCGCGCAGGCGGCCACGCGCCGGCCGCGCTCACCATATCACATCTTTTCGGTTTCGAGAGCGGCGACGCAGCGCTGGAGCTGCCGCGCGATCTCCTCGGGGTCGGTTCCGGGCTCGAAACGCACCGGATCGCCGAACGTCACGCGAATCTGATGTGGCCGCGCGGTTTTCCTCCGCGTTTGGCGTAGGGCAAACAGGCCGTCGAGGCGAATGGGAACGATGGGAAGCGAAAGGCCGTTCACGAGCAGGCCGATGCCGGCGCGAAACGGCTGAATGCCGCCGTCCCGGGTGAGGCCGCCCTCGGGGAAAACGAGCAGGTTGTAGCCGCGTTCGGCGGATTCGCCGGCATACGCAAAACTCTCTCGGAATCCGGTCTGCCTGGGCAGGGGAAAGACGTTGAACAGTGCGACCACGAGAGCGTAGAGCGTGCGCTGATACCACCGGTAAATAAAGTTGCGTTCCCGCGGCGCGTGGCGCATCGCCGCGAGGCGCTCGCCCACCATCGCCGTGGCCAAGCGGTTCCGGAATCGCGCGGGCAGCGCGGCCAACACGAACCCGATATCAATGCTCGTCACATGATTCGAGACGAAAAGCGCCGGCCCGCGCAGGCCTTTGAGCCGCTCTCGCCCGCGGATTTTCGGATACCCGAGCAGGAGGGTGGCCGGCCAGGACAGTAAATAATAGATGGCGAACCGAATCCATGTGACCGGCCAGCGCTGCGCCCAGCGCGGATAGACGTAGTCGGTGCGCAGGGCGGAGGGTTCGCGCAGCATGCGGTCGAGGTCGCCGACCGTGGTGGCTTCGGTGAACTGGCTTTCGTTGAGTTCCACCTGATACCGGTCCTCGAGCGCGGCCATCAGCTCGACGCGCTCGATCGAGCTGAGGTTAAGATCGCGCGCCAGATTCGCCTCTTCGCTCAGCTTGCCGACTGCGCGCCCGGTGATTCGCGCGACGAGATCGTTGATTCCGCCGGCCGCGGCGCTGGGGGCGGATTCGGGCGCGGCGGAAACGCCGAGCGCGGCGCGCACCACAGGTTCGATTTTGTGGAGTTGGGGTTTGCGCGTGGGCGTGCGCGGGAAATCGTCTTCGGGCCAGATGTGCCAGCGGCGAATCTGCTGATGATCGGCCAGTTCGTAGTTGGCCGCGCGGACGGCGGCTTCGGCTTTGACGGGCGCGGGCTCGCGGAGCAAAAGGACGGCGCAAGGCTCGGCGTTGGCGTCGCGTTCGAGGCCGAAAACGACGGCGTCGCGCACCTCCGGCTGTTTCCGCAGGGCGGATTCGAGGTCTTCAGGATAAACGTTCATTCCGGCCGGCGTGACGATGACGTTTTTGCGCCGGCCCTTGAAATAAAGATTTCCCTCGGCATCGGCGACGCCCAAATCGCCCGTGTGAAACCATCCCTCGTCGCCCGCCACCGGCTCGATCGCTCCGCCGCGGCCGGACCAATAGCCTTTCGCCACGCTCTCGCCGCGCACGAGGATTTCGCCGGTTTCCGAGAGCTTGATTTCGCGGCCGGCGAGCGCCTTGCCGATTGAGCCGCGCGCCAGTTGAAACGGGTGCTGCACCGTCACGAGCGAAGCGGTTTCGGTAAGGCCGTAACCCTGAATCACCGCGTAGCCGAGCCGCGTCCAGAATTCCTCGGCGGCTTCGGGGAGCGCGGCGCCGCCCGAAATCAGCGCCCAGAATTTCCAGCCGAAGCGGCGGCGCACGCGGCGGAATCGCCACCAGCGGGGCAAAAAGTGCTCGTGCGCGGAGCGCGCGTAATCGCGGCGGAAACGCTCGATCCGGCCCGCGGCTTCGAGGTCGCGCTCGATTTTGTCGCGCAGGCTTTCCACCAGCCGCGGCACGGTGACGAGTACCGATACGCGCTCGCGGCGGATCGCGCGCTCGACTTCGCCGGGATTGAGCGTATCCATCAGCAGAATCGTGCCGGCCAGCATCGGCGGCACGAAAATCCCCATGAACTGGCCGAAGACGTGGCTGAGCGGGAGAAGATTGAGGAAACGGACGGGGTGAACCCAGCGCTCGTAGCGGAGGTATTTGCGGATTTCGGTTTCGAGCGGCTCGAGATTCGCCAGGAAATTGCCGTGCGAAATCACCACCCCGCGCGGCTCGGAAGTGGTGCCCGAGGTGAAAACGATTTCGAGCGCGTCGTCACGGGTGAGCGCGACGCCGGCCAAGGGCTGCGCCGGGTGCCTGGCGACGGCGGAACGAAGCTCGTCCAGAATCAGCGTGGGCGCGGTGAGCGCCGCGGCGGGCTGGTGGCGGCCGACGACGGCCAGGCGCGGCGAGACCTGCGCGGCCACGCGAGCGGCGAAATCGGGCGTTGCGCCGCGGTCCAACGGCACGGCGATCGCGCCCGAAAGCGCGCAGCCGAGAAACACGGACACCCATTCGGCCGAATTCTCGCCCCAGAGCAAAACGCGCTCGCCTTTCGCGATGCCGCGCGCTTCGAGTTCGCGGGCGAAGCGCGCGGCGGTATCCACGAGATCGGCGTAGGACCATTTCTCGCGACGATAGCCGCGATGCTGCACGACCGCCGTTTGGCGGCCGTGGGCGCGAAATTCGGCAATGAATTCGGCAAGTGAAGCGCGGCGCATCGCCCCAAGTCTTGCATCTTCCGGGCGCGAGCGGAAGGGCGAGGCGCGCTGGCGGGCGAAGAGTACGAAAGTACCGACGGGCCTGTGCTTCCATTGTCAACAGCCGGGGGTCGCGCGCGAAACATCGCGTGGGTGAGCGGCGCTATGCTGAATGAAGGCGGGTGAGGCAAAGCGTCGGGGCGCACTTTCGCGAAGGAGGTTTTGCGTGATGCGCCGAATTCTCTCCATTTCCTCTTTCACTGTTTTCTTGCTGGCCGTGGCCGCTGTGTGGCTTGCCGCTGCTCCGGCGCGGCAGGCGCCCGGCGCGGAAGCCGGCGCGCCGAAATTCGTTCCTCCGGAAATTCTGCGGACAGCGGACGCGGCGTATCCCTTGAATTCCGTGGCCTTCGGCACGGTGGTACTGGAAGTGCATCTGGACGCGAGCGGTGAAATCCGGAGCGTGCGCGTGGCGCGCGACATCGCCTCGTTGACGCAGCCGGCGCTTGCGGCGATCAAGCACTGGCGCTTCAAGCCGGCGACGCTCGGCGGCAAGCCGGTTCCGTCGGTTCTTCCGGTGGCGTTCATTTTCGTCCGGCCCGATCTGTATCCTCGCTACGGCGGCCAGCCGAGGCACTGACCGCTCCTTCGCTCGTCCGCGCGCGACCGAATCCCTCCACGCGAGATTCCGCTTGACGGCGGAATCGGATGCCATGTATAAAATTCCTTTGGAATGAATAAATAACCGTGTAGCGATGCCCGAGCAGAAGGCATTCCGGCAGGGACAGATTTTGAAGCTGGTGACCGCCGAGGCGGTGGAGAACCAGGAGACGCTGCGGCGGCGCCTGGCGCAGCAGGGATTGCGCGTGACGCAAGCGACGCTGTCGCGCGACATCCGCGAACTGGGCCTGGTGAAGACGGCCCAGGGTTACAAGCCGCTCGGCGCGGCGAACCCGGCCCCCAGCCAGCCGGCGCTCGGGCGGGCGCTGCGTGAATTTTTGCGGGACGTTCTGCCGGCGCAGAACCTGCTGGTGCTGAAAACGCCGCCGGGCGGCGCGCAGCCGCTGGCGGCGGCGGTGGATCGGGAGCGGTGGCCGGAAGTGCTGGGGACGATTGCCGGCGACGATACGGTGTTGCTGATCGCGGCCAGCCGGACGTCGTGCAAGGCGATTCAGAAAAGGATCGAAGGGTTGATGGAATGAGCGCGGGAACGAGCATTGCGGTGGTCGGCGCGACCGGATATTCCGGCCGCGAACTCGCGCATCTCCTCGTGCGGCATCCGTCGGTCAAGCGGCCGGTGTTTTTCGTGCGGGAAGGCAAGGACGCCGAGCGGCGCGTGAACTGCGTGAGCGATCTCTATCCCGAGTTGCGCGGGCGCGGCGAAGCGCCCGTCTTGCCGTTTTCGGCCCAAGCCGTCGCATCGAGCGGAGCGCCGGCGGCGTTTCTGGCGCTGCCGCACGAAGTTTCGGCGGAAGTGGCGCCCGTGCTGCTCGAAGCGGGAATGAAGGTGATCGACCTGAGCGGAGCGTTTCGTTTCCGCAATCCGGAAACCTACGCGGATTGGTACCGGCTGCCGCCCGCGCCGGCGGCGCTGCTGGGCGAAGCGGTCTACGGCTTGACCGAGCTTTACGGCGAGCAGGTGACGGGCGCGCGACTGGTGGCGAATCCCGGCTGCTATCCGACGGCGGCGATTCTGGGGCTGAAGCCGCTGACGGAAGCGGGATGGATCGATCGCGCCCGCGGCGTCGTGTGCGACGCGAAGTCGGGCGTGAGCGGCGCGGGCAAACAGCCGAAGACGGAAACGCATTTCGTCGAAGTGAACGAAAATTTTCGCGCCTACGGTGTGTTCACGCACCGGCACACGCCGGAAGTGACCGGGCATTTGGGGCTCGACGCGGGCGACGTCATGTTCACCACGCACTTGCTCCCGCTCGAGCGCGGCATTCTGGCGACGATGTACGTCTGGTTGGCCGAGCCGCGCGAGGCCGCGGAGATCGAGACACTCTACCGGTCGTTTTACGCGGGGCGGCGCATGGTGCGGATCTGGCCGGCGGGGCAACTGCCGGAATTGCGGCACGTGGCTCACACGAATTTCTGCGATATCGGTTTTGTTCTGGACCGCGACGCGCGGCGGCTGGTGGTGGTGGCTTGCCTGGACAATCTGGGCAAGGGCGCCGCGGGCCAGGCGGTGCAGAACATGAACCGGATGTTCGGATTCGAGGAGACGGAAGGACTGCTATGAGAATCGTCGTGAAACTGGCGGGCGTGCTGCTGGATTCGCCGGAGGCGCTGGCGAACGCCAGCAAGCAGATCGCGCAACTGGCGGCCGAAGGCGCCGAGTTGCTGGTGGTGCATGGCGGCGGCAAGGCGTTCACCGCGACGCTGACCCGCATGGGCATCGACAGCCGGTTCGTCAACGGGCTGCGCGTGACCGACCGGCAGACGCGCGACGCCGCGGTGATGGTTTTCGGCGGGCTGCTGAACAAGCGGCTGGCGGCGTCGGTTTCCGCCGCTGGCGCCCCTGCCGTCGGCCTCTGCGCTGCCGATGCGCTGGCGTTCCAGGCCGAGCCGATGTTCGTCGAAGGGGAAGAGGGCGGACTGGGATTCGTCGGCTACCTTTCCGGCGTGAACCTGGAATTTCTCGAAGGATTGTGGCGCGCGGGGGTGGTTCCCGTGGCGGCGTGCCTCGGCATGGGCCGCGACGGCGAAATCTACAACATCAACGCCGACCACATGGCGGCCGCCTGCGCGGAATATTGCCATGCCGACCGGTTGTTGTTCCTGACCGACGTTGCCGGCGTGCTGGACGGTGAATCGGTGCTCAGCCGCGTGGAATACGAAAACGTGGATGAACTGGTGCGGACGGGCAAGGTGCAGGGCGGAATGGCGCTCAAGCTCGAAGCGTGCCGGCGCGCGCTCGACGCGGGCGTTGGCGAAGTGCGGTTGGTGCCGGGAACGGCGCCGGGAGCGTTGCTGGCGGCGGCGCGCGGCGAGCCGTGCCCAGGCACGCGCGTGGACTCGCTGGCCGCGTGCCACGCGGCGTGAGGGACAAATTCATGGCTACCGATTCTCTTCCTGCAACCGCTGCCCCGTCGCCCATCCATCTAATGAGCACTTATCGCCGCCCGGCGCAGGTGTTCGTGCGCGGGCGCGGCTGCTACCTCTACGATTCCGAAGGCCGCCGCTACCTGGATTTCCTCACGGGAATCGGGGTCAACGCGCTCGGCTACGCGCATCCGCGCCTGGTCCGCGTGATGAAACGCGAAGCGGCGCGCGCGGTGCACGTTTCGAATTTGTACCACCACCCGTTTCAGGAGCCGCTGGCGGCGAAGCTCGCGGCCTGGAGCGGCCTCGACCGCGTCTTTTTCACCAACAGCGGTTCGGAAACGATCGACGGCGCGCTGAAACTGGCACGGTCGCGCGCGAGGAGATTTGGTCCGAACAAGACGCGGATTCTGGCGCTTGAGGATTCCTTCCACGGCCGGACGTTCGGCGCGCTCGCGGTGACGGCGACGCCGGAATACCGCGAGCCGTTCGCGCCGCTCGTGCCCGGCGTGGAGTTCGTTCGCCGGGACGACGTGGCCGATCTCGAAGCGAAATTTTCCGACGACGCGTGCGCGATCCTGATCGAGCCGATTCAGGGTGAAGGCGGCATCCATCCGGTCAGCGAGGCGTTCTGGAGCCGGGCGCGTGCGCTGGCCGACCGGCACAATGCTTTGCTGATCGCCGATGAGATTCAGTGCGGCCTCGGTCGCACGGGCCGCTACTTCGCGTATCAGCGGTTCGCGGCGAAGCCGGACGTGGTGGCCGTGGCAAAGCCGCTGGCGGGCGGATTGCCACTCGGCGCGTTCATCGCGAGCGAGGAGTCGGCTTCGGCGCTCGCGCCGGGTCTGCACGGCTCGACGTTTGGCGGAGGGCCGCTCGTTTGCGCGACCGCGCTCGAATTTCTTGCCGCGATCGAAGAGGAAAATCTGCTCGAAAACGTGCGGCAGCGCGGCGAGGAAATCCGCCAGGGACTCGATCGGCTGGCGGCGCACGCGGGTTTCGTGCGCGAAGTCCGCGGCGAGGGGTTGATGCTGGCGATGGAACTGGACGCGGAAGGCGCGGCCTACGTGGACCGCGCGCGCGACCGCGGCTTGCTGATCAATTGCACGCACAAGCGCACGCTGCGGTTTCTGCCGCCGTTCATCGCCGAGCCGAAGCACGTGGCCGAATTTCTGAAAAAGATGAAGCGCGTCCTGGCGCAGAAGCCCGGCCGCGCATCCACCAGCCAAACGAAAACCCCGGCGACCGCCGGGGCGACCGAACCGGGACAAGCGAGGTAAGCAAACATGAGCGTTGCCGCCATTGCTCGGCGTGTTTCCACCGGAGGACTCGTGACCGGAATGGAATGGACGCCGGCCGAAGTGCGCGAGGTGCTGCGCCTGGCGGGAAAAATGAAGGCGAATCCGGCTCGCTACCGGAGCGCGCTCGAAGGGCGAAGCGTCGCGCTCATTTTCGAAAAGCCCTCGCTGCGCACCCGGGTCACGCTCGAAGTGGGCGTGGCGAGCCTGGGTGGTCACGCCGTTTTCCTCGACCAGACCGGAAGCCGGCTGGGCGAGCGGGAGCCGCTGCGAGACGTCGCCAAAAATCTCGAGCGCTGGGTCCACGCCATTGCGGTGCGCACGTTCGCGCAGGAGACCGTGGACGAACTCGCGCGGTACGCATCGATTCCTGTCGTCAACGCGCTGAGCGACCGCTTCCATCCCTGCCAGGCCCTCGCCGATTTCCTCACGCTCGAGGAGCGCTTCGGTTCGCTCGCGGGGCTGAAACTGGCCTACGTTGGCGACGGCAACAATATTTGCCATTCGCTGATGCTGACGGCAGCGCAAACCGGCGCCGCGCTGCGCGTCGGCGCTCCCAAGAGCTATCAGCCCGCCGAGGACGTAACGAACTGGGCGCGCCAAGTGGCGCAAGAGACCGGCGCGACGATCGAAATTGTCGACACGCCGGAAGCGGCGGTCGCCGGCGCGCAGGCGGTTTATACCGACGTGTGGGCCAGCATGGGTCAGGAAGAGGAAGCGGCGGAACGCGCGAAATTTTTCGCCGCGTTCCAGGTGAATCCATCACTGATGGAGCAAGCCGCGCCCGGCGCCGTGTTCCTCCACTGCCTGCCCGCGCATCGCGGCCTCGAGGTCACCGAAGACGTCATCGATTCCCCCCGCTCGATCGTGTACGAACAGGCGGAAAACCGGCTGCACGTGGCCAAGGCCGTTCTGGCGACGCTTGCCGGCTGAAATACGGAAAATTCTCTCAAGGAGACGCAACTTGCCGAAGAAAGTGGTGCTCGCCTATTCGGGCGGCCTCGATACCTCGATCATCATTCCGTGGCTGAAGGAGCATTACGACGCCGACGTCGTCGCCATGGTCGGCGACGTCGGACAGAGCGAAGACCTGGAAGCGGCGCGAAAGAAAGCGCTGGCGACCGGCGCGAGCGAGTGCTTCGTGGAGGATTTGAAGGCGGAGTTCGTGCGCGATTACATCTGGCCCACGCTGCGCTCGGGCGCGATTTACGAATTTCGTTATCTGCTGGGCACCTCGATGGCGCGGCCCGTGCTCGCCAAACACCAGGTGGAAGTGGCGCGGCGCGTCGGCGCGACGGCCGTGGCGCACGGCTGCACCGGAAAAGGAAACGACCAGGTGCGCTTCGAGCTCACCTACAAGGCGCTCGGGCCGGACCTCGAAGTGATCGCGCCGTGGCGGGAATGGGACATCAATTCGCGCGAGCAGGCGATCGAATACGCGCACGCGCACAAGATTCCGATCGAGCAAACCACGAAACAGATTTACAGCCGCGACCGCAACCTCTGGCACATCAGCCACGAAGGCGGCGAGCTGGAAGATCCCGCCAACGCGCCGGTGGAAGCGATGTGGCAATGGGTCACCGCGCCCGAACGCGCGCCGGAAAAACCGGCGGAAGTGGAAATCGGCTTCGAGCAGGGCGTGCCGGTATCGGTGGACGGCGCGCGGCTGGAGCCGGTGGCGCTGGTCGAGCGGCTGAACGAACTGGCCGCGGCGCACGGCGTGGGCCGCGTTGACGTCGTCGAAAACCGGCTCGTCGGCATCAAGTCGCGCGGAGCGTACGAAACGCCTGCGGGCACTTTGCTCGTGCGCGCGCACCAGGAGCTGGAATCGCTCTGCCTGGACCGTGAAACGCTCCACTTCAGCCAGCAACTGGCCGTCCGCTACGCCGAGCTCGTCTATTACGGTATGTGGTTCACGCCGCTGCGCGAGGCGCTCGACGGCTTCTTCGCCGAGGCGCAGCGCCCGGTGACGGGAACGGTGAAGCTGCGGCTTTCGAAGGGAAACGTGACGGTGCTCTCGCGGCAATCGCCCTATTCGCTCTACCAGACGGCGCTGGCCAGTTTCCGCATGGAAGGCTACAACCCGAAAGACGCGGCCGGATTCATCAACCTGCTGGCGCTTTCGGTGGTGCCGCGGCGCGGGGCCAAGCGGTGACAATCGAAAAGGGAAAACTGTGGGGCGGGCGCTTCGAGGGCTCGCCCGATCGGGCATTTCGGCGGTTCGATTGCTCGTTCGGGTTCGATCGGCGGCTCTTGCCGTACGAGCTGGCGGTCGATCGCGTGTGGGCCGACGCGCTGGTTGATGTCGGCGTGCTCGCGAGCGAGGAAGCTGCGCGCATTCGCGCCGCGCTCGACGAAATCTCCAAATGCATCGAGGCCGATCCCGCCTGGCTCGACCGGTCCGAAGCCGAGGATTTGCACGGCTTCGTCGAAGCCGAACTCATCGAGCGGCTGGGCGCGCTGGGCGCGAAACTGCACGTGGGCCGCAGCCGCAGCGACCTGATCGTCACCGATCTGCGAATGTTCGTGAAAGACGCGGCGGGAGCGGTGGGCGCGCAGGTGGTGCGCCTGGTCGCGGCGCTCGCCGATCAGGCCGAGCGGAATTTCGGCTTGCCGATGGCCGGAATGACGCACTTGCAGCACGCGCAGCCGATTCTCTTTTCGCATTGGCTGCTCGCGCACGCCGAAGCATTCGAGCGGGACGTCGAACGCCTGGAAGCGGCGGTGCGCCGCGCCGATGCCTGTCCGCTGGGAGCCGGCGCCTTCGCCGGTTCCACACTTCCGCTCGATCGGATAAAAATCGCGCGCGCTCTCGGATTCGAGCGAATCACCGCGAACAGCATTGACGCCGTCGGCGATCGCGATTTCGCCCTCGAATATCTTTTCGCGCTCTCCGCGCTCGCGCTGCATCTCTCGCGCCTCGCCGAGGATTTCATCCTTTTCGCCAGCGCCGAATTCGGTTACCTCCGGCTTCCCGACGCCTATTCCACCGGCAGCAGCATGATGCCGCAGAAGAAAAATCCCGACGCGTGGGAGCTGATTCGCGGGAAAACGGGACGCGTGACGGGCGCGCTGGTGGCGTTGCTGGTGACGCTGAAGGGGCTTGCGAGCAGCTATCAGCGCGATCTGCAGGAAGACAAGGAACCGCTTTTCGACGCGCACGATCAGATGCTCGCCGCCACGGAAATCGCCGCGGGCGCCGTCGCCGCGACGGGAATCAACGAAGAGCGTTTGCGGCGCGCGGCGGCGGATCCGGCGCTGCTCGCGACCGACGCCGCCGATTACCTGGTCGCGCGCGGCGTGCCGTTCCGGCAGGCGCACGAAATCATCGGCGCCCTGGTGAAAGAAGCCGAGCGCCGCGGCCAACCGTGGAACGAGTTGCCGCTCGACGTGATGAAGGCGTTTTCGCCGGTGTTCGAGCCGGATTGGCAGCGCGAAATCACGGTCGAAGCGGCGCTCGAACGGCGCGGACTCGCGGGAGGCGCGGGCCCTCGGCCGGTGCGCGAGGCGCTGGAGAATTGCCGGGCGTGGCTGCGCGCCGCGGGCCTGCGCGAAGGAGCCCGTTGATGCGAACGCGACGCGCCCGCGCCGCCGATGCCGAACCGATCGCGCGGCTGGTGGAATTCTACGCGGCGAGCGGCGCGCTGCTGCCGCGTTCGCGCGAAGAAATCCTGACGGGAATCGAAAAATTTCTGGTGCTCGCCGATGGCGAGCGCGTGGCCGGATGCCTGGCGCTCGAGCGCTACTCGGCCGACCTCGCGGAAATTCGCTCGGTAGCCGTGGATCCGGAATGGCGCGGACGCGGGCTGGGCGCGCGGCTGCTGCGCGCGGGAATGCTGGAGGCGCGGCGGCGCGGCTACGCCCGCGTTTTCGCGGTGACGCGCTCGCCGGAATTTTTTCTGCGACGCGGATTCCAGGCGATCGGCCGCCACGCGCTGGCGGAAAAAATCGAGCGGGATTGCGCCGTCTGTCCTCGCGCGAAGGATTGTAGCCTGACGGGAGTGGTGACGCAGGTCGCGGAGCGGCGGGTGAATTTTCCGCTGGCCGCCACAAATAACGAAACGAGGGTTACGGCATGAGTGCGGGGAAAACGGGCGCGGGGCTGCCGCGCGGCTTCGCCTGCGCGGCGGCGCATTGCGGCATCCGGAAGAAACGCAGCGATCTGGGCATTATCGTCGCCGAGCGCGGCGTTTCGGCGGCCGGCATCTTCACGAAGAACCGCGTGAAAGCGGCGCCGGTGCTCGTGACGCGCGAGCACCTGCGGGCTTCGCGCGGGCGCGCGCGCGCGATTGTGGTGAATTCGGGAAACGCGAATTGTTCGACCGGAGCAGCGGGGATGGCCGCTTCGCGCGCGACGGCGCGCGCCATGGCGCGGGAACTCGGCTGCGCGGAACGCGAAATCCTGGTCTGCTCGACCGGCGTGATCGGCCTGCCGCTCGACGCGGGGCTCATCACCAGCGTACTGCCGTCGCTCGTCGCGGCTCGTGCGGGCGCGGCGGAGTCGTTCGAGGCGTTTTCCGGTGCGATTATGACCACCGACACGCGGCCGAAGCGTTCCTTCGCCCGTTGCCGCCTGGGCGGAAAAACCGTGCGGATCGCCGGCTGCGCCAAGGGCGCGGGCATGATTCATCCACAGATGGCGACGATGCTGGCGTTTCTCACAACGGACGCCGCCGTCCCTCCAGCATTGCTTTCGCGGCTTCTGCGGCGCGTGGCGGAGCGGACGTTCAACGCGATCAGCGTGGATGGCGACACCTCGACGAACGACACCGTACTGCTCCTCGCGAGCGGCGATTCCGGCGCCGCGCTGCGCTCGGGAACGGCGGAAACGGAAAAATTCGCCCAGGCGCTCGAACGCGTATGCGCCGACTTGGCCCTCCAGATCGTCGCGGACGGCGAAGGCGCGACGCACGTGGCGGAAATCGAAGTGCGCGGCGCGCCCAGCCACCGCGCGGCGCGGCGCGTGGCCGAAACCATTGCCACGTCTCCGCTGGTGAAAACCGCGCTCGCCGGCGCCGACCCGAACTGGGGCCGGATTCTGGCGGCGGCCGGACGCGCCGGCGTTCCGTTCGATCCGGACCGCGTGCGCGTATGGATGGCCGGGCGGCTAGTTTGCCGGCGCGGGACGCCGGTGCCGTTCGACGAAGCCGATCTGCATCGTCGCCTGCTCGAACCGAAGTTCTCGCTGGCGATCGATCTGGGCGCGGGCCGCGGCTCGGCGCGCATGTGGACCTGCGACATCACCGCGGAATACGTCCGCATCAACGCGAGCTACCGGACTTAGCCGCTCGCGGGCTCCTCGGCCCGCTACCGCCAGTTCCCTCGGTCAGAACGAAAGCGGATCCCTCGCTCCGAAAATTCGGGGTTCGGGATGACATGTCGGCGAGCGTCGCCTCCTTGGATCACGTTCGGTGGCCGTTCGTTTGCGTCTTGACCGGCGGTTTCCCATCGCCGGTCTGCAGAAAAAATCCCGAAAATACACGTAGTCAATCGGCCTTCGCCGGTGATACAAACAGCGGCGATGAGTTCGCCCACCGCACCGGGGAAGGTGCCCGCAAGGGACCTGAAGAACGAGCGGTACGCCATCACCGCCAGCTTCCTCGGCTGGACGCTCGACGCGCTCGATTTCTTCATTTTGGTTTTCGTGCTGGTTCCCGTCGCGCACGATTTCCACCGCTCGGTTACCGATATCGCGCTGGCGCTCACCGCTTCGCTGGCGCTGCGGCCGGTGGGAGCGGTGATTTTCGGGCTGATGGCCGATCGCTGGGGCCGGCGCCTGCCGCTGATGCTCGATATTCTGTTTTACGCAGTGGTCGAGGTGCTTTCGGGCCTCGCGCCGAATTACGCGGTGTTTCTTTTCCTCCGCGCGCTCTATGGCATCGGCATGGGAGGCGAATGGGGCGTGGGCGCGTCGCTGGCGATGGAATCGGTTCCCGCCGAGCGCCGCGGAATCATTTCCGGTCTGCTGCAGGAGGGCTACGCCTTCGGCTACCTGCTCGCGGCCCTTGTCTACTGGGGAATCTTTCCGCACTGGGGCTGGCGGCCGATGTTCTTCGTTGGCGGTTTGCCGGCGCTGCTGGTGATCTTTGTGCGGTCGAAGGTGAAGGAGCCGGAAGCGTGGCGCAAATCGCGCGCGCCGCAATGGTCGAGCTATTGGCGCGCGATCCTGCGCAACTGGAAGCGGTTCGTCTACATCGTGGTGCTGATGACGGTGATGAATCTGCTTTCGCACGGGACGCAGGATCTCTATCCGACGTTCCTCAAGATCGAGCGCCACTGCGATCCGCGAATCACCTCCATCATCACGATCATCTCAATGGTAGGCGCGATTCTCGGCGGCTTGTTTTTCGGACTGTTCAGCGACCGGCGAGGACGGCGGCGCGCGATGATTTCGGCCGCGGTTCTCGGCCTGTTGCTGATTCCGCTTTGGGCGTACGCGCCGTCGCTGGGCTGGCTGACGGTGGGCGCCTTCCTGATGCAG
>JAKAOH010000189.1 GCA_021812285.1 Acidobacteriota bacterium | reverse complement strand
GGTCGGGGACGTAGAAGCGGGCGAACCGAATGGCGTCGTAGTCGCCGGCCATATCGAAATAAAAGAAGCCGTGAACCGTGGCGCCGGGAGCGATGACGGCATCGGGAAACGAGAGGAGATCGAGCTTTTCGCGCAGCTTCCGCCATTTCTTGCTGGAGTTGGGCATCGGAAAAGGCAGCGGCAAACGCCGGCGCGCGCCGAATTCCGGGCGCTTGGGATGCAGAATCGCAGTGGCCACTTCGTCCGGCGTGAGCGGAATCAGCTGCTGGCGGCTGCCTTTCGGCGGCACGATTTCCAGGCGAATCGAGCGGAGGGTGATGGCCACGGGCCATTTCGTGGAGTTGCGGATGTAGGCGGCAATGGGAAGAATGCCGGCTTTGAGTGGATTCTGTTTGCCGAACGTCTTCTTGACCCGCTGCGCGTTCTGATAGGCGTCGCAGGCGACCAGAATGCCTTGATGGGAATCGTGTGCGGGAAGTCGAGCGGGATCGGTGGGAACGGCCTGGGGCAACGCGGCGGAAACGGCGAAGAGGGCCGCAACGACTGCCAGGCGCATCGAGAAAACCCCCGTGGAAGCCGAGCCAGGTTCGGGTTCCGGCCCGCGCGTCCCCTATAATAGCGCGTCACGGCCGCTCGCGGCGGATGCGAGCGGCGCACACGCTCATGTACTTCGTCTATAGCCTTCTTCTCGCCGCTGGTTTGATTGTCGCGCTGCCTTATTTCGCGGTGCAGGGATTGCGACATGGGAAATACTGGCCGAATCTGGCGCACCGGATGGGCCGATTGCCCAGGGAACTGGCCGCGGAGGCGGAGAAATCGCCGGGAGCGATCTGGATTCACGCGGTTTCGGTGGGGGAAGTGGCGGCCGCGGCGGCGCTGGCGACTCGGCTGAAGAAAATCTACCCGAGGCGGCGGCTGATCGTTTCGACGACCACAATCACCGGGCAGCGCATGGCGCGCGAACGAATCGCTTTCGCCGAAGGCTGGATCTACTTTCCGCTGGATTGGGCGTGGGTGGTGCGGCGGTTTTTCCGGGCGGTGCGGCCGGGGCTGGTGGTGATTTTGGAAGTGGAAATCTGGCCGAACTTCCTGCGCGTGGCGCGGCGGGAGGGCGTGCCGGTGATTTTCGCCAGCGCGCGGGTTTCCGAGCGGTCGTTCCTGCGATACCGGTGCTTTCGCGGATTCGTGCGGCGAGTGCTGGGGGATGCGAGCGCGTTCTTGGCGCAAACGAATGAGGACGCGCAGCGCCTAGTGGCGCTCGGAGCGCCGGCGGAAATCGTGACCGTGGGCGGAAACCTGAAATTCGACGCGCCGGCGCCGGAGCGAAACTCCCTGGCCGACTGGCTGGAAAAGCGGCGCGAACAGGAACAGAGAACGCCGGTCATCGTCGCCGGGAGCGTGGTGGCGGGAGAAGAGAACGCGGTGCTGGACGCTTTCGCGCAGGTGCGCGAACGGCATCCTGAAGCGTTGCTCGTGCTGGCTCCGCGAAAGCCGGAGCGATTCGCGGCAGCGGGTGAAATTGCCGAGATGCGCGGATGGGGACTCGCGCGGCGCAGCAGCCTGGATTTCGCGCGGGAATTCGATCCGGAAACGGGCGTGCTGCTCCTCGACACGATCGGGGAGTTGGCCGGAGCGTATACGGCGGCGGACCTGGTGTTCATCGGAGGGTCGCTGGCGCCGGCGGGTGGGCACAACATTTTGGAACCGGCGGCGCTCGGCAAACCGCCGGTTTTCGGAAAGCACATGGAGAATTTCCGCGAAATCGCGCGAAGATTCCTCGACGCCGGCGCCGGCGTCCAGGTGGCGACGGCGAACGAACTGGCAGGCGCGTGGAATCGCTGGATGGAGGATCCAGGCGCGCGGGAAACGGCCGGGCGCGCGGCTAGAGAGCTGATGGAACGCAACCGCGGAGCGCTGGACCGCGTGGTCGGGCGTGCGAAGGAATTGCTTGCCACCGATGAGGCTAAATAATTGAATATCCTGAACGAAATCGGAAAGACGCTGCTCTGGCCGTTTTCATTGCTGTTTGGACTGGTTGCGCGCGCGCGGCTGTGGATGTTTCGCCGGGGAATGCTCAAGCGGAAGCGGCTGGACGGAGTCGTGATCAGCGTGGGCAACCTGACGGTGGGAGGCACGGGCAAAACGCCGATGGTGATCTGGCTGGCGAGCCAATTGGCGGCCGCCGGCGAGAAGGTGGGCGTGCTGACTCGTGGGTACCGGAGCGTGGAACTGCCGGCCGATCTGAACCCGGAGACGAAAACGCCGCGCCGAGTTAGCGACGAAGTGATGGTGCTCGAAAGCCATTTGGGCGAGCGGGTGCCGATCGGCGTGGGCAAGGACCGCTACGAATCGGGCAGGGAACTCGAAGCGAAAGGCGTGCGGTGGTTCGTGTTGGACGACGGATTCCAGCATTTACGGCTGCATCGCGACGCCGATGTAGTGCTGGTGGACGATCTGAACCCGTTTGGCGGAGGGTTGCTGTTGCCAGCAGGAAGGTTGCGCGAGCCGCTGACGTCGCTGCGCCGCGCGGATGTCGTGGTCATCACGCGGTCGGAGGGTGATCCCGAGCTCGAACGCGAACTGCGGCGGAGGACGGACGCGCCGATTTTTTATGCGGAGACAGAACTCGTTGGGTTGACGCGTGTTTCGCCGGGCAAGCCCCGGCCGGCGACCGACAGCGAGCGGGGCGTGAAATTCTATGCGTTTTGCGGGACGGGCAATCCGCTCGCATTCTTCCGCGATGTCGAACGCTGGAACCTGGAAGCGGCTGGCTCGGCGCGGTTTCCGGACCACTACCGCTTCACGCAGCGGAGGGTGAACGAGCTGGAAGAATTCGCGGCGGACGCCGGGGCGAAAGCGATGATCTGCACCGAGAAGGACCTGCTGAACTTGGGCGGACTGAAATTTTCGAAATTTCCCGTATTCGCTTGCCGCATCGCGCTGCGGCCCACCGAGCCGGAGAAATTGTGGCAGACGCTGGTCGCAACGATCGAGCGGAGGCGCGGCGAGGCAAAGTGAAAATCCTGGTGCGCGCGACGAACTGGGTGGGCGACGCGGTGATGGCGATTCCGGCGCTTGAAGCGCTGCGCGCGTGGGAGCCGGGCGCGGAAATCACCATCGCGGCTCGGGAGGCGGTCGCCGATCTCTACCGCGGGCAGGAATTTGCCGACCGGGTGGTGTCGCTCGGCGCGAGCAAAAGAGCGCGGCGGGAAAGCACAATAGCTGGCGCGGCGCTTCGAGGCGAGCGGTTCGATTTCGGCGTGGCCTTGCCCAATTCCTTTGCTTCGGCGTGGTTTCTGGTGCGCGCGCACGCGCGCGAGCGCATCGGGTACGCGCGAGACGGCCGGCGATGGCTGCTGACGCGGGCCGTGGCGAAGCCGCGCGCGGGCGAAATTCCAGCGCACGAGACGTATTACTACCTGGAATTGCTGCGGCGCGCGGGCTGGATCGAAAAGCTGCCGGTGGTGGAGCGCGTGCGCCTGCGCGTGGACGCCCAAGAAGCGGCGCGGGCGCGAGAAAAATTGCGCTCGCTCGGAGCGGGCGAATTCGCCGTGGCGCTGGCCGCGGGCGCGTCTTACGGCGCGGCGAAATGCTGGGCGGCGGAACGCTACGCCGCGGTGGCCGATCGGCTGGCGGAACGGATGGGCGCGAGCATCGTGCTTTTTGGCACGGCGGGCGAACGGGAAATCGGCGGGCGCATCGCGGGAGCGATGCGGAGGCCGGCGATTAACCTGATCGGCGAGACGACCGCGCGAGAACTGGCGTCGCTGCTGGCGGCGTGCCGGCTGTTTTTGGGCAACGATTCGGGCGCGATGCACGTTGCCGCGGCGGTTGGGCTGCCGGTGGTGGCCGTTTTCGGCTCGACCGATCCGGAAGGCACCGCGCCGCTCGCTTTGCGGCGGACGCTGGTGCGGCGACCGGTTTCCTGCAGCCCTTGTTTTTTGCGATACTGTCCCGTGGATCATCGCTGCATGACGCGCATCAGCGTCGAAGACGTTTTTCAAGCCACCCGACGGCAGATCGAGGATCGGCAAGCCGATGGATAACGCTAAACCGCGCCCGGCGGTGTTCCTCGACCGCGACGGAACGATCGCCGAAGAAGTGGGCTACCTGAACCACCTTTCGCGCTTCCAGATGTTTCCTTTCGCGCCGCAGGCGATTCGCCGGCTCAACGAAGCGGGATGGCCGGTGATCGTGGTGACGAATCAATCGGGCGTGACGCGTGGATTTTTCCCCGAGGAACTGGTTCAGCAGGTGCACCAGCACATGATGGTGGAACTGGGCGCCGCGGGCGCGCGCGTGGACGGTGTCTACTATTGCCCGCACGGAAGCGAGCACCGGTGCACGTGCCGGAAACCGCTGCCGGGAATGCTGGAGCAGGCGGCGCGCGAGCACGGATTGCGGCTCGATGGTTCGTATATCGTGAGCGACCGCTACGCGGACGTGCAGATGGGGCAATCGGTGGGCTGCCACGGCATTCTGGTGATGACCGGGTACGGACGCGGCGAATGGGAATGGAACCGCCAGCGATGGCCGCGGCAACCGGATTCGGTGGCGGAAAATCTGCTGGCGGCGACGAACGTCATTTTGGGAGAGCGATGACGGACGCGAACCGGGACCGGCTGCTGGAACTCGTTGGCGCGTTTGCGCGGCGAACGGTGCTGGTGGTGAGCGATTTCGTGGCGGACGTTTTCGTTTCGGGTGAGATTTCGCGCGTATCGCGCGAGGCGCCGGTGCTGATTCTGCGGCACAGGGAAACGCATCTGGTTCCCGGCGGCGGAGCGAATGCGGCGAACAATCTGGCGGATCTGGGCGCGCGGGTGCTGCCGGTCGCCGCGGTGGGACGGGATGAAGCGGGACACGCGCTCGCGGCGTATTTCCGGGGAAAACGTGTGAACGTCGAGGGCGTGGCGCGCCTGGCGGGATGGGAGACGCCGACCAAAACGCGATTTCTGGCCGGATGGGCGCACACGGCGGGGCAGCAGGTGCTGCGCGTGGACCGAGAGCCGGCGCCGCTTGGCGAACGGGTGCGGAAACGGATCGAACGGCGGGCGAAGGCGCTCGCGCGAAGCGCCGATGCGATTCTCTTTTCGGATTACGGGCTGGGGGTGGTGACGCCGGAAATGGCGCGGCGCGTGGCGGCGGCGCGGCAGCGCGGCGCAATCGCGACACTCGATTCCCGGCACAACCTGCTCGGATATGCGGGCGTGCCGCTGACGGCGGCGACGCCGAACGAGCCGGAACTCGAAGCGCAATACCACGCGCGAATCGGCGCGGACCATGCGCTGCTCGCGCGGCTGGGCGAGCGGGCGCGGCGGCGGATGAATCTGGACGCGCTGGTGGTGACGCGCGGAAAGGACGGTATGGCGCTCTTCGAGCGCGGAAGGAAACCGCAGTCCATCCCGATTTACGGCAGCGACGAAGTGGCGGACGTGACCGGAGCCGGCGATACGGTGATCGCGACGTTCACGCTGGCGCTGGCCTCGGGCGCGACGTTCCTCGAAGCGGCGCGCCTGGCGAATTACGCGGGTGGAATCGTGGTGATGAAGCAGGGAACGGCGACGGTGAGTCGGGCGGAACTCGAAGCGGCGGTGCGGGCCGACGCCGCGGCGCGATGAATACGCGCGAGAAAATCCTGAGCGTCGAGGCGCTCGTCGGGAGGCTCGCTGGGGAGCGCGAACGCGGACGGCGCATCGTTCTGGCCAACGGATGTTTCGACCTGCTGCACGCGGGGCACGTGCGGTTTCTCGAGGGGGCGCGGCGCGAAGGAGACGTGCTGGTGGTCGGGATCAATTCCGACGCGAGCGAGCGGCGGCTAAAGGGCGCGGGACGCCCGGTGATGCCGGCCGAGGCGCGCGCGCAGGTGGTGGCCGCGGTGCGGGCGGTGGATTTCGTGGTGGTGTTCGAGGAAGACGACGTGGGCGCTCTGCTCGAACGGTTGCGGCCGGACGTGCACGCCAAGGGCACCGATTACACGGTGGAAACGGTGCCGGAGCGCGCGGTGTCGAAGCGGTTGGGGATTCGCGTGGCCATCGTCGGCGATCCCAAAAATCATTCGAGCGGCGATTCCATTCAGCGGATTCGAAATTTTCCCCATGAGTGATTCGCGGTTCCTGATCGTGAGGCTCGGTTCGCTGGGCGACCTGATTTTCACGCTGCCGGCGGTGGCGGCGCTGCGGGAGGCGCATCCGGAGGCGCGAATCGAGTGGGTGGTGGAACGGCATTGGTACCCGCTGCTCGAACGGAATCCGGCCCTGGACGACGTGGTGATTCTGGACCGCTCGGCGGGATCGTTCGCGTTCGTCGCGTGGAGGCTGCGAACGGCGCGGTACACGTGCGCGATCGATTTTCAGGGGCTTTACAAATCCGCGGCGTTGGTCAGGCTTTCAGGCACCCCGGAGCGAATCGGGTTTTCGGCGCGCTTCGCGCGGGAGTCCGCGGCGGCGCTGGCCTATACGCGGCGAATCGCGCCAGCAGGGAAGCACGTGATCGAGCAGAATCTTTCGCTGGTCACCGCGCTCGGCGCGCGCAATTCGCCGATTCGATTTCCGCTGCGCGTGCGGCCGGAAGCGGAGGCGCGGCTGGGGGAAAAACTCGCGGCGCAGGGAGTGGGAGACTATTTTGTGTTGTCGCCGGGAGGGGGATGAGATCGGA